>JACPTC010000004.1 GCA_016192985.1 Candidatus Woesearchaeota archaeon | reverse complement strand
TTATAACATTCCGCTTAGAAAGGAAACTCTTAAAGTTCCACCATTCAAGAAGGCAAACAAGGCAGTTAAAGCTGTTAGGGAATTCATCTCGAAACACATGAAGTCGGAAAATATTGCTGTTGGTAAATATCTAAACTTGCAAATATGGGACCATGGCGCGAAAAATCCGCCGCACCACGTCAAAGTGAATGCAATCAAAGACGATAAAGGAAAAGTTTTTGTGGAACTTTTTGATGCTCCAAAGGAAAAGCCAAAAGCTGAGGAAAAGAAAAAAGAGGCTAAGAAAGAAGAAAAGGTTGTAAAAGAAGCTGAATTCAAAGAAAAAGCAGAGGAAAAGCCAGAAGAGAAAATTGAAAAAAAAGTTGAGGAAGCTAAGGAAGAAAAAGCAGAAGAGGCAAAGAAGATAGAAGAGGAAGAGATAAAGGAATTGAAAAAAGAGCATCCAAAGCACACTCCAAAAATGCCTGCAAAGCCCAGAATGCAGGAAACCCATCCTACAGCGCCGAGAAGCGTTTGATGATATAAATTGTCAAAAACCACCCATCAGAGATGGATGGAATGATTACATTAGGATAAACATAGCGTGGTTTTGGACACTACAAAATTTCACTTACTGATGGGTAATTTTTGAGCACATCCAAATTCCATGTAATGTTTAGCTATATGTAAACCATTTATGAAACATAAGTGGAATTTTGATGTTTAAATAATTTCTAACTTTCTTTTTTGTTTCGAAATGCACTTGCGCCGCTAAAACATTAACTTTATTAAATCGTAACCTTTTCTTTTGTCATGCAAAACTTATTGCCTTTTAAAAAGACCGTAAGGGAAATATTGATAAGAAAAGAAGCAGAAACTGATGAAAAATATGGATGCAAGCCAGAAGACAGAGCAACAGAAGAAATAATCAATTATGGCATTGTCAATATAGACAAGCCGAAGGGCCCTACATCCCATCAAGTTTCTGATTACGTGCAAAAGATACTTGGGATAACTAAATCCGGTCACTCTGGGACTCTAGAGTAAAAAATCAGAGAAATCCCGGCGTAACAGGCGTTCTTCCAATTGCATTAGGCAGAGCTACAAAGATTGTGCAGGCATTGCTTAAAGCAGGGAAAGGGTATGTCGGGATAATGCACTTGCACAAGGAAGTTGAGGAAGAAAAATTAAGAGAAACAATAAATAATAATTTTCTTGGAAGGATACTGCAAATGCCGCCGATAAAAAGCTCTGTAAAAAGGCAGCTGAGAGCAAGAACTGTTTATTATTTTGATATTCTTGAAATCGAAGGAAAGGATGTTTTGTTCAAAGTCGGCACAGAGGCAGGAACTTACATTAGGAAACTAATCCACGATACTGGTCAAAAGCTGAAAGTTGGTGCGCATATGGCAGAGCTTAGAAGAACAAAGGCAGGTCCATTTGATGAATCCACTTTATGCACGTTGCAGGAGCTATCTGATGCTTACTATTTTTGGAAGGAAGATAATAACGACAAATTTTTGCGGAAAATAATACAGCCTGTTGAAAATGGAGTTAGTCATTTGCCAAAAATATGGGTTTTTGATACAACAGTTGAAAGCATTTGCCATGGTGTTGATTTGAAAGTGCCAGGAATAAGCAGATTAAATAACAGCATTCAAGAGAAAGATATTGTTGCTGTTATGACATTAAAAAATGAGCTAGTTGCATTAGGCACCGCAAAGATGAACTCAAAAGATATGCTTGGAGAGAAAGGTATTGCTGTGCAGACAGAAAAGGTTTTCATGTTGCCTGGGACCTACGGGATTTAAGGATGCCAGTATCTGCATCTCCCATTCTGACATAGCGTCTAAAAGAATTAAGCGATTGCCTCTACGACAAAAATTTTTACAGTTAACTTTAGATATACTTTAAATATATCATAATACATTTCAAATTTGATATTGAAAATGGAATCATCGCTTGAATGCCCTTTATGCGGACTCAACTAGAGCAGGAGGAAGATTATTGCCCTGAGTGTGGTGAAACATTAGCAGAGAAAAAATAACAAAAAAGCGTGCCGGCAAAAAAGACTGAGCTACTTCTTTGGGTTTAAAGTGATTAAAATGTCAGAAGATGTTGTAAAAAAGAGTTTGAGATATTCAATCTATGACGGCGCTTCTTTTGCTGTTATGGATGGCGTGACTGCTTCTTTCTTGACGCCTTTCGCAGTCGCTCTGAATGCCCCTGTTAATATGATTGCTGCATTAACTTATATTCCGCAGCTGGTTGGCGCATTTATACAGCTTTTTGCCACAAAGCTTGTTGAAGCTTTAAGGGACAGGAGGAAAATACTTGTGGTGGGCTCATTTATGCATGCCATATTGTGGATTCCGTTATTGCTCATACCCTATTTAACGCCAAATCAAAAATACCTGATTATAGTGTATGTGTCACTGCAAACAATGCTTATTCAAGTTATCCAGCCTATTGGCAATTCTTTGTTGGGCGACATAGTGCCAAAATACGAAAGAGGCAGGTTTTTCGGGCTTCGCAATAAGGTTGTTGGGGCAACATCATTTATTTCCGCCTTAATTGCAGGATTTACACTAGATTACTTCCATCCAAAACATACTTTCATTGGATTTGCAATATTGTTCTTTATTGCATTCGTTGCAAGAGCATTTTCAGGCGTATTCAAGGCTATGATGCACAACCCTGTTCCTGATTTAGAGCACGCTGAGAAATTCTCACTTTTTGATTTTGTGAAGAGAATGGACAAAACCAATTACGGGCATTTTGTCATTTATGTAGTATTATTTAAATTCGCAACTTATATTGCTGCGCCTTTTTTTGCAATCTACATTTTAAAGAACCTTGGATTTACATATTTGCAGTTTACAATAATCATTGCTGCAGAATTGATAGCAAGCTTTATAGCAATGGGTGTTTGGGGCAGACTAATAGATGAGCGGGGCACTAAATTTGTGCTCTATATGAGCGGAATGCTCACTCCTTTGATCCCATTTTTGTGGCTTTTTTCCGGCAACTTTTATTATCTAGTTATAGTTGAGATGTTTTCAGGATTATCCTGGGCAGGCTTTAATTTGAGCTCGTCAAATTTTATCTTTGATGCTGTAAAGCCAGAAAATAGAGTTAGATGCATCTCTTATTACAAGTTCTTTGAAGGCTTGGCAATAGTTATGGGCGCAGCTTTAGGTGGCATTTTAATAGATTATTTGCCGGCATGGATATTCCTCACAAGCATTTTATCTGTTTTCCTGATTTCAGGCATATTGAGGCTGGTTGTTTCCATAATTTTGCTGCCAACATTGAAAGAGGCAAGGCTAATTGAGCTTGACATTAGCCATGCATTCTTTAAAAAGTACTTAACAATAAGGCCCAGCGAGGGGCTTGTATTCGAGGTTATTGGCAAATACCGCAAGATTAAGGAAAAAATAAAGCAGACAAAGAACCTATTAATTAAAAAACAAAAGATTATCGCTAAAGAAGACAAAGAAAACCGCAAGAAAGAACTATTAAAGTTCATCGATAAATTCATTACTTTAAAAAAGGAAGAGCATGACATCACAAACATGCGCGACATAGAGCACATAACAGAAGAAATTGAGAGGGGAAAGTTAAAGAAATAGAAAAATATTTATTATTCAATGCTGAATTTCTTGTTAAAATGCCAATAACCTCACTTTATAAATGCTCCAGATGCAAAAAGGAATTCAACTTTGACGGTATAAAATATGACACAGACAACAGATTAATATGCGTTGAGTGCCTTGACAAGCAGAAAAAAATTGAAAAGAAGGAAAAACTGAATGTCGAGGAAGCAGAAGAGGGGGAAACAATCAATTTTATATGCGTGAGCTGCCGCTTCAAGTTCCCAGTCAAAAAAGGCTCGCCAAAATCAATAAAGTGCCCATACTGCGGAAATACAAGATTGATGATGGTAAAAAAGTACAAAGACGAAAATGATTTAATCAAGGATTCTATGGACCCAAGGTTTGATTATTAGCGCAGGCAGATGATTGCAATTCTGTTATCTTTCTCTTATAGTTAAGGGTTAATTGCCCTATGCACTCTGGCAGCATGCTGCAAATGCTCAACTAAATAAGGAATTTGCCCAGCAACTTCTGGTTGTTGGTTGTCTGCCAAGAAATTATAAATATGTACAAGACAGTTTTCCCAAAAATGCACTCCATTTTCTGACATTTTGACATGATATTCATGGAGAATAGGGAAAGTGCCTGCTGGTTTAATTAACCCCCTAGACTGTAGATTCCTAAGATCTTTTGTTACCTGTAATGTTGTCCTCCCTGTAGGGACAACAATCTCTTTTAGAGTTGCCCTACCTCTCGTATATACTATCTCCGCTACCTTGTGCAGATTGTATTCTTGGCTATCAACATTGAAAGGCACTCCTCGCTTCCATCTGTACGATGAAACGCCAGTTTTATCGGTATCTCGCAAATCAACATCAACAAGACCGAGTGCTTTCAAATCATCCAAATCACTTTGCACGAGATTAACGCTGGCAAAAATATCTCTTGCAAGCCCAGCCCTAACTATACCTTGTTCCTTTGCTTCATAAAGTCTTTTGAGAAGCGCATATCTCCTAAAAGCTGTTGGCTGGTCTGCCGGAATTCTGCGCCCGTAATACATCTCCAAGTGCAATATTGTTTCCAGCAGAATATTTAAGTGTAAAAACAGCAGGACAAACCCCATACAGCTGGCCTGTCTTTGAAAGTGAATATGCGGGAAGATCCCTTCCCAAATATGCCTTAATCTCAACTAGATATGCAGGCTCCAGCACCTCTCTTAATATGCGTCTGATTTCAGGCACGCTTATTTCCGCATTGCATAACCCTTCAAGATTTCTCCGCATTTCTTTTGGGTCATCAGAAGAGCTAAGTGATGTAGCGAGCAATATCTGTGCCCACTCATGCCTAAGCACATTTAGCATTAGGCGCATTCTATTGTCTGGCTCAGGCGGAAAGCTCCTAAATATCTTTGGCGGAATCTTTGTTCTCATAAGATAATGTAGGTTTTGCCAATTTATAAATCTTCCTTTTTTAACTACTTAAAAAGAGTTAATCAATTTGATAAGAGTTTAGATTTATTTTTCAATATAGAAAAAAATTAAATTTTTGTTTATTTTGTAAAGTATACCAGTATACAAAATAGTAATATTTATATACTAGTAATTATGTTAATAATAGCCCAATATTTAAAATTAGCTAAAAAGTGAGGTGAAAAGAATGGGAATGGATTTTGTTATTGAAAGTGCACTAAAGCAGGGAGTTGCACAAAATGAAGATTTGCAGGTGGGTCACGCTAATATCAAAGTTATTGGCTGTGGCGGAGCTGGCTCTAATATGGTAAACTGGCTTTACAGGAAAGGAATAAGGGGTGCTGAGATTATTGCCTGTAACACAGACAAGCAGCATCTTGAGATTACAGAAGCTGACAAGCGATTTCTGATTGGAAAAGAGCTGACAAGAGGTCTTGGATGCGGCGGCTTTCCTGATAGGGGAAACAAGGCTGCGCAAGAGAACATACAGGAAATAAAAGAAGTGCTTAAAGGCGCTGACATGGTGTTTGTATGCGCGGGCATGGGCGGCGGCACAGGCACAGGCGCTGCTCCAGTAGTTGGCCAAGTGGCAAAAGACGCAGGAGCCATAGTGATAGGAACTGTCACAATGCCTTTCAAGATTGAGAGAGCAAGGATTGACAAAGCAGAATTTGGATTGCAGCAGTTAAGGCAAACATCAGACACTGTCATTGTAATTGACAACAACAGGCTTGTCAACATTGCAGGCAATCTGCCTGTGCAGCAGGCTTTTGCAGTTGCAAATGAGCTGGTTGCGACCATGATAAGGGGCATTGTTGAGACAATAGCTGTGCCATCTCTAGTCAACCTTGATTATGCTGACGTAAAGGCAATAATGCAAGATGGTGGAGTTGCAGCAATTGGCGTTGGTGTTTCAGATACAACAAACAGAGTGGAGGAAGCAGTAAAGGGCGCCCTAAGCAATCCGTTGCTTGAAATAAGCTACAAAGGAGCAACAGGAGCTTTAATCCATGTGGAAGGAGGTCCTGACATGACGCTTGATGAAGTTAACAAAATTGGCGAAATTGTTACAGAAAACCTAGACCAAGATGCAAATGTCATCTGGGGCGCAAGAGTTTCTGAGGCAATGAAAGGCAAGCTGGCGGTCATGACAATCATAACAGGTGTCAACAGCCCATGGATACTTGGCAAAGCAGACAAAAAGTCAAGAGTCATCGAAGCCAAAAGATTCAGCGATGAGCTAGGAATTGATTATTTCACTGACTAAATCTGTGAATTAATTTTTTTATTTTTAAAAATTTTCAAATAAGATTGCCGAGGTGAAAGGAGTCATCATTGATGCAAAAATGCGTGGTGACGCAATGATAGTTGAAATTCAAGTTGAAGATGAACCTCAACCTACAGAGTACCTTGAATTAAGAAAAGGGCTTTTTTGGCCACTGGTTCATCATCTTGGCCAAGAGGGACACTTACCTTCAATGTCTGAAAAGATTTTGATGACAGGTAGTGCAAAAGGAGCTCTTAAAGAAGGATAGCTCATTGCAAGTATATTAAGAAAAGAATTTAAAATAACAATTACATAATTAAAAATTTAAAATCCAAAAAAAACAAAGTCTCGCTGTTGACAAATAATTTGTGCCGTCCCAAAGATGGCACATTTTTGATGAAACTTTTTCGCAAAAAGTTTCCCGACGTCAACTTTCGGGAAGGTTGAAGGTGACCAGAATGCCAGTCGACGAAGACAAAATTGTAAAAAAAATGGTGGCAGAAATTGCCGACTCAAATGAAAGATTTATGGGGCAGTCCCATGATATTGAAAATTTCAAAAGAATCGTGCCTGTGCTTCTTGAGAAAGGAATTGACAATGTAAACTTTTCAATGTTTGATGAAGTGACAAAATCCAAGCTCCTCAATGCTTTAGGCGAGGAATATATCAGAAAAGGCGACATGAACAATTCAGTCAAGGCATTTATACTTGCAGGAAACAGGCAAAGGCTTGTTGAAGTGGGCGAGCATTATGAGGAAGTTGGCTTGTTCAGCAATGCCATAGACACTTACAGGCTAGCAGATGCTAATGAAAATTTGTTGAAAGTCGGAAAGAAGTCTCTTGAAAATGGACATTTTGCCGATGCTATCAAGGCATTCAGACTGTGTAACGATGCTGAAAGCTTAACAAAGGTAGGGGATGAGTGCTTCCAGAAAGGCAAGTGGGATTATGCTATTGAGATTTTTAGCGCAATAAACCTGCCGCATAAGCTGGTTGAAATTGGAGACAAATGCCTGCGCGAAAGGCAGATTGGCTATGCTGCAAAAGCCTACGAGCTTGCGCATGACAAGGAAAAGCTGAGCGCATTGGGAGATGTCTGCTTAAGGGAGGGGCTGCTTGCAACTGCGCTAAAGGCTTACTCATTGGCTGGCAACGACATGATGGTCCAGTTCATAAGGGAGAACTTTGGCAACAAACTGTCTAATTTTTAGATTTTTAACTTATTGAATTAATACTTAAAATTAAATAGAAGAATAAAAACAATAACTGGCATAAAAAACAATACAAAAAGAGGTTATCAGAATGGAGCAACAACTTGATGCTTTCACTCAAAAAAGGTTTGAGTTGATGGTTGAGATGGCAACAAAGAAGCTGCAGCAGGAGATAGCAGCTTTGAAAGAGCATTTAAGCTTGTTAAACAATGAAGTTGGCTCATTAAAAAGCCAGATAACCAGGCTGCAGTTCCAGCCACAGCATCCTGTTCAAAAGACATTGCTTGACAATCATCCAAGCCCTCAAAATCAGCAGGTAAATCCAAAAAAGAGTGTAGAGATTATTGACTGCAGGCCGCATGATGAAAGGCGTGAGGAATTTAAAAGCGGAGCAGAGAAGAACACAGAGCCTGTAAGGCCAAGATATGGCAACTACGAGCCAGAAGATGTGAGCATTGACAAATTCTTTTATTTTGGAAGAAAATAGGGATTATTTTTTGGTTGCTTGAGGGTTCTCTATTACCAAATCATATATCTCTTCCTGAATAAGAGCCCTAGCTTGAGGCTCTAAACTTTCCATTGAAAATTTTTGAGTTATGTAAACGCTTAAGTCCGGAAATTTTGTAAAGCTCCAACATCCTCTACTAAGAGAAAATCCAAACCACTATGGTACTGTGGATAGTCATACAAATCTGTTCCACACATCACACTTAATCCACTTTTTCCAAATTCTCTG
Organism: Candidatus Woesearchaeota archaeon; assembly: GCA_016192985.1. Classification (GTDB taxonomy): domain Archaea; phylum Nanobdellota; class Nanobdellia; order Woesearchaeales; family GW2011-AR4. The sequence goes on along the minus strand of JACPTC010000004.1, from coordinate 4,639 downwards.
TGGAGTCTGTCACGAGCTACTTCCCTTAGTTTTGTCTTGCCGCTGTCTCTTGGCCCGAATATGGCTACAATTACAGGATGCTTTTTTCCATTTAGTATCCTGTCCACAACAAAGCTCAACCCGTCTTTAAACTGCAATACTCTTAATACTCTTGGCTCGCTCATTTTATTATAAACTAACAACCCACCGCATATAAGTTTTTTGCTTCGTTACCGCTAAATATAATAATTTTTAATGAGCAATATTTATAAACAAGCCATTAAATAATAATCAGCAATGAAATTGGGCTTTGAGGCAGAAGATGCAGTAATCGGCATCATATGCGGGCTTTTGCTTGTAACATTTACTGGAAGAATTTATCCACTCAAACTGCATAATTCTGTTTATGCGGTTGCGTTTATTGTCTTCATAATTTTTATTTTTCTTGATATAATCAATGAATTCAAGGACTTAACATCGCAATTCGGATTAATTGCGCTTTCAATACTCCATAATTTAGTTGATTTAGCAATATCTCTTGCATTTATATCCCACTTTACAGGATGGAATATTCCTTATATAACTCCGATATTGGTTCCTTATTTGCAGAGCGAAGCAATGATATTAGGGATAGGGGTTTTCCTTGTTGCGAGCAATGTCTTATGGCTTATTACAATGCCTTTTTGGACTTAATCCACCATAAATAAATTATTATCATTTCCAACATCAAAAAATCCAAGCCTTGCGCCTATGTCCAAGAATGCATGCGCATATACAACTGCGCCATAAGCATTGACTAAATCGCCCTTCTTCTCAAAAAATTTTGCATCATCAAAGTACCTTTTTGCCAAATCAAAAATATCCTCTGCTTCCTTTCTGTGCTTTTCAACAATTTTGACTTTTTTTAGGGCTTTGGAAGTTAATCTAAAGTATTTTTTTAGCTTGTCTTCGATTTTTGCCTGCATTTTTTGATTTTTTGTCTTTGTCTTGAGTCTAAGTGAACGATAATGGAATGGAATTTGCAATAGTTTCAAGTGTGCCCCTCCCACTCACTTGCCTTAAATGCCCATCAGCACCAATAAGAAGTTTCAAAAATTTGGAAAACATATAGTCATACAATGTTATTTTATTCGCTTGTGATATATCTATTCTAGTTGGTGTTTTTGGTAAAAATTGACCCATTTTTGTAAAGATATCTGTAAATTCATCAACATAGGGGAAACTTACATCACTTATTTGATAAGCCCTCCTAATCAGTCCATACGCCACACTAGCTCGAATAAACGAATCCCATAAGTTAGCAGATTCTCTTAAACCTGCTGTAATATCAGATTCGACCATTTTAATTTATATGTCTAGTAATTAAACTGATAATTTATTTTTGAAATTATTACAAACATCTCCTCAATTCCTTTGCCTTTTCAATCCCTATGTCAAGCATTTTGTCAATGTCTTCAATAGTCAAAGGGTAATCACCGCCTTTCTGCAGCGCGCAGAGAGTCCCGTCCTCAATTGATGATACTGTCAATCTTGCATCAATTGACATTTCTTCTTCTGTATCAGGGTCTACAATAAAGTTTTCCCCAATCTTGATTACAGTGACAGCGATAGGCAGCTTTTCCAGCTCAAGCTTTTTGTCTGTCTTTGTCTTGTAGTCAATCTTCTCACCGTCAAAGGCAGGATACCTTGTTTCTTTAAGCGCTGCAAGCGCAGCAAGCGAAGAAGCGTCAAGAAGGTTGCCTGCATCATTTATCGGGCATATATCAATAATAACCATCCAAATCTTGCTTCCAGCCTCGATGCACAGTTTCTTGAAGTCAATTGCCTTGCTTTCCCTTATGCCCCTGTCAACAACCCTTGCAAGCTCTATAGCCTGTATTCCGGGCGGACCAAGCTCAAAGTCCGGGTTTGACAATGGCAGCAGCTCAGCTCCCACAATTATTGTACCCTCATTAGGGGTGTCAGGATATGGCTCTCCAACCTCCAGCTTTACCCCCACAATCACATCTGTTTCGCCTATCTTTACTCTCGCTGAACCTTCTGCTGTCTTGACAACTGAAGACTCAACCTCAATAGGCTTTCTGTATTCTGTAAGCTTCCTTCCGTCAAGCCTTATGTTGGCATTCAACAGCCCTATAATATGGTTTCTTAGCTCTCTATGCATTATGCCTCAACCTCTTGGTATTTTTCCTTCAAAGCTTTTCTTTGCACTTCATAAATATCCATGCAGATTTTTTTCCCCATTTCCAGCAGTTTAATCAGTTCTTCCTTGCTTATCTCGCCATCCATCTGGAGCAAGGTTATTTTGCCGGAGTTTGGCATAATTGCAATTGGAATGTCAGCCACAGCTCCATCTGCGTAGCTCTCCTCAGAATAATCCAAATCAATAAGCAGCTTATCGTGGACTTTCCCAACAGAAACTGCACAAACCAAATCTTTCATTTTCAAGCCTGCATCGGCTAATGCCATTGATGCCGCGCATATTCCTGCGCATCTAGAGCCAGCTTCTGTCTGCGGCAACTCAATAAAGACATCAACAACAGAGTTTGGGTATTCTTCCAGGTTTAATACAGGCAGCAAAGCCTTTCCTGTGACTAATGAGATTTCTTTTGACCTTCTTGAGCCGCCGGGCCTTACTCGCTCGCCGGAGCTTGAGAAAGGCATCATGTTGTAATTACATCTTAAGACGCCCTTTTGGGGATCCTGCAAAAATTTTGGATGCAGGTTTCTTGGCCCGTATACAGCTGCATACGCCCATGTGTTACCTATCTTGAACATGGCTGAGCCGTCTGCCCTTTGAATAACTCCAACCTTAGCCTCTATGGGCCTTGTTTCATCAAACTTTCTTCCGTCAATTCTTTGTTTGTAAGTCATTTCCAATTTCACCTTGATTAATTATTAATTTTGATTTTTCATTAAATAAAACCCTAATTTTTTGCATTGCCGTTTTTCTCCAAAAATTCTTTTATCTTGTCAGTCAAGCCGCTCATGTGGCTTTCTTTCTCTATTTTTTTTATAGTCTGGATTGCAAGCAACTCATTTAATGGCTCGCCGTCAATCCATATAATCCCATTCTGGCCAACTACTATGTTGCACTTTGCTGCGTCTTTTATCATCATAACCATTGAGCCTTGTTTGCCTATGATTCTCGGCACTTTGTTTGAATCAACTTCTATTATTCTGCCGCCTTTCAATTTTCTTAGCCCAGGGCCCTTCATGCTTACATCTATAAGCTTCTGGCTTGTGACATTAACAATCTTGCAAACAAGATAATCGCCTAAATCATAATATTGAGTCAAGTTTGCGCCTCTTGCTATGAAATCTGATGTTGCATCTTTTATCGGAAGCATTGCAGAGTAAGCTGAATTTGTATCCAACCGCCATCCGTTAAATCCCACGTCAATTACCTTGCAGATTATTGTGTCTCCTGTTTTTGGAATATATCTCCCGGATAAAGGAATTAGCTTTATTGTTCTTCCTTCCACAACTGCCAGCCCGATCCTATTTGCGATAATCTTCTCATCTTGCCTGTATGTCCCTGCCCCTGGCAGCGTGTCCATTCCAACTGCCAGTGTCTCTCCAGGAACTGCAATGCTTTTATCCTTAATTTTTATTTCTGACATTTTATACCTCATCTATTAATCTAAGCTTGTATTCAAATAATCTTTTCTCGGGTGGTATAAGTTTAAAATACGTATCCAAAAATGCTGGTGCAAAAGACAATGCTTCACTTTCACCACCAAATGCTGCAAGAGCTAAAAGTTCTCCTTGTATTTTTATGTAACGTTCCCTCCTCGCTTCATATGTTCCTGATGGAGTGGGAACGCAATTAAGAAGAGTTTTAATTCTATGAATTCTAGCTTCTAACCCGATAGGGTCATCTGGAATAACTTCGTCTGCCCTTTTACCCATCTGCCCAATTCTGTCAATTAATACGTCAGGTTCAAGTAGTACAACTCCATTCATTTTGTTTTCACCTTTGAATTTTTAATTGTGATTTTTAATTTTCGGATTTTAATTTTTTATTTTAATGAGTTTAGTTATTGAATAGTTTTTAATGTTAAATCGTTATTTAATTTATTTATTCTTTTTATTTTGAATTTTCCCTTTATTAATTTGAACTAATTTTACTCAACTGTTTTTCATTGATATTGTAAACATTTATTCTAGTGAATGTATGTACATGCATTCACATGGGTTTGGCAAACTATCTAACCATCTATTGTAAGTACGTACATGTTGTGCTGCTAATTGAGGGTCTGCCTCATGAAGTCTTATTAGGGCATAATTAAATCTTGCTGATTGTCGCTCTCCTTCCATCCCACCCAAATGTGGATTAGTTTTAATGTCCCTAAATGCAGCTTCAAACTCACGAATTCTTTGTTGCAAATTTGCTTGGTTTTGTGTTTCTGACATTTTTCCCTCCTTATCTTGATTTTAAATTAAATTTTTTACTTGTAATTGTGTTAAATTAATTTTTATTTTATCTTCAAAACTTTGCTTTCAACATTGCCATGGCATATCTTGTTCAGTTTGTCGTAAAGGTCGTTTTCCATGCCGCCAGGAAGTTCAACAACAGCAACCCAGTAGCCATTGCTTTGCCATTCCTCCCTTAAAATCGTGCCAAATACCTTAACTGTCGAATAGCATTTCGGCGCGA
>JACPTC010000032.1 GCA_016192985.1 Candidatus Woesearchaeota archaeon | reverse complement strand
GATCAAAGATAGTAAAGAAGAATGTGACACAAACAATTTTGGCTCAGCCTTAACAGGAAGCTGCTCTCAGTTCAGCAGTTCTTTCTTAGCAGGCAGCCTTAAATGTACGAACGAATGCAAGATTGACACAAAGGAGTGCACAATCTCGGGCGTGTGCAGCAATGGATTTATAGATTTGGGTGCAAATGAACAATGTGATGGCAAAAACTTCGGCGCGTTAACAGGAACCTGTGTCAATTTTAATTCAAATTCTTTTAATGGCGGAAACCTCACATGCAATCCGCAAACTTGCCAGATTGACACCTCAAATTGCATTGGAAAGACTTGCGGTGATGGGCTAATAAACAGGCCAGGCGAAGAATGTGACAAAAATACATTTGGGTTGATTAAGAGTTGCACGCAATATACCAACTTTATAGGCGGCAATCTTCAATGCTCAAACGACTGCAAAATAGACACTTCTGGTTGCAAAAGACTTCCAAATTGCGGAAATAAGGAGATAGACCCAAGCGAAACCTGTGATGGTGCACTCTTTGGAATTATAAAAGCATGTTCAGGTTATAATAATTCTTTTAATGGAGGTACATTAAAGTGCACATCCACTTGCCAAGTAGACACTTCAAGCTGCACCGAAAAGCCAAGCTGCGGCAACAGCTTCATCGACAAAGGTGAATCATGCGATGGAACTAATTTTGGTCCGATTGCTGGCACTTGCAATGATTATAATCCTTCTCTTTTCAGTGCTGGAAATCTGCTTTGTAACAGATGCAAAATCGACACATCTAATTGCCAAGGTGTAAATGGAATTTGCGGGGATAACTCTATTAACATAGGTGAAGCCTGCGATGGCGCTAACCTCGGGAAACTGAGTGTGGAATGTTCAGAGTATTCCTCATCATTCCAAGGAGGAACATTGAAATGTAGCACCGATTGCAAGCAGCTTGACACTTCAAGCTGCACCGAAAAGCCAAGCTGCGGCAACAGCTTCATCGACAAAGGTGAATCATGCGATGGCATTAATTTAGGGTTGACAAGCAATAAATGCGCTGATTATAGCAATGACTTTAAGGAGGGTGAACTGCAATGCTTAGACGACTGCAAGCTCGACACTTCTAAATGTGTCAAATCTCCTTCATGCGGCAATCAACGATTAGACACTGGTGAAACCTGCGACGGTACAAATTTTGGCGACATCAAAGACTTAAGCTGCTCTGCCTACAGTAATTCCTTTAGCGAAGGAACTCTTAAATGCTCATCATCATGCCAAATAGACACGTCAGGTTGCAAAGAAAAGCCCAAGTGTGGAAATTTTGCTATAGAATCAGGAGAACAATGCGAAAGTCAACAACTTGGTGATAAAACTTGCCAGAGTTTTGGATTTGTTAGGGGAAACCTATCATGTGATAGTGCATGCCAGTTTAATACTGCTTCATGCATTATGCCCCCTCCATGCGGCAACAGCAAACTTGACCAAGGCGAAGTATGTGACGACAGCGGTCCAGTATACGGCGCAATAAAATCTTGTTTTTTCTTCAACAATTTTATTGGAGGAAACCTAAGCTGCAATAATTGTGAAATAGATAAAACGAACTGTATTGTGCAGCCTTTCTGCGGAGATAAAATTATCCAAAAAGGCGAGAACTGCGATGGGAAGCTTTTTGGGGTGCTGGATAGTTGCGTAGATATGGGGTTTGCATCAGGATCATTAGGGTGTGCCCCAAGCTGTTTGCTGGATACAAGCAAGTGCCAGCCAAAGCCAAGCTGCGGCAACGGCATCATATGACACAAACAACATAGGCCCATTAAACGGGCAGTGCGCACAATACGACTCATTGTTTACAGGAGGCACTCTTAAATGCACAAGCCAGTGCAAATTGGATACAACACAATGCTTCGGCACAAGCGGAAACTGTGGCAACAGCGTAATAAATATTGGCGAATCATGCGATGGGAGCGACTTTGGCAATATAACTGACTGTGTTGATTATTCATCTTTTGCAGGAGGACTTTTAAAATGCAACAACTGCAAGCTCGATACAAGCTCTTGCGTTCCAAAACAAAAATGCGGCAATGGTGTCATTGATTCCGCGGAAGCTTGCGACACAAGTACCTTTGGTAGTATCAATGACAGTTGCAAATCTTACAGCAGCTTCTTTACTAGCGGAGTTTTAAAATGCACAAATGACTGCAAGCTTGATACGTTCAGTTGCAATGAAGCGCCCAAATGCGGCAATGGTGCTATTGATTCTGGCGAAACCTGCGACGGCACAAACTTCGGCAATATAACAGACATAAGCTGTAGCAGTCACGGAGCAAATTTCGTTGAAGGGACTCTTGCTTGCAAGTCATGCAAGATAAATACAGACAACTGCAAATCAAATATCTCTTCAACCATAACAATTACCTGCAAAGACAGAGGAGACTGCAAGGCTGGTGAACAATGCAATGACAATTCAAACTGTGCCACAAAATTCTGCTCTGACAGCAGATGTATAGAGCCTACATGTGATGACGGAATAAAAAATCAAGAGGAAACGTCAATTGATTGCGGCGGCCCATGCAACAAATGCCCAAACGGCAAAAACTGCAACTTGGACAGCGATTGCACAAGCAGCTTCTGCAGTATTGGTGTCTGCAACCAAAAAGACACATGTCTGGATGGAAAGCTAAGCCCTGGAGAATCAGCAGTTGATTGCGGCGGAAATTGTCCAATAAAATGCTCAGAAGGGGTAATATGTGATTCAACCCAAGATTGTAAAGACGGCCTGCAATGTGTTTCTTCACAATGTAAAAAATGCACTGATGAGGATGAGAATTGCAATGATATACCTGACGAACAGGAGGAAAAGGACACAAAAGGCACAACGAGCAAAGATAGTGATGGGGACGGAATTCCAGATGATTGGGAAATACAAAACGGATTGAATCCAAATGACCCAAACGATGCAGCTTTAGATTTTGATGGGGATGGCCTTACAAACTTCGAGGAATTCGATATTCAAAAAGTATACGGCAAAAGCACAAATCCAAATTCGGCTGATACAGATAATGATAATTTTGCAGATAAAAAAGAGATTGACAAGGGAACGAGTCCTGTCGATCCAGAAGACTTCCCAAAATCAAGCCTTGCAAAAATAATTGTTGTCATACTTGGCATCGCAATCTTGATTTCGGGATTTGGCTATCTAGCTTATAATGCAACTCAAAGAAGAAAAAAAGGTGAGTTCAAGATTCCATTGCAGCCAATTCAAAAGGATTTTCAAAAAATAACACCAGAATTGCAAGTCAAACAAGAATCACCTAAGCAAAAAATTGAAAAAATAAAGATTGGAGAAATGCTCAGGAAAAGAGAAGAATTAAGGGCAAAAGAGAGAGAAGCATTGTTTGGAACTTTTCAGAAAGAGACAGGAGTAGCTCCAAAAGAGGAGACCAAAGAAATTCCAGAAAAACCGGAATTGAGGAAGGTAGATGAGCTGGGCAAAGAAATAAAAAAAGAACCAAAGGCGCAATTCAAAGGGGATGCTCTGGAAAAACTAGCCAAAGTTGCAATAGACCACAAACAAAAAGACAAATCTAAGCGTCAAAGCAAGCCGAAAGCAAAACATGGTAAACTTGAAAAACTCTATGAATTAGCAAAATCCAAGACAAAAAAGACGAAAAAATGACAATATCTTCTAAGAAATCCCAAATTTATACCCACATCTTTATCTATATACTGACAATCATTTTAATATCTTTTATTCTAGTCTATGGATATAACGCTGTCCAGAACTTTAGAAAAAGAGCAGAGCAGGTGGCTTGCCTCAAGTTCAAAAATGATTTAACAAACGCAATCGACAGCATACTAAGCGATTTTGGCAGCGTAAAAAGAAAAGACATGCAGCTATGCTCAGATTATACTCAAGTTTGCTTTGTCGAGACATTTAATGAGCCATTATTGCCTAACAATATTGACCCAATAATAAAAGACAGCATATTGTCAAATACAGGAAGGAATGTTTTCTTGCTGCAAGACATAGCCAAAGAGTCATTTTTTGCTGGTAAAATATCTGTTGAGCCTGATGTGCTTTGCATAAAAGCGACTAACCACAGAGTAGCCATAAGGTTAGAAAGCAGGGGCAATCACGTTTTATTGAGTCAGTGGACTGCAAGTTAATATGTCTCTTAGAATGAATAAAAAGGCATTTGAAATTCAATTTAACTGGATTTTCGTTCTCGTTGCAGGAGCCGCCATCATTTTGCTGTTTACTTCCATTGTTATAAAGCAAAAAAATATAGCAGAAACTTCAACAAAAAGCACTGTTTTGAAAAGCGTAGATGCAATCATTACGGGAGCTAGCGTAAGCACAGATACAACAAACATAATAACTATCCCTAATTCCAATATCGAAGTAAGTTGCAATAGGATTTCAATCAGCGGCATCTCAAGACAATACGAGCACCTTATCTTGTATGCGCCCAGCTTAATGAAAGGTGACAAGCTTATAACACAAACATTGACTTTCAGCGTTCCTTACAGAGCAACCAATCTTCTTTTAGTGACAAGCCCCCAGCTCAGGTACATAATTGTAGGCAGCAATAATCTTGCAAAAGAAATAAACAAGTCAATGCCGGCAGAGCTGAAGAAAGAATTCTATCAAAACACCCCACAAATCAGAAATTCCAACAACTATAAAGTTAGGCTTGTATTGATTGAGGACATGATTGATTTCCCAGAATCATTAGAAAAAATGCCGGACAATGATGTAAGCGCCATTAAGATAAACGGGGACAAGGAGAAAGGGGCAATAGAATTCTGGCAAAAAAACGGCAATTCATGGCAGCATAAAGGCACATCATCCTATATCGGGAAACCCTCATTGATTGCGGCAGTATACACAGATAATATTGAATCATATGAATGCAACATGCAAAATACATTCACTAGGCTAAATCTAGTGACTAGAATCTTTGTTGAAAGGACAAAAAAGCTTATGGAAAAAGAGTTAGTGTCAATAAAAGAGATTCGATGCAAGGAATTATACACCAATGCACTGTTTTATTTTAATAAAATTTTAACAGCATCTCTAAACTTTAATGATGAAAATGTTAACAAGATATCAGATTCTGCTAAGTCGTTGGCATCTAACAACAAAGACGCCCAATTAAACTCGTGCACATTACTATATTAAAATACTATATTAAAATGAAAAAACAAAAAAAATCGCAAATACAAATCGGAGAGACTATAGCAGTCTTATTTGTATTCTTTATATTGGTAACTATTGGATTTATTTTTTATGCAAAAGTCATTAAGGGCAATATAGAGCTTGAGAAGGACGAACTATCACAACTCAGGTCAGTCGGAGTTGCTCAACGAGTCATGTTCATGCCGGAAGTGCAATGCAGTGAAGATAATGTTATCATAGATAATTGCATAGACATATTAAAATTGGAGGCTGCAAAGAGCCTAATAAGCGAAAAAGAGCTTTATTACTATGATTTGCTTGAGTTCAGCGACATAAAAATACTTCAAATCTACCCTGAGGAGGCTGAATGGGAAATATACTCAAGAAAAATTGACAATTTTAGAAACAAATTTTTGACTAATGTGCCAATATCCTTATACAACCCTGCAACCAGAAAACACAGCTTTGGGGTGCTGGCTATAGAAACTTTATCCAGATGAAAACCACAAATAAGACTCGCTTTAAAATGCCAAATAGGAAGTCCCAAATGGAAATTCTCGGATTAGCTATTGTTGTGGTTCTTATTTTGGTAGCAACAATCTTTGTTGTCAGATTTTTGGTGATTAAAGCGCCTACTAACTACAGAAAGGGATTCATCAGCGCTGAGCTGGCTTCAAACATGCTAAATACATTCCTTAAAACAGCTGCAAAGGATTGCTCTCAGCTTACAATGACAGAGCTAGTTCAGGATTGTGCACAAGGCAGAACAATAATATGCGAAAATGGACAGGAATCTTGCGCCTATGTCGAGTTAACTGCCAAGAGCATATTTGGCCAAACTCTAGACAAATGGAATACAGATTACGAGTTTCTGGCTTATACTGATATTAACTCACCTTTGATTAAAACAGGAAAAAGATGCCCTGCAGAGAAGAGGTCCAAGCTGTTTCCAATTCCAATAAGCGCAGCAACTGTATACGCCAAGCTAGATATTTGTGGATAATTATCCAATTCAAACAAAAACCCAAATATTTAAATATAACTTACTAAATAATATCGCTATTGCCTCAAATAGGTGTTTTAAATGAGCAACAAAGGACAAAGCATTTCTATCAACACAATCATAATTGCTGCTATTGCATTGGCTGTTCTTGTAGTGCTTTTCGCGATATTCACTGGCAGGCTGGGCAGCTTTACCAAGGGAGTTCAGGAAACAGACACATGCGCCCAGAAATGCTCCAGCCTAAACTCAAATCCAGGCTCACATCCAACCTCAGATACAAAATCCTGTGCAGAGGGGCAGTACATTGCAGGCGCATATAAGGATGGCCAATATGGATGCTGTTGCCTAGCAAAACCATAAAGATTATATACCTCTTTCTTTAACTCTTTCTTTAATTGGTTTTTATGCTTAAAAAATCCCAAAGCATTTCTATCAACACAATCATAATTGCTGCTATTGCATTGGCTGTTCTTGTAGTGCTATTTTTGATTTTTACTGGAAGATTCAAGATTTTTAGTGAGGGTGTGAGTAGCTCATCTTTAAACTGTGATAGTGGTTGTAAGTCTGTTGGATATGTAAGTGGAACTATTAGGTCTGGTCCGGGCGGAAACGATCGTTGCGAAGGTAATGAGATAAGGATACCTGGAAGATTTGAAGGCATGAGTGAAGGCAATATTTGTTGTTGCACTCCAAAATCAGGATAACCCAAATATTTATATATCTTGTTTTTTATGATTTTTCACATGCCAAAAAGAGAGATCATTTTACTCGTTTATAATAAAAAAGCAGATACAGATTTAACAACAAAACATCTAATCTACTGGATTCTTATTCTGGTTTTTGTTGTGATAATTTGGTTTATAGTTAACGGAATAATACATAAGCTACTTA
>JACPTC010000061.1 GCA_016192985.1 Candidatus Woesearchaeota archaeon | reverse complement strand
TTATATACACCCTACAGAGAAAAATAATATTTGGAATTTATTTAGGAATATTTTGGTCAATGTTTAACCTTTTAGAAAATATTTTTGACATTCCTATCTTCATTTCAGATCTACATATGATTTTTGAAGAATTAGTATTTATTCTTTTATATGCCTATTTAATACTGCTATTTGTTGTAAATTATAGACATTCGCTAATTTCGCTATTCAAGCAGGCACTACCCTAAACCCATTATCCTCAACTTTAATCAATACGCTTTCTCCTTTCTCTAAATTAAAAGCGTGCTCTAAATCTTTTGGCAATCTCAAAATTAGATTACTTCTAATTTTTCCCAACTTTGCTTTCAGAACTTCTTTCTTTAGCTTATTCAATAGCAATACTTTCTGTGCCTGCTCAGGGTCATAATAAATTTCACCACAAGAGCATTTCCATCCATCTATTGAATACTCATTAAATTTCATTTCCTTAATAAATTTCATTGCTTTACCGCATTTGTTGCATTTCATTTTTGCTTACCTCCTTGTGAATTTTCCAAAATGAATCAAAACCCAGCAATCTTCTTTTAAAATTTCGTGGTAATCCTTTGCAATTACAACATTGTAAGTTTTCTTCCCTTTATCAATCCATTTTTCTATTGTGCCTTGTTTTCTTTTTCTAGGCGCATCATAGCCTTTCTCCAAAATTTCAACAACGTCATAAACAGTTTTACCCTCTTGCATTAATTCTTGCATGGCTGAATGGCTTACGGCAATTCTAAGACCTTTATATTTCTCATTAAACATACTTATCTAACGTATGTTTAAGGTATACGTTTATAAATATTTCGTTTTTATCTATTCGGCTCAACAATAACCTTTAACGAGTCTTTCGCTTCCGCAACTAACCTGAATCCTTCTTGAATTTCATCAAATTTTAGTTTATGGGCTATCATATCTTTAAGATTGATTTCAGGAATCGGCTTTTCTTCTATCCTGACATCTTTGTTGTTGTAATAAACTGCAACGCGCATAACAAAAGGATAAATAGAAGTTTATAAAAAGGTTTTTGAAATAATCATTTCAGTTTGCATTTTCAATGAAATTTATGCAATACTTTGAATACTCCTTTCAATGCTTGATCATATTGCTTTTCCATAGTTGGCAAATTAGAGTATAGGCTTATTTTAAATTTTGTTTTGTCACATCTGGATTATAAGCTTTAATAAGTCGCTCTATCGAATCTCGATGTGCAAAGATTGTTCCAATCTGGGCGGTCGCATCGTAACCAAGAGGATGGCCAGGCGTTTTTATTGAATGTTCAATTTGAACACCACTTGTTACAATCCCCACAAGTGCATACTTTCCATCGCGAAGCTGCACAAATACAGGAGCTCCGCTATCTCCATTGTAATTAATCATGGAACTAAAATTAGCATTTTGCGCAGGCACAAATCCTGAACCAGGAATTTTCTTGATTTCCTCTTCTTTGTAAGGCAAAACAGAGCCTTCAACTTGAAAAAGCAACGAACCGGCTGGCAAATATAGCCTGCCAACTCGCATTTTACCATCCTTATCATAAAAATCTACACCCTGTAGCTCAAAATTGTAATCTGCTTGTTTAGGCCTACCTGTAAACCTTGTGAAGGTTGAAACTAAATTGCCTTCTTTCAGTTCCCAAGGCCCGAGATGGACTACTGCCTTTCCTTCTGCCTTCTCAACAGGTGCTTTAAGCAGAGCTAGGTCTATAGTTTTATCAAACGATGCCAACTCAAAAGTTCTAGCATCATTTACTACATAACCTCTCCTAGATTGTGGAATCATGCGCATTACTTCCTTACTACCACTTTTTGGCTCAACAACATGGTATGCTGTGAGGTAATAACCATTCCCAATGTTAACAGCCCTCCCTTTTGTTTCCCAAATTCTTGAACTTTTTGGGTCTTCTTTTGCTTCTATATCAAACAATAATCCAGAAATATTTTGTCTATCTATAGACGAGTCTTCACCGTATGTTAGAAAATCTTTCAATAACAATGTTTCAAGTGGGTCTATTTCTCTGTTGCATTTTGCATCTATAAGTGCCCCTAATACAACACCTCCGGCTAACGCTGTTCCTCCTAGCACTAAAAATTCTCGTCTATCCATTTTTATTTCACTTTTACAGGTACGTTCTAATCAAAAATCTTCCCTTTATAAATCTTTCTATTTGTAACTACTTACAAGTAACTATCTTGTTAATCATCATGTAACAAGCATACAATTTTAAGAAATATCAAATCTATTCTACAACGCTATCAACAACTTTCTTCTCCTTCAATTTATTAAACAACTCAAAAGCTTCGTCAACACCGTAATTATCATGCACAACTGCCCTTACTGCCTGTATCATTGCAACAGAGTTTTCCGACTGGAATATGTTTCTTCCCATATCAACGCCTGCAGCGCCTTTGCTTATCGCATTAAAAGCCATCTGCAAAGCGTCTCTTTCGGAAATCTTTTTGCCTCCTGCAATTACAATCGGCACAGGGCAGCCTTCGACTACCTTGTCAAAATCTTCCGCACAATAATAAGTCTTGACTATGTGCGCGCCCATTTCAGCTGCAATCCTGCACGCTAATCCAAGATATCTCGCGTCTCTTGCCATTTCCTTGCCAACAGCAGTTATTGCAAGCACAGGCATTCCATATTCCTCCGCTTCATTCACCAATCTACCCAGATTGCTAATTGTCCTGTCCTCATTTTTTTCACCAACAAAGATTGAAGTGCCTACTCCAACTGCATTCAGCCTTAATGCCTCTTTCATGGAAGTGGTTATGTCCTCATTTGATAACTCCCCCAAAACACTTGGGCCGCCAGAAACTCGTAAAAAAATTGGCGTGCTTGTTGCAGGGCTGACACAGTTTCTTAAAATCCCCCTCGTAACAAACAAGCAGTCAGAATGAGGCAATAAAGGCATTATTGTTTCCCTTGGCTTTTTCAACCCAGTTGTCGGGCCTTGGAAATAGCCGTGGTCAACTGCAAGCATTACAGTCTTGCCGCTCTTTTGATTAAAAATCCTTGCCAATCTGTTTTTCATGCCCCAGTCCATTTTTAATCGTAGCTTACTAATATATTTAGATTTATAAAGGTTGCTGGTTTTTTGATTTTATCTTAACTTTCCGGTAGACTCCATCTTCAGGATTATATCAGACAAAGTTTCTCTATAATCTTTATCAGCCCGCATTCTTTCGTCCATGAAAATTTGCATTAACTGCGCGAATGTTTGGTTTGCGTAAGAACCTGAAGCAAATTCTATAGTTTCAAATGTTGGATTCAAACGCACGTTGCCATCTCTCATGAAAAGCCAGTACAGTGCATCCATGCCTACTTTTTCATCTGTTCCATGATGTTCTATGCTAACGCCATTGTATGGGTCTAAAAGATTTCCTTCAAAATCCCCATCAACATAAGTGTGAATGCCTGGACCGCCATCCCACGTTCTTTTTTTGGCATTTTGGTTATTATTTGTGTAATTCTTGCGCATTATCAATCTGAATCCTCCAAGTTCTTGCAATTGGATTTCCAACCTTACTCTTCTTCCTTTAACTTCGCCATCATAAATAGTTCCAAGCATCAATTCTTGCTCACGGACAGGATCATTTTCAAGAAATCTAAACCACCTAATCTCTTTTTCAACTCTAGCTGCAAGTTTCCTTAATTTTTCAAAACCGTTTGATTCAGCCGCATCTGAAATCATTGAGGGACTAGAAAATGCTAATGCAGCGCCATATACCACAAAATCTCTTCTTGTAATGCCATAATTATTCCTCATTTTGATATTTACTCAAAACAAATTTTTCAATCTCTTCCATTACCGGCCTTATAACGCCTTTTTCAGTGATAATTCCGCTTATATATTTCGCCGGCGTGACATCAAAAGCAGGATTTTTTGCAGTGCTTTCTTCTGGAGCAATTCTTACTTTTTTTATTTTTTTATTTTCATCAATTCCAGAAATGTATAAAATTTCTTCTTCGCTTCTTTCTTCAATAGGAATATAGTCGCCAGTTTTCGAGTTAATGTCAAAAGTCGATAACGGAGCAGCAACATAAAAAGGGATATTGTTTTCCTTTGCCACAACAGCTTTTTCATAAGTGCCAATTTTGTTAGCGACATCGCCGTTCATTGCAATCCTGTCAGCTCCAACCACAACCAAATCAATTTTTTTGCTTTTCATAAAGAATCCCGCTGCATTGTCAGCAATTATTGCATGATTTATCTTCTCTTGAGCAAGTTCCCATGCTGTTAAATACGCCCCTTGGTTTCTTGGTCTTGTTTCATCAACATAGACAAAAATTTTTTTCCTGTTATAATGTGCAATCCTTATTGGGGACAATGCTGTGCCAAAATCAACGCATGCAAGAGCGCCTGCATTGCAATGCGTAAGAATATTTTGGTTGTTTTTAATTAGCTTATTCCCATATTCTCCAATCTTTCTACATACCTCGACACTCCAGTCAGCATATTCCCTCGCCAGCTCAAATGCCCTCATTTTTGAATTTGAAATGCTCCAATTCACAAACATTTTAGATTTGACAAAATTTAAAGCGTAGCTTAAGTCATTTGCAGTAGGCCTTGCAGAATTCAAAACTTTATAGGCATCGTTAACATATCTTTTAAAGTCATCAAAATTATTTTCTTCATAGGCCAATGCGCCTTGCGCCAGTCCATAAGCACCTGATGCCCCGATTGCAGGAGCTCCCCTTACGACCATTGTCTTTATTGCATTGGCAGTTTCAACATAATTTTTTGACTGGAAGATTTCAAACTTAAACGGCAGAAGCTGCTGGTTTATCATGTAGACAGAAGTATCCTGCATCCATACGGTTCTATAATTGATGTTATTAATGAGCATAATATGGGTATTATTCATGGCTATATAAATCTTATATCAAAAAAATTATAAATACAATCCAGAATTTCTTCTAAATATGGACCTAAAATCAGTAATCCGCACAATTCCTGACTGGCCAAAGCAAGGAATAATGTTCAGGGACATAACAACATTATTGAAAAATGCAGATGCATTCAGTTATGTGATCGACACGTTCTATGAAAGGTACAAAAAAGAGAATATAGACTTGGTTGCAGGAATTGAGAGCAGGGGTTTTATTCTTGGAGGGGCTGTTGCCAGCAGGCTTCACAAGGGGTTTATCCCAATAAGAAAGGAAGGGAAACTGCCGCACAAGACTGAAAAAGAGAGCTACGAGCTTGAATATGGTAGGGCAACTGTTGAGGTGCATGCTGACGCGATTCCAAAAGGCGCAAAAATTTTGCTTGTTGATGATTTGGTGGCTACTGGTGGTTCTTTGGCTGCTGCAATTAATCTAATAAAAAAACTAGATGGAGAAGTAGTTGAATGTGCGGTTATAATTGAGCTGCCGGATTTGCATGGCAGAGAAAAAATAGAAAGCAATGGGCATAATTTATTTTCGCTGGTTCAATTCAAGGGCGAGTAACTAATTTCTAGTATCCGTCCACTCCTTCTCAAAGACTGCAAATCCATTCACTTTTTGAATACCTATGCTGATTCCATTGCATTCCGCAACATCAACTGCTTTTGACGTTTCTCCATTGCAGTTTACAAAAACTTCATCTCTGCAATAAACAAATTCTTCTTTACTCTCGCAGACAGCGGAGGTGAAAGCGCTGAACTCCGGGATTTTAGGTTTTTTTTCAACTTCGTCATTTTGTCCATTCTCTGTTTTGTTATTTATACTGAAAGCTAAAAAACTCAAGGAAGATATCAGTACAACTACCAACAAAAACAAAGCCAACCCCCTCATAGCACAAAGACAGAAAATTAGTAGTATTTAAATCTTTTGATTTTTGTTACTTTAAAGTGGTTATAATATTAGAATTAATTAAAAACTTTTATATATGTTAAAAATCCCATAAAAATTACAGTTACTA
>JACPTC010000060.1 GCA_016192985.1 Candidatus Woesearchaeota archaeon | reverse complement strand
GGGCTTTGAAACTGAGTCAGAGGTATTATGTCCCAGCTCTGGTTGCCGCTCCAGCAGGTGCCAATTCTTACAGTATGCGTTGTGGAGCCTCTTTGCCCTGCATGGTCTGTTGCAATCACAACCAAGGTTACTTTTCTTGATTCCTGCTTTTCTGGATTAAGCTCAGTGTCCCTAAATTGAGTCACAGGCACTTCCCTTAGCCTTGCTGCTCCGCCAAACATCTCTGTCAAATCAACTCTCTCAAACTTAAAATCGCCTTGCGCATCTGCTGTGACTGAAAAATCAGCGCCGGTCCTGCAGAACGATGTTGCAACAAGATTTGAGCGGCATTTTGCATCAAGCTCTGTCTCTGCTATTTTTTGTATTTCAACTTCATTTGGCAAGCCGCTTATCTCAAATGACTGATTAAAAAAGCTGAACGGCGTCCTGTCAACAAAAAGGTGCACTCTTGAATTGGGTTTTGTTTTGCCTATAACATCAATTTCATTTGCAACATTCTCAAATACAAGAGCTCCTGAGGGTGGAGATGTTATTTTTACCTCTGGCTTTTTTGTATCAAGAACTGTATTTCTTTCAAAAATAACGCTGTTATCTGCCCTGTCCTCAAATATCAGCTTTATTTTGTAGCTTCCGTCTCCCTTGCTCAGGAGAATCCCGAAACTGAAGCTTGAAGTTGCATTAATTGCCAGCAAAGGCTTTCTGAAATCTTCAAAGATATCCACCTCTGGGGGCCTAATGTTAAGTATATCGCCTCCTTTGGCTGTTGTAGCTGTTACAGGCTCTGATTTTTGGCCTTCTCTTGCAAATATATTCACAGCGGAAACTTGGTAAGTGTATGTTTTTCCGCTGTCAGCCAAAGCGTCTATGAATAAGTTAAAATTGGCAGGCTTTGTTATTGCGATAGGGCTTGCATCCTCCCTGTATACAACATAATGGCTAAATTCCTTGTCTTTTGATTCGTCCCATTGCATCTCAATAGAGTTTTTGCCAACTTTAGTTGTTCTTAACCCTGTCACTTTTGATGGAGTTGTTATCTCATTGACATTTGCCTCTAAAAAAATGTTTATCGTGACAGGCTCGTTGACAGTGCCGCTTATTGTGAGATTTCTATTTGAAGTTATTGCTGGGACATTGCTTAATTGCACAATTGGGTCTTCTGTGTCAATGCTCACTTCAAATGTTTTTTCGTTCCTGTTTCCTGACTTATCCACCATAACAAATTTTATTATGTTGTCTTGCTCAAGCTGCAGCTGGCTGAAGACAAATTTGCCTGTGCTGCCAACTTCATTGCTGCTAAGGCTTCTTTTCGGAAGATTCATGTTGTTTAGAAACAATGCAACTGAAGAGAATTGCTCTGTCGAGCCGATAATGTCAATGACCCTTCTGTTTACAAATCTGGGAATTGACAGGTTAATGAACGGCGCCTTCACATCCCTTCCTGCCAAGAAGATTTTGGCTGAAGAATTTGCGCAGTTGTTTGATGCATCGCATGACTTGGCAATAAAAATATGATTGACATTCTTGACAAGCCCATCAATGGTTATGGAATGGTTGGCAATCAAATCGTTAGAGCTTTTTATTTTGTCGGTTTTATTCATTCCATAAAGCACAATTGTTGTTGCGTTTTCATTTGTGAGCCATGTAACTTTTGCTGCTGTGTCTGTTATCGTAAGAACATCAACATTTATTATTACAGGCGCTTCAGAATCAATTAAAGAAGTTGAGGCTATCAAAGTGTCTGATAATGGGCCTTCATTCCCGCTTTTGTCCACAGCTGAAACTTTGTAGTTGAAATCAGTTTTAACGCTTAACCCAGTGTCATTAAAGCTGTTTGCTGTTGAGGTGGCTGCCTGAATCCTGTTTTTATATATAATATAATGGTCAAAATCAGGTATGCTTATGTTGTTCCATGACAAGAAAATTGAATTTGATGTTGCAGAAACTGCCATTAATCCCGTGACTTGAGGAGGAGGAGTTATGTCTGTTGTTTTGAATGTGTAGAAATTGTTGGAGTTGTTGTCAATTGCAGTGTTGCCTGTGAAGTCCGCTGATTCAACTGCAAAAAAATAGTTTGTGTCGCTTTCAATTCCGTTGAAAACATTCACAGTGTGGTTTTGAATGAAGTTGTCATGCCTCTGCGTAAATCCAAGCGCTGTTGTTTTGCCGTATCTAACCTTGCCGTTTGACATGTTGTCTGTATTCCATTCAACAGTTGCGGAGTTTGACAATACTTTTGCGGCTCTTACATTTGAAATAGTTAATCCAGATGCATTTATAGTGTAGAATGGAATAGTGAATACCAATTGTATAATGAATACTGCAATCAATTCTTTAAAATTTAATCTCATTTTTGATTTTTGTTTTTTATTTTGTTTCATTTTAATTCCGGAGCGGGAACTCTTTTTGAGTATGAGCTTAAGCCTGAAATGAAAAGAAACCTTTCATCATCAGACGCATGCTCTTGCTCTATAACATGGAATACAATTTCATCTGACTCCTTTAATGCGCTTTTGCCTGCTTTCCATTCCCCGATATACCCTCCAACTATATTCTCGTCATCCACAAGATAGATTGTAACTTCGAAAGCCGCATCTTTGCCGTATGGAACATTAAGCGGAAAATCAGCTTCTTTTGGGTAGACAGCAAAGCTCTCGTATCCGATGCTTTTTCCTTTTATCAGAATCGATGCCTTTTGGTTTTGCCCAAGCTCCTCTGATATGCCTGGGTTTGCAAGCGAATGCTTAACTACCTTGTATTTTGCGAATTCCTTGATTGGATTTAATGTTAGCACATAAGACCTTGCATCAACATCTGTTTGGATAAAGGATTTTGCTTCTGAATACCCTTCTTTTGCTCCTTTAATCACTCCATTGACGCAGTATGGGAATCTTGCTGTGAGTCCTGCTGCTGCTCCAAGGCTAAGCCAGTTGCTTTTTCCCATGCTGCAATAAAATCTTCCGCACACAAAAGTCAGATTAACGTCCCTTATGTCTTCGCCAGTGGCATTGTCAACTGTGAAGATTGTTATTTCATTCCTTATGTCATTGCAGTACTCATCTGAGCTTAAGTCAGCAGCTGCCTCAAACAAAGCTGTGCCGGTATTCTGCCTCGCAGGCTGGTTGTGGTCGACATTAACCTTAAATGCAAAGCTGAATTGATACGGCTTATTTGTTTCTGTTTCCTTGTCAAATACAGTAGCAAAAACAGGATAATTTACATCATAGGTAAAGTGCCAGATGTGAAGGCAGAAAAATGAAAGCATGTCAGTTCCTTTCTGGGAATTTGATTTTAGAATGCCATTCTCGCTTGGTCTCGCATAAACCTTGATTGGCCAGTTTTCGTAGGCAAAAGATATTTTCATGTTCTTGAATTTCTTGTCTGCGTCTTTGTCTATGTCCCATACATAGTGCTGCTGGAAGTATGTTTCAGCATATGTGCTTTTGCCGCGGGGATTTGGCACATAGATGTTTGCGTCATAGTCTGTGCCTTTTATTTTTACATAAGGAAGGTTGACTCTCAGCAAAGTCTTAAGCTTTTCCCTTATATTGCTAAGCTGCCAAGTCTTTGTCTGGCAGGTTGCCTGCATGTCTGTTACGGGTATTTCCCTGTCCATTGAAATAAGATCTATAGTTTTTTTCTCAAGGAAATAATCTTTGTTTTCTCTTTCCATTATCAGCTTTGCAAGCTCAAACACTTTCTTGAACCTGATTGGCACTGTGTACACATATTTTTCATGCAGCGCTTTGAAATTTCCATCCTTTGCAATGATTTCCAGAGGATATTCCAGACCAATATATACGCCATTTTCGTTAAACTGAACATTAACTTGCGGCTCGCTTAATGCATTCACTTCAAACTTATTTGCAAAAGCTTCAAAATTATTTATGCAGCCTTTCAATCCAGAAGCGATATGCCCTGTCAGCTGGCGGTTTATGAATTCCTCAGATGGAATGCTCTCGATGCCGTCATGCCACCAATAAGGAATTTTAAATCCGGATGCAAATTGTGAAAGATATGTTCTTGGATCATTAGATATGCCGTCTGGAACTTGTATATAGCCGCCTGAAAGCCCTATTGCTGCTAATCCATCTTCAGCAGCTGTTTTTATGCAATGCTCCACATAAGACTTGATTGGCAGTATTTCAGGCTGCACAATTTCAATTTCCTTATCAACCAGCTGCCTTTGGTAAAAAAAATACAAAACTCCGCTTAATATTATTAATAACGACATGATAAGGAATATGGCTGCCTGTGATTTGATGCTTGCAGCAAGCAAACTATATCCACCTCTTTTTTTAATATTCATTTTGATTTCCTGTTCAATGCTTTTACATCGATTTTATTGAGGTCAATCTCCACATAGTCTTTTTCTGTCAAATTAAGGAGCTTTACTATGTCAGAAGGGACTCTTACAACCAAGCCGCCGCTTGTCCTAATGAGCTTTTTTGTATATCTCATTATATATGAAAAATATTTGTTTTATATATATTT
>JACPTC010000063.1 GCA_016192985.1 Candidatus Woesearchaeota archaeon | reverse complement strand
TGGATGCTACTCCAAACTTGGGATTTGTAAGATTGATTGCTAAAGGCCTAGCATCGACTATGAATAAGACAGATAAAATAACTTTGTTGTTTGCAAAGTCCTTTCCTGTTACCTCGAGCTTTTTGTTTCCATCTGCGGGATTTATAGAAGTGGTAAATACCCTGTTGTCGCTTGTTGTAAATAATTCCTTGATCTCTTCGGAGTTTATTTTAACCGATTCCAGAAATGAATCTTCGTCAAATTTGAATTTTATGTCTACTTGGGATTTATCAAACACTGTTCCATCAGAAGGTGTTATGTTCAACGAGGGCTTGATGCTATCAACAACAAAGATTGCAGAGAATAGCTGCTCCATGAATATGTTATCCTTGTTTTTTGCATTCAGCTCAAACAGATACTCGCTGTTTGGCAGATTGTTAACAAACTGGAAATTTGCAGTGGACTCTAGCTGGCTGTTGCCCTGAAGAGATGTTGTTTCTCCGGTTTTTTTATTTGTGATTGTTGCTCTTGTGACAATTGCAGGCTCTATAAATTTTACAGTTATTGTTGGTTTTTGCTCATTTGTGAAGATTTTATCGAGTATCTTGTTGCCATTAGTCACATTAAAAGATAAGACCTTTGGACCATCAGTTTTGCTATGGGCTTCCACTACAATTTTCTTAACTTCTCCTAAATTTTTAGCAGGGTCCTGTGAATAATACCGTATGACATTTGTTCCCTCATTTAATGACAAAAGCTTGTTTCCGTTATTGCCGTCAAAAGCGTTCAAGTTGCTGATAATTATTACTCTGCTGGTTGTTGATGCTGTGTATGGATGTCCTTCTGCACCACAAGGCTCATTGCATACAAAGGTCGTATAATCTTGGGACGTCTTTAATATGCTGGAACTGTTAACGCTTATTTTATCAAATATCTGTATCATAAGGCTGTCAACAATCCCTTTCCTCATTATAGGAAGCAGTGTTGTATTCGGTTTGAAATAATCTTTCTCACAAATTTGATTAGTGCAATCTTTCTTGTTGTCGCTATCCGCATTTTTAACGCACATGTTGTTTATTATTTGGCACACTCCTATGCCACACCCATCACTTGACGGATTTTTGATTATGTTATTTGCATCATTCAATATTTGGGTATTGCTGCACTGGTTTGTTCCATAGTCTGTGCATACAACTTCATTGCAATTTTTGGATTTGCCATCTTTAAAAAGGCACTTCAAGTTTCCTTCTGACAATAAGTCTGATTTTTCTTTTGTGCATAAGTCAAAAACTTCGTTAAATGACCTTAAATTCTCTAACAATCCGCTTCCCTTCTTATCGCACCACTGGCAATTGTACTTGTCAGTGCTGATACATGCTCCAATGCCCAGTTGGTTTGTCAATGGCTTCCATTTGCAATTACCAAGCTTGCAATTGTCATTAGTGCATGCTGCTTCAGTCTTATAGTCATAACATGCCATTGAAGGATTGCAATTAAAACAAGCATCTAATGTAGAATGCGATCTGTCAAAAAAACAATAGCCCTTATCTATGCATTGGCTGTATGTGCAGAGTGGTCCCAAGAGTCCGGCTTCATCACAATAACATTTTACCTTATTAACGCATGACGGCTGGTTGTTTTGAACGATGCAGACTTGATTTGAGGAACATGAAGTGTCATCTGGGATGAGTTTGTTAGCTGCATCGCAGTTGAATGCTTTGTTAAATTTGTCTCCAAATTTTGTCCTTATTCCGTCAATGAAGCTTGTTGAGAATATTTCCGGAAAATTTGACAGCAGATAGGTTTTGTGTAAGTCATAAAAGGATTCATGAATGCAGAATTTATCCGAGAATGCCCTGTCTAAGCATTCTATGTTGCCCAGCGTTGCTGTCTTTTTTATTGTGGGAATAGCTGATTGCAGGTTATAGTGGGCTTTTATTTGGTATGTGTAAGTTGTGTCAAACAGTAAGTCGCCAGATGAATCTTGAAATGAATTTTTATTTGTGATCCCGACAAGAGCAAAACTTGTGCAATCGCTGCCTTTGCATCTTAAAACTTCATAAGATACTGCTGTTTCTTTGCACTCATCCTGCCAGCTTAGAAGTAATTTTTTCTGTCCTTTAACTGGAGTGATTATCAAATCGCTTAATTTGGGTATGTGATTTGGGTTTGTGCAGCCAACTCCTTGTTCAATGCATATTCCGCCTGACTCATCATTATCTACTGGGCTTGCACATCCAGTATCGCCGCCAGCAAAGTCTGCACACTTGTTGTTATCATTGTCTATTCCATCGTTGCACTGGGGTATTGGGCATAGCTGATTGCAGTTTGTCTGCCCCTTATGGAAGATCACGTTGCTGCCTTTGCATTGTGCCTCAGCTTTAATCTCGCCGCCAAGTTCTGAACAACAGCAGCCTATTGAGCATGCATCAACATTTGAACAAGCTTTGTTAAGGAAAAAAAACTTAGATGTGCAGTCGTTATGGTTCAAAGGCCCTTCAGGGTTTTGCGAAGACTTGTAATAGCTAGCAAAATTCGCTTCTGGAGTTGGGCAGCACTCCTTGTCCCTTAACGCAAGCCTATCAATTGAGCACGTAAGAAATCCTGCGCCTGGATTGCTGCAACATCCGACTTCATCAGCATAAGCATAGCTCAAGCTAATTAAAAATAGCAAAATGTGTAATATCACCCCTTTTTTTGTACTACTCATTTCCTGTTAACAGTGATAATCTGGTAATCTATCAATTGATCATCATTAATTTCTACTCTAAATTTTATTTGAGGAACATCAAGTCTTTTCGGGAATTCTGCGGGGATTATATTAAATTCACCAATGAAGATATTTAGATTATAATGGTCCTCATCAGGATCTTCTGCCTGCAGATTATTTTTTAATATGTCAGTTCTATTGATTAAGTACCCTGCCGGAAAAGAAAATTTGTTGGGCCTTATATAATGTAGTGCTGGTGCCCTGTTCCTCCTGGCAAATACATACTCAAACAATTTTCCTGCAATCTGTGTTTTTCCATCTGAAACTATTATCAAGTCTGCCCTTATTTTTCTTGATTCGTCTGAGAAAAAATTTTTCAATACTTCAACTGTTAATGCATCACTATTTTCTGGATCGCTAATATTAAACCTCACATTTTCTACATCATTTTCAATGATATTCCTAGTCAGAAGGTACATATCTCTTAATCCTATGTTTAGTTTAGTTGAAAAATCTTCAATTTCTGAAGTCTCTTTTGTTGCGATGCTAGATATTTTTATAGGTACTCTGGATTTCACGTTCACATCCGATGTTCCTATAGTCACTTGCGTTTTTGGTTCTTCCATGATTATATCATAGCCTTGATGCCTAAAAATATTAAAATCCATGCAGCTTGCTATATTTTCGTCGATAAAACTTTCAATCTGGGCTTGGATTGAGTTCGGACCTTCTGATTTTTCCAGTGGGGGCATTTTATTTTCACCGAAGTACCCGTTAAATATCTGCGCATTTGATGCCGATGTCAAATAAGGGAAAGAGTGCCACGGATAATCTGGTATGTTTGATCTGGCTGGCATTATATTGTATGCCACTTTAAGCTCATTGTAATTTACAAAAAATAGCCCTTCATCAGTATCGGTGTAGTCAACTAATGTTCCGCCTTGGCTGGCATAGATGTAACCTCCCTGCTTGCCTAACAGCACAATAGCGTCCTTTGTAAGTTTGTCCAAGCAGTTTTGCACAAATTCCTTGATGAATTGTGTGTCAATTGCAGTCTCCTGGATTTTTTTGATGCTTTGCTGGCTTTGTTTTTTGACAGCAGTCTTTGATAGGTAAAGAACAAAACTCACTATAACAAATAAAACAAAACCTACTATCATCAGCATTGTGACTTGTGATTTTTTAATCTTCATCCTATCCTCAGCTTTGAAGTCAAGTCAGGCCATATCGATTCTGGATCTATGTTTGAAAATTTATTGCCTTGCACTAAAACATAATGGACATTGCCTTCGCTTTTGCACGATATTCCAGATGCGTCAAATGGGTTGCTTTGCTTCTTGGCTTGATTAAACTGCTCAAAAGTTTTGCACAAGTCTGCGTCAAATCCAGAGTATTGAAACACCGCATTCCTGAAGCTCTTTCCCTCTGCAGAGCCTCTTATAGATTTGCCTGATTGTTGTGTAATGTACAATTTGTCAAATTTTTTTATTCCCTTTACATAAGACTCGTCAACTGGTGGCTTTATCAGCCTTTTTATAGAATCTATAATTCCTTTTATAGGGTTTTTTATGAATTCTTCAAATGAAACATCTTCAGATGGAATCGATGTTATGCTGGTGGAACTGTATATAAAGCTCTTAAGCCTCTTGTTAAACCATACCTTCTTTGTTGCATCGCATGCATGGTATTGCCCATCATCCTCTAATCCCTCTTCACAGCCCTCAACTCCAAGGATATTTAGTGTATTCCTTGGTATATCTTCTAAATTTCTGTTTATTGAAGTGGATGCAATGACCTTGCCTTGGCTTTTGAGAATGCAGAAGTTATTTGTTTGTAGATTTGAAAGGATATTTCCGACTATTTCTCCTGATTCAGTAAGGAACTGAAGATTGCTTAGCGCATTTTGCCTATCATCGCAGAAAAGGATAAAGTCCCCGCTTTTTAGATTTAATAGCTTCAATGCCAGCAGCTTTGTTCTTGAAGACCATTGGCCGTTCTCGCAGTAATTATCTGCTGCATACTGGCCTGATTCTATACATTGGCTGCTTGCATTCTTGCCAAAAACATTAAGCAGACATTGTGATTTTTGCGGGCAAAACCCAGATGTTAGGTCGTCTGATGTAAATCTAATATCTGACGGCAGCCACTCGCCGTCAATACACCTTAAGCCGTTGGTTGGCTGAGCCAATGGGTCTTCCTTTTGGTTGGGCACGCATTGCTCGCCATTCCAGCACTCGTCTTTGGCGCAGCATTCTATTTCCTGTTTTGGATTTTGTATTGGGGCTGAGCTGAGGTGTGTCTTATCAGCTCCGTCTGTTGGCAGCCATTTTTCCTGGAAAGAGCAGTAGTAATTCTTTTCCTGGTCATTAATGCAATAATTTTGATTTTCTATTAATGGTTGACCATTGTGGGTATCTATGATGTCAAGCAGATTGTCGTTGTTTGTATTAAAATTTGTCCTTTCTATTGCACAACCATTAAATTCGCCATTGAAGTTTACCACTGAATTGTCCGTTCCTTCAACAAAATTAACGCTAAGAATTGGCTTTTTGTTCCAGCATCCGCCTAC
>JACPTC010000006.1 GCA_016192985.1 Candidatus Woesearchaeota archaeon | reverse complement strand
TTATGTGCAGCCTTTCTCTTGACAGAATCTCAAATATCTGCAGGTTTATTTTTGTGAAGATTTTTGATAATTCTTCCATTTTGATATTAAAACTCTTACAATACTAAAACGTTTATTATTTATAAACTTTTCTATTTTTTAAAAGAAACTGTTCATAATTTATATATTTCTGGCATACTTTAACAACTCTTTCTGCACTAATCCGTTTGATGCAACATATTTGCCGCTGCTAAATGACCACTTATCACCTTCTAAATCCGTGATTTTGCCGCCAGCCTCTTCAACAATAAGGAATCCTGCTGCAATGTCCCATTCCTTGGTAGACAGAACAACAAATCCTTCGCATTTGCCGCATGCAACAAGCATTAGGTTGTATGTTGCAGCGCCAAAGTCCCTGATATCTATTGTCTTGTCTATCATCCCATTAAGAAAATTAATCTTCTCCTTTCTGTTTGAGTAAGAGAACTCAAATGCAACAATTGAATGATCTAGGCTAATCTTATTTGAGACTCTTATCCTCTTTCCGTTCAAAAAAGCGCCTTTGCCACTTTCCGCAAATGCTGTTATCTTTAAAGCCGGAAAATGGATAACCCCAAAAACAACTTTTCCCTTATGCTGCAAAGCGATTGATATCCCGAAAATTGGAATTCCATGCAAAAAATTATGCGTTCCATCGAGAGGGTCAATAACCCATTTGAAATCAGAGCCATTGTCTTCCAAGCCAGTTTCCTCGGATAAAACGCTGTGACCGTGAAAGGCATTTTTTATTGTTTTAATTATGGATTCATTTGATTTCAAATCAGCGCTCGCCACAAGGCTTTTGTTCGGCTTAGTATACACCTTTTCCTTTTTGCCGAAATAATTAAGAAGAACCCTGCCTGCCAGCTTAGCTGCAATGACTGCGGTTCTTTTCTCTTTTGAAAGGTTCATGGAAAAAACAAAGAACATGTATTATTAAAATCTTTTGCCCATAATAGGAATTTATTTAAATATGCACTTTCTGGATTAACTGTATGGGAATATTTTCTCGGCTTGTATCAAAAAGAAAGAAAACAGAAGTTGAAGAGCTTTTTTCTGATATCCAAGAAGAATCAAAGTTGTTTGAGGAATTTCTGGATAAGCATGAAGAAAAAATCTCTTTTATAAAAGAAGTGACGCCTAACTGGGACAAAGGAAATATCTCTTACATAAGTACCATCATTAGAGACATATTCTTGTTTAATAAAGAGCTAAAAAGGTTAACTGAGAGAATATTGGAGCTGGAGAAGAATGACGAAAAACTTTTCTTATTCATCATAAAAGAAAAATTGAATCAGATTGAATACCCATCACGCATATTCAGGCCACATAAATCGGTGATTGACAGGAAAAAAGCTGCAATGTGGGTCAAAGAATTAAAGCCCATTTTTGACAAATTATTCGACTTTTTAGGCAGTCTATCAAGACTTATATCCCTGCAGACAGAAACAATTAAGGGATGGGGCAGTTCTGGCCCAGCAAGACTTGCAAAAGATTTGCTCGAAAAGGAGTTTTTTTATCAGCTCTTAGTGAACGAAGCCCATCTTGACCGAATGATAAAACACCATCTTCAAATAATAATAAGAGGTATAAATTCATTCTTGGGCTATGAAAAAGTTTACCGTAGGCCAAGAAAGGAGAGAATTACCAAAGGGGTGGTTTTCCATGATATAAGGGATGTTAAATCCTTAACTTTCAAACAATTCTATGTGTTGTATAATAAATCTTTTCGTGAAGAACAACAAGATCCAGAAAGCTTTTTTAAGAAATTTTTAAGGTACCAAGAGCTAAAAGTTGATATTAAAGAAGGTGCAACTAGAACTCATTTGGTTGTAGGAACTGCGGAAGGAAAGATTGTTGCCTTGACATACTTTAGTGTAAATTTTGTAAAAGAGAGGAATATATGTTTTGGAGTTGGATGGTATCGAGTAGTAGCAGAAGAGTATAGAAGGATGGGAATTTCTAACGCACTGCATGAGTATAGGCTTGGTAAAATGCGCAGTGATGCAAAAAGATTTGGAGTAAAAGATGTGGATGCTATTTTTTCTGAAGTAAATGACCCCAAAAAAATGCAGAGCCAAGGAATAAAATCAGAGCCCACTGACTTAGATCCATACGAGAATATGAAGATTATGCAGAAAATGGGTTTTTTCAAGATGAATTACCAACACATCCAACCTCCAATCGATGCGGATGCGCCAGTGACTTACAGCATTATGATGATACAGCCATTTAACCCGCAATGGATAGCTCGACGTGGAATACCTTTACAGGACATGGAAAAGATTTGGTATTACTATGTAAAATATGGCTACGAAAGCAACCCCAAAATATGGGGAATCTATCAACAGGTTTTAAAAAATATAAGAGAAAGCCAGATAAATGGCTATGTCACATTTGGATGGTGGTAGTTCCAAAAACTATTTAACCTAAGCCGAACCTTATTCTTTTGTGGCAGAGCAAAAATCATTTTGGAAGAGGTATGAGTTTTTGATAATTGCAGCAGCCACTTTGCTTTTTATTTATTCCTTAGTTGTTTTCAACCAGAAAATAAACTTTCTTCTTGGCAACGAGCTTATAGTATACTTGGAACCGCCTCAAGAATCACTTTTCATGCATTATGGAAACGTAGCAAAGGCAGAATTTGATGTGTCAATTGGCAATGTTGCGTATTGCAAAGCTGTTTGCTCTTACTCATTCAATGACAGGAGCGCAAATTATGTCATTGACAAAAACAATTTTGAAATTAAAAAAGGTGCGCATTTGAAAAAATCCTATGAGCTTGGTGTTAAAAGGCTCGGCTCTGGGCAGGATATTTACAGCTTTGACGTAAAGTGCCGCAGCATAAAGTCACCATTATGCCTTACAAAAAGCCCTGAAACATCAAGAACATCTTTGCTCATAGTGAATTACGACCTAACTGAAACGGAAAAAGAGCTTAAAGAAACACTCAAGGGCAATGTCACAAAGCTGCTTGAGCTGTTAAGGGATGTTGATATTGTCCATCAAAGGCTAAACCAAAAGTATTTTGAGCTTGGATTTAGCATCAACTTGAAGGCTCTTTCAAAAGAGAAAATAAACATTGATGATGTTTTTGACAAAACAAGAATTGCCATAGAAAACCTTCGAAGCCTTTGGTCAGTGGAAAACTACCCCAGACTAAACAGTCTGTTCAATGAGGGCTTTTTTGAGAATCTCTACGAAATCAATGAATCCCTTGAAAATCTTGATAAAGAGATTGACAAAATTGCTGCGCTGCACAACAGGCTATTATTGGATTTGGATGCACTATCCAAGAAGCTAAAAATGCTTGAGCCGTTCATCAATCTATTGGAAGATGAAGAGCTTTTGAATAGTTTTTCAGTTAATGCTGCTAATTTCAATAAAGCAGCGTCTTCATTAACCAACAACACATTTAACACCTATACAGGCATAATTCTTGATATTGAAAATATCATAAACTGGGAAAAATCAGCAGATGCAAAGACAAGAATTCCTGCTGCAGTTCTGTTTTTTAATTTTGAGTACTTATCAGAATCAGAAAAGGACTTATTATGCGCTTTGAAAAATAACTGTGAGGAAAATGCTTCTATCGCAAATGCCATAGCGGACACAGAAAAATTTATCGAATACTATCCTAATCCAGCTTTTTTAAAGCAAAACTGCAATTCATTGCAGGAGCTAAGCAGCAAGCACCAGCAAATCAGAAATGAAACACTGAATTTTATCTACAACAATAACATAACATTGCCATCAGACAGCGAATTTTACATGTCAGCAAACAGATTCAGGAGCTATCAGTTAACAAGAATAAACAACTCTTATTTGGGCTCATTCAAAAAATTGAAAATTGAAAATAAGCTAAATCCCGATGTCATGAAAATTGCAGAATCAATGCTGCCGAAAAACTTTACAAGCAATCCAGAAATTGGCGATAACAATTCGGTTAGCTTTTCTTTGCACCTGTTGTCACAAATAAACCATTCTGACAAAACGTCAATATTGCTTGACAAGTGTGTGAAACTCAACAAAGCAACTGAAAAAATCGGTGATTTCAAATTTCAGCCGCTTATAACAACCATGAATTACTCTGCCGAATCGAGGATAGACACTATCTTAAGCGATAACCCCCCTATCTGCTGCATATTCAATGACTGCAAGCCATGCTGCAGAAACGAGTCGTGCAAAAACGATCCAAGGACATTTCCACTAATATTCCTTCATGGGCATTCTTTAGCAGCAGGCAACTCCCCTGAGTTCTCTTTGGATGCTTTCAACAAAATCCAGTCAAAGCTTCAGGAAGAAGGCTACCTGAATGCAGGCATAATCTCTCTGTATTCCAAAAATGAGCAGGTTCAGCATGGCATATGGGGAATGTCAGGAAAACCGGTGACAGTAAAAGCAAGCTACTATTACGATGCATTCAGGAAAGAAGACAAATATATAGTTGTCCCAACAAAGAGCGAAAATATAGATACATATGCATTAAGGTTAAAGGATTTAGTGGACATTATAAAGCAAAGATCAAACAAGCCAAAAGTCAACATTATTGCGCATTCCATGGGCGGCTTGGTAGCAAGAAGGCATATCCAGATTTTTGGCGACTCTGATATTGACAAACTTATAATGATTGCAACTCCGAACAGAGGCATCTCAGAAGCAATAAGCAGCTACTGCGGCATTATTGGCGAGAGCAGGGAATGCAAAGATATGCAGGAGAATAGCTTGTTTATGAATAAGTTAAACGACCCGTCAAAACAGCCTGCCGGAATAAGAATTTACACGATAATAGGGCAAGGCTGCCAAACGAAATCCGGCAACGGCGATGGAATTGTCTTGACAGAAAATGCAAAAATGGAAAGCGCAGTGGCTTATTTTGTAAACGGAACATGCGATGGTTTGTTTGGCGGAGCGCTGCACACTGAGATTCTGAACATCAATAAATACCCCAAAACTTACGCAATACTTACAGAAATATTGGAGAGGTAGGTTTTATTGTTATTTATTTCTCGCCTGTCAAATAGACTGTCCTTGTCGGGAAAGGAATGCCTATCTTGTTGTTGTTTAATGTATTGTAGATTGCTGTAATGGCGGCTTCCTTTACCTCTACTCTTTTCTCGATTGACTCAACCCAGAAGTATGCCTTAAATTTAAGGGCAAAATCTCCAAACTCGTCAAATACCACAATAGGGGCAGGGTCCTTAAGTATTGTTTTTATATTTAATATTTCATTTAAAATAATCTTCCTGACATTTTCAACATCTGAGCCGTACTTGACTCCAAAGTCAATCACTATTCTGGTTGTTGGCAATGGCTTGTGGTAGTTGTATATCTTTGAGTCTGCAAGCTTGCCATTGGGAAGAATAATCAAATCGCCGTCCCTGCTTTTTATCTTTGTGCTTCTCAATCCAATGTCTGTGACAAAACCTTCTGTCTGCTCGTCTAATCTTATAAAATCACCGACTGTTATGCTTCTATCAACAATTAACGAGACCCCTCCAAATATATTGCCGAGCGTGTTTTGCAGCGCAAAGGCAACAGCAATACCAACAATTCCTAAGCTCGCCAACAAAGGGCCAACCTTAATGCCCCAAGCATCAAGTATAAAAATTATCCCAATAAAACTCAGTATTATTCTTGAAAACCTCTGAAAAAGCACTACAATTTCATCATCAACCTTGGACTCTGTTTTGGAAGCAAATTTTTTACCCCAGTTGATTATTAAAATATCAAAAATAACAATTATGACATAGGTTATAATTCCAATAATCAAAGTGGATATTACATGCTCTATTATGTCCAATAAATATGGTCTTATGGGATGGGGTATGATTGCAAGCCTTAATCCTATAATAAGAAGAATGAAGGAAATTGGCTTACTCGTTTTAGATACTATCAAGTCGTCTATCTCAGTTTTTGTCTTTTTTGTAATCTTAAGGATTATTTTTTGTGTCAGAAGTACAAAGAGTTGGGATACCAAGTAGAATACCAAAAGCAGTATAGTAGAATGAATGTACTTATTGGTTGTAATCTTATTAAGCAATTCGAGAACCATGAAAAGGTTGATTAATGGGGTTATTTATAGTTTTGCATTAACTGTAAGATAATTATTTATTACCTATAATCTGTATAGTGCAAGAACATGGAAGCTTTTTTGAAGCTCTTTCAAGAGCCTGCTTTGCAATTTCAAGATTCTGCCTCTCAACGCTGAGCTGGAAAATTGCCTGGTTTTTTTTCACTCTTGCGGCAATTCCAATAGGCTTGCCAAAGGAATGCGCCATGCCTGAGCTGAATCTGTCAGCTCCAGCGCCAGATGCTAGAGCATGCTCCCTTAAAACGTGGTAAGGGTAAACCTTGATTTTCAAGTGAAAACCATTTATTCCAAGAAAGGACTCAAGCAACTTATTGGATGTCTGTCGTGCGCTTTCAAGCGCATTGTCTCTTATCTGCAAATCATCTTTTGACAAAAGGCTCATGACGCAGTCAAACTTTTTGTTTGGCTTGCCTGTCTCAAACCTTACAACTTTGGGATTGGGGTTCATCTTTATATATGATTTTGCCTTAAACTTGGAAGTTCTTGTATAAGGCCTCTCAATCCTCCTGTATGCCACAAATTTCCTAAGCCTTGCCATGCCAAATCAGAACCTTCGTCTTGTTTTTAAATGTTGCTATTAAAAGAAAAAATATGCTTTCGAAACATTTATAAACAAGTAGCACAAATAAATTTGCATTGATTAGTTTTGCTGGGAAAAAGAGGTGAAAAGATTGTTTAACAGAAAAGCTTCTTTAGAAATTTCGATACAGGCTATTGTGATTGTTGTTCTTGCAAT
>JACPTC010000059.1 GCA_016192985.1 Candidatus Woesearchaeota archaeon | reverse complement strand
GCAAAAGACCCTGTTTTGCTGTATCCAAGCGGGGCAAATACTCAAGTGATTGCATATGAAGGGGGAAA
Organism: Candidatus Woesearchaeota archaeon; assembly: GCA_016192985.1. Taxonomy (GTDB): domain Archaea; phylum Nanobdellota; class Nanobdellia; order Woesearchaeales; family GW2011-AR4. The sequence goes on along the minus strand of JACPTC010000059.1, from coordinate 12,679 downwards.
ATACCGTGTTTTCGGCGAAACTTTGGACCAAGGCATTGGAAATTTCATTGACTCTTTTGCAAGATACATTGGATTAGGATTTCCCGGCGGGCCAAAAATCGAAAAGCTTGCGCTGAATGGAAAAAATTATGTTGAACTTCCATATGTTGTCAAAGGAATGGATGTAAGCTTTTCCGGAATTTTAACAAATTTAAAGCAGAAATTTGACTCAAAAAAATATTCTACCGAAGATTTATCTTTCTCATTGCAGGAAACTGTGTTTGCAATGCTTGTTGAAGTCTCGGAAAGGGCGATGGCACACTGCGAAAAAGATGAACTTGTTTTAGGCGGAGGAGTTGCCTGCAACAAAAGATTGAGGGAGATGTGCAAAATAATGTGTGAAGAAAGAAATGCAAAATTTTTTTCTCCGCCGAATGAGATGCTTGTTGATAACGGGTTGATGATTGCATGGCTTGGAATCCTGCAAAGAAAGCAAGCAACCAGAAATCTGGAAAACATCGATATAAAGCCGTATGAAAGAACGGACGATGTCGCTGTGACGTAGAGATAATAATAGTTTTTATTATCAAATAGATTCTAAGAAGCGATTGTATTCGGCCGTTTCTTTGCAACTAACCTGTTTGCCACCTATTGAGCATTTCCTTTTCTCCACAGCCTTTGTCCAATCGCTTAATATAATTTTTTTAACCATTCCATAGAATTGTGGCTTTTTCTTTAAATTATCCACACATTCTATGTACTTATAAACCCAATCTACTGTAAAAATAAATCCTGGGCTAAATCTGAGAAGACCAACAAACCAACCGAGTCCTAAGCCAAACAGCCCACATGCTACTCGATGGTTACCCTTGGATAGATTTGTTTTTAGGGATTCAGCCATTTGATAAGGATCCACATATATCGTCCCGCGATTAGCGGGATAGCCAGACCAATTCTTTTTTTTAGAATATGTTTTGACCCATGCCCATCCTTCATCAAATTCTTTTAGAAATTCTACCTTAATCAATCCTTTCTCTTCATCGGTTCCTTTGACTGTTTGGGCAAAAATATCAAAAGCCTGCCCAGCTTCAAGAATATCCACATTTGAAAATTGAAGAACTGCTTTGATTTTTTTAATTGGGTTCATCAACACAATATTTAGTTCATACCTATATAAATATTACGAAGAAAAAAGAAGTAAACCCAAATCAATGAGTTCACCTTTTGGACACTATTTGCATAGCGTTAGAGGTCGAATTTAGCTTAACTCTGTGCGGATTACGGCAATTTTGCATTAACCATTTTGAAGTAAAAACAATATTTATTTATATTACTGCAGTTATTTAATCTATTTTATATCCTAAGGTTATTATTAAAATAGCAATAACCTTATACCATTATAATACAAGGGTGGTATTGATTAACAAAGAGGACTATACGGTAAAAAGAACATTTATTGAGATAAGAAACTCTATTCTTATGTCGCTTGCATCAGGGCAAAAAACCATTAACCAGATTTCCAGTGAGACGGGAATTAACTGGAAGACAGTTGAGCGTCATCTAATTTATCTGAATGGCAAGGGCTGGGTCCATGAAGTGCTCAGCTCGTCATTTGTCAGAGTGTTTGAATTAACCGATTTTGGCAAAGATTATCTGAGAAAGATGTCAAGGAATGTCAATATATTGGATGACAAAATAATAAAATTCAGCGGTGAGCAATAGCAATGAAAGTCTTGATGTTTGGGTGGGAGTTTCCGCCTCTGAGCAGCGGCGGCTTGGGAACAGCATGCTATGGACTAACCAAGGGGCTAAGCAAAAAAGGGGTAGACATAACATTTGTCTTGCCTTATTCCGCTGATGCAAGCGATGCAGATTTTGTAAAACTAGTTTCAGCAAACAACATCAAGATAAGGAAGATATCGTCTGTGCTGCAGCCCTATATGAGTTCGCAGGACTATAAAATGGTTGTATCAAAAAAGCCTGCGCAGCAAATATACGGCTCCACATTGTTTGAGGAAGTTTACCGCTACACGCTTGCAGCTGAAAGAATTGCGGAAGAAGAGGATTTTGACGTTATACACTGCCACGATTGGATGACTTTTGGGGCAGGCATAGCCGCAAAGAAAAAAAAGAATAAACCGTTAATACTCCATGTGCATGCCACAGAGCATGACAGGACAGGCGGCAATTCTGTTAACCAGTATGTTTATGACATGGAAAGATACGGCATGCATCATGCAGATGCCATCATTGCAGTCAGCAACTTCACAAAAAACAAGATTGTAGCCCATTACGGCGTTAATCCCGAGAAAGTCAATGTTGTGCATAATGCAGTCGATTTGTCGCAGCATGATTTTCGTGAAAATTTTGAGATAAAAAAGAATGACAGGATTGTGCTGTTTTTGGGAAGGGTTACATTGCAGAAAGGCCCTGACTACTTTGTATATGCTGCAAAAAAAGTTCTAGAGCACGAGAAGAACGTCAAATTCATAATTGCCGGCTCAGGCGACATGGAGCCGTTTGTGATAGAAAAGGCAGCAGAGCTGGGCATTGCAGACAAGGTCTTGTTTGCAGGATTTTTGAACCAGCACGATGTTGAAAGGGCTTACAAAATTGCTGATGTTTACGTGATGCCAAGCGTGTCAGAGCCTTTTGGCATAACTGCCCTCGAAGCAATGAAGAACAAAGCCCCTGCAATAATTTCAAAACAGAGCGGCGTATCAGAGGTGGTAAGCCACTGCCTCAAGGTTGACTTTTGGGACATCGATGAGATAAGCAATAAGATAGTTGCGCTCTTGAGATACAGGCAACTGCACGATGCACTGAGAGAAAATGCGTATTTTGAGGTGAAAAAATTTAACTGGAGCATTCCGGCTGAGAAATGCATTCAGGTTTACAACCATGTACTCAAGCAATAAAATTGCAAAAATCGGTAAAGTGAACATAAAAGAAAAATTGTTATTATTTAATGAGTATTGGAGTCCAAAAAAAGGGCTCTGTGAATACAGGTAACATCAGAGAAGAAAGAACAGTTATAGAGCCAGAAAAGATATAATAAATCAACACAAAAAATGGTAAGCGTTTGTTTTTATTTTCAGGTTCATCAGCCGATGAGGCTTAGAAATTACTCTGTCTTTGAGATAGGGCACCACAATAATTATTTCAACGAGCAGAAAAACGAGGCAATTATTAAAAAAGTGGCGAAAAAGTGCTATATTCCAGCCAACAAGATTGTTCTGGACTTAATCAACAAAACTGACGGCAGGTTTAAAGCCGCTTACAGCATGACGGGCATTGTGCTTGAGCAGTTTGAGAGACATGCACCTGAGGTTGTAGACAGCTTCAGGCAGTTGGTTGATACAGGGTGCGTTGAAATGCTTGATGAGACTTATCATCATACGCTTTCGTTTTTATATTCAAAAGACGATTTCAGGGAGCAGGTTCAGATGCACAATAAAAAAATCAGGAAGATGTTTAATTTCAAGCCAAAGGTTTTCAGGAATACTGAGCTTATATATAGCAATGAGATTGCAGGATTTGTCGAGAAGATGGGCTATAAAGGGATTATTGCTGAAGGGGCGGATCATATTCTGCAATGGAGGAGCCCAAATTTCCTATACAAGCCAAGCGGGCTAAATGGCATAAAACTGCTGCTGAAAAACTACCGCCTGTCAGATGACATAGCATTCAGATTTTCTGAAAAAAGCTGGAAAGAGTTCCCTTTAACAGCAGAAAAATATGCGGACTGGGTGAGCCAAGTAAACGGCAACGGGAATGTCGTCAACCTTTTCATGGATTATGAGACCTTTGGCGAGCATCAGTGGGAAGACAAGGGGATTTTTGAGTTTTTGAAGCACATGCCTCACGAAATTTTCAAGCATCCCGACAATGACTTTGTAACGCCAAGCGAGGCAATAAGAAGATACAATGCGGTTGCAGAGCTTGATTTTCCAAGTTTTGTAAGCTGGGCTGATGTTGAGAGGGACATGAGCGCATGGCTGGGCAATAAAATGCAGCAGGAAGCGCTGAGGGATATTTACTTGCTTGAAACGGCTGTCAAACTTTCCAGAAATCCTGCCTTGATTGACGAATGGAGAAAACTGCAGACAAGCGACCACTTTTATTATATGTGCACCAAGTGGTTTAATGATGGGGATGTCCATAAGTACTTTAATCCTTACGACAGCCCTTACGAAGCTTTCATCTCATACATGAACATTTTGAATGATTTCAGGATTAAGGCGAACAGATTGAGTGAGATTAAGGTTGGGGAATGAAAGCAAAAATCTCTTGTGGCAATCCTTCTGAATCATCAATTCTTCTTTCTTGAGTTCTTTTTCTAGATTGACGCCATTCTCTAACCTTTGCAGCTATTTTGCTTTTCTTTGGATTGTTTGTATCAATTGCTGAAGTATATGCCCCAAATGCAAGTAAGGATAGTGTCAAGTAACCAAAAGGTATTGAAAGGTCAAATAGTTTGGTTGAAGATAAATCACTATAGGTTATCAACGGGACCGTAGCGATATAATCAGTCAAAGCAGCACGCCCCATCATTTTCATAAAAGCCCTATTAACTTCTCTTAAGTAGTTTTTTGCGCCTTCCGTGGATTTAGCAGAAAGTCCATCCTCACTTTTGAATTCGTTATTCAATATTCGAAAACCAGGACTGCATAGTAAATAAAAACCTATTTCCGGCACAAGCCCCTTCCTTAAGAATGTTTCTAATCCCATATAAAATGCCGCGCCATCAAAATAAAAATTTGACAAGGAATATTGGTCCCTTCCAGTTCTTTTATTGTAAACAGAATACAAAGAATGCACTAATGCTTCAAATTCATTTTCTACAAATCTGAATGGTGCTGTTACTTTACTTAAAAGTGACATAAGATTAAGTTACGACCTTACTTTTAAAAATTTATCCAAAATATTTTTTAAAACCGCAAACTATAAAAACAACAGCATAAATTGATATTTAGATGTGTGCGAATGAAGTTGATATTAACTGATTTCGCATTAGAGGTGATAGAATGGCAAAAAAAAGAGGCAATAGAGATAAACAAAAGAATGCTGATTCTAAGAAGCCATCACAAACTGTGGAAGTGGTTATAAGGAAAAAAATTCTTGGAGAAGCGCCTGAGGAGCATCGATTTGTGGTTGCTGATGGAAAAAAGCTCAAAAACATTATGGAGCTTGCTGATGCTCTTGAAACAATGAGCGAAGAAGTATTCAAGCACCATGTCAATGAAGTGAGAAATGACTTCAGCAGCTGGGTTAAGGATATTTTTTATGACCACAGCTTAGCTGAGGATATTGCAAGAGCCAAAAATAAGCTTGAAGCCCAAGTCGCAGTTCTGAGAAGGCTGGTTAAGGAACTCTTGTAGTGGTTTAAATGGTAAAAAAAGAAGAAGCAAAAAAATATCTAAGCGGATGTGTGCCTGAGCAATGCTTCTGGGTCAATAACGGCCCAATATTGAAGAGCATTGAGGAACTGGCTAATGCGCTGCCCCAAATGAGCAATGAAACTTTCCGGCACCATGTGAACGGAGAGAGGAATGACTTCAGCAACTGGATAAGACAAGTGATTGGAGATAAAAAGCTTGCAGAAGAGCTGACGAAATCATCAAGCAAAGACTCAGCATTGAAGAAACTAAAAGCAAGGCTTAATTCTTTAAAAAAAATGGCTGGATAGTCCCATAGGAGCTTTGAGGCAGACGTTGCTGGACATTAACTTAATTATCAAAATGTACATTTTATGGTACTGCCTCTAAAACTCCACCGATAGATTTAAATAGTAACATTAAATATCAAGCCGAGCTACGCGCAAGAAGTAGACAGATTCAGCATGCGATAACTATGGCCACAATACGGCTTCTGAGGTGATATGATGGAAGAAGACCAGCGGGAATGCCCTAGTTGTGGTATCATAATTGAAGAAGGCGAAGTTGAATGCCCTTCATGCGGGGAAAGCTTCATAGATGAGGATGAACCGCTCTAAAACAACAAATTTGGGGGTGAGCCAAATGAAGTTTTTTTATAATGGCGATGATGACGACGATGAAAGCTGGGACATGGACGATGAGTAAAAATTTTTGAAAATGGAAGAATACACAAAATACGAGCAAGCCAGGATAATTGGAGCAAGGGCGTTGCAGATTTCTATGGGGGCTCCCTTTCTAATAAAATTAAGCGATGATGACCTAAAAAAGCTGGCATACAACACAGTCGAGATAGCAAAGCTTGAATTCAAGCAGGGCATGATTCCAATAACAGTTAAGAGGCCATTGCCCGGCACAGTAAATAGGGAAGTTTCAGTAAAGCCATTTGACCAGACAAAGCTGGAGTGAATATGGGAAGAATAAAGACACTGCTCATTAAGAGGATTGCGGAAAAGCTTGTCAAGGTGCATGCGCAGGAATTTACATCTGAATTTGGCAAAAATAAGGCACTTGTTGATAAATACACTACTGTTTCTTCTGCAAAAATAAGAAATGCGATTGCAGGCTACGCAGCAAGGCTTGTAAAGAGAAGGATAATGCTTGAAAAAGAGCCTCGAAGAAGGATGCAGGAAGAAGATTTTAGCAAATTTTACCAGTGAGGATTTCTACATTTATTTTTTTGTTTTTAGAGTGCGCCCCGCTTCACACTTCTTTTTGAGAAATATCTCTAATGTGGGTACTTAATAAGTTTACTTTACATTTACACAATATTTATAAATCAAAAATAATCCCAGATATCAACCCCACGTAGCTCAATCTGGTGGAGCGCTCGGCTGTAGAGAATGGAAAGCAAGCATGATTATCTCATGCAGCTCACTCATTTATCGACTTTGCGTTTCGCAATGGATGAAAATAAAACAGCACGCAGCTCCCGGGAGGTCGCTGGTTCAAATCCGGCCGTGGGGATTTTTATTTGCAAGCTGGCTCATTCTCCATGAGATGGATTATCAAGGAGACTGTGGGATGTTTTCTAACTGTCATTGAGTCACCAAAACTCATCCAGTCCCTTCTGTTCAACTTTTGTCTTAATCTCATCTTTTTCTTCTTTATACTTAATTTTGCCATCTTCATCAAAAATCGGCACGCCGTACACACCATCATATCCTGGCTTGAAAGGAATTTTCTGATGCCTGTTTTTGATTATATTTTCAGCAATTTTTTCTGACGTGGCTTTTTTGATTTTTGATTCTTCAGCTTCCAATAAAACATTTAATTCATTTCCAAATTCATTAACCAGCTTGTAATACTCATGCCAAACCTGCTTTGAGCTTACAGCATTCCCTATTGTTCCAGCAATCACTTCTGACAAGGGTATCAGGTTCTTGAAAGGAACTGCATTTGCCGGCACAAATCCTTCCGGCCTGTCAGCAAGCATCTCAACCCTCTGAGCAACTCCTACAGTCAGGTTAGTTTTGCATTTTGGGCATACATTTTTTAGTTTTAGGGATTCTTGCGGTGACAGCACAACATTGCAGGCGCGATGTCCTGTGTAATGATACTTGCCTTCATGCGGCCACATTTCTATTGTTTCAGCAAATCCTTCCCCTTTTCTGATTGCGCCAATCAAATCATCATAGCTCCAGCCCATATTAAAAACATTGAACTCCCTTCCAAGGCGCCATGGCCAAAATGAATGGGCATCAGAGCTGCTCAACAAAGTGTACTTGTCAAGCTTTGAAATTCGCCAGTTCATAGCAGGGTCTGAGCTTAAGCCTGTTTCAATCGCATGAATATGTTTTGATTTCTCTTGAAAACATTCCTCAACGCTGTCAAATCCTGTCATGCTTCCAAAGATTCCGTACCATGGAGTCCATGCATGCGCCGGGACAATCTCAATGCCATCATCAATCTCTTTCATCATTTCAACCAGCTCGATGCATGAAAATCCAAACATGGGCCTGCCGTCATAATCAAGCCTGCCTTTTTTGAGCAGCGCAGCATTTATCTGCTCGACAATCTCAAAATTTCTTGCAAAAAGCAGATTGTGGACCCTTCTTCCTTTGCCGTCCTGAGAGTAGATATTGGAAATTTCCCCCTGCAAAACAAAACGAAACCCGGATTTTGAAGTTAGAATTCCAGAACCATCTTCTTTCAGCTCGCTCCTTAGCTCAGCAAGCCATTTTGGATGTGTGAAATCTCCTGTTCCAAGCAAATTAAGCCCTTTAATTTTTGCATATTTTTCAAGATTTGCAATGGTGATGGCCGAGCTTGTTGCTCTGCTGAACCTTGAATGAATTTGGAGGTCTGCCAAGATTTTCATAGATTATTGAAATTTACTGGTTTATATAAAGGTTTCACAAACATTTAAATATATTAAAAAAAATTTCAATTCAAAGAATTGAAATTTTTTTATATTAAAAATGGCAAACAATGACATTCTTTTGGAATTCAGCCACAGCGATATTAATCACTTCAAAAAAGATTTCACTCAAATTATGAAAGTAGGGGCAGAGATTGACAGATACTATGGAGAGGCGCAGCATGATTTGGACGCATTAATTCCAAAATTTGAAAGATTGATAGAAAAATTCAACAGAAAATACAAAGGCATAAAAATCAAAACAGAGAAAACAATAGAAAATTTTAAAGTCAGGCTGTTTGTAAAAGAGAAAGATATAAAAGATTTCTTTGCAAATTCTGCTTCAAGAATTTCTGGCTTAAAGTCTGTCGGCAGGACAAATTTTAACCAAGTGGATGTCGGGGATGTGGAAAAGTTTGCAAAATTTCTTGACTCGCTGCTTGACAGGATTTATGTGTCTTATTCCAACCCGGAAAGCGGAACAAGCACGGTTGCAGCTTTTCTTGACAGGCATGAAAAGTCAGTTGAGCTGATTTACAGCCCTGCTGAAGCTGCAAATGAAAATTCTGCGGGCTTTAGAATCTGCGCATTTTATGCGTTAAAAGAAGGCTTCAACAGAAAAATTGACATTTACAGCGAAGCGTCAACTTTTGGTTTTACGGACTTGCTTGACGAATTTGAAAGGAGGGAGTGGTTTGATAAGTTCAATACAAAGTTTTTGGAGTGAAAAATTAGAGCTTATCTATTTCTGTTAAAATTGTTGAATAAACTTCATTGCTCAGCCTCATTCCAGCATCTATTAACTCAAGTAAAATTTGCTTTGCTTCTTTTTTTGTGATTATTTTTTTCTTTAAGCAGCGCAAAATAAATGTTGTTAGCCACAAGCACTCGATACCTTTGCTTTTTGCTACCATTATCAAATCATAATCATTAGAAAGCAAAATTTCTTTTTTTTCTTCTGCCAAAATAAGGATAGAGGAATCTGCTTTTTCTATGTCTTCCAGCTTGCTGATATTATCAATCTCATTAAAATTTTTTGGATTTTCTACGATAATCCAGTTTTGGCGGGCTTTCTCTATTTCGCTGGCACCAATTCCAGTTTTTACCTCGTTATAAACGTCTTGTGTGATTCTTACCTTACTAAAATATTTTTTAAGCGAGGGCAATTTATTAATTCTACTTAAATGTATTAAAACAGAAGAATCAGCTATAGCCATTTTATGCCAGATCTTTCCTTAAATCTTTCAAAGAGTAACCAATATCTATATCCGCTTTTGACGCCAAATCCAGCATTTCAACGTAAGAAACATCTGCGAGTTTGGCAGCTTTTCTAAACGTTGCTTTACGCTCTTTTAAAAGCTCCAAAGCTTTTTTGATTTTCCAGTCTTTTATTGCTTTAGCCAGCAATTTTCTCATAACTTGTGCCCTTTCAGTTTGCTCTTCCTTCTCTATCATTTCCAAATCCTCAAAATACTTGTCCTCAATCCTTGCAGTTATGACTTTCATTTTGCGTTACAAATGTATATAAATGTAACTATTTGAAGGTTTTGATTTTTCCAATAGTCGCAAGCGGTGGGACATAAAGTTAGCTAAATTTAAAAACCAACAATAGTAACTACTTGTAATGTCACAATTCCAAAGATATATAGATGAAGCAGTAACAGAATGCCAAGCACTGTCTTTTAAAGAAAAAACTGAAGGTTTATGGACAGATCCTGAAGTAATTCGTTATTTTTCAAGGCTTCCTATAGATGGTCCAAATCAGCATTTAACTAAATCGATTGAAACTGTTCTTGATGGTATTAATGAACCAAGAATTCTTGTTGTTGGAGGAGGAGTAGGGAGATTGGGAAGAAACATTTCTATTAAAATTCCAGATTCTTATGTTGTAGAGTTAGATTCGTCTTTTGGCATGGTACAAGAAGCGAATATTCCTTCTGTTAATGGAGATAATCCAGTTCCTCATTTTGTGCAGGCAGATGCTTTTAATATGCCTTTTCAACATTTTTCATTTGATTATGCTATAGCTAATGGACTTGTCAGGTATTTTGATTTGGGAGAACAATTGGACTTAATAGAGAGAATGAGACGCACAAGCAGATTTGGTGTAACTATCAGTGAGGGAAAGGCAAAGGATATTATTTACAGATTAGCTGATAATTTAAATGGAAGCGTGCAATTAATAGAAACAGAGATGCCAATGTTTAGAATGAGTCTTTTCTATATGCTTTTGAAAAGTTACAGGCAGGATAATGAATTTAGGGCTAGGGTTACATTACAAGACAAGAAAGATCCTGTTGCATTTTTAGCGCAACTTGCCGGCTCTTCTCAAGGAATATTATATGAATTGAGATTAAAATAAAATCACCCACCCATCGGCAGCTTTCCTCCAAATTTTTTCATGAATCTTGAGATATCGCCTTTGCTGCCCTTGAACATTTTCACCATTTTTTTTGATTGCCGGTATTGTTTTATTAATTCCCTTATTTCGCTTGCCGGCACTCCAGAGCCTCTTGAAATTCTCTCAATCCTTGAGCCGTCTATGATTTCTGGCTCTTCAAGCTCCCCCTTGGTGAAACTGCTCATCGCAACTTTCCATTTTTTCAATTTACTTTCCTGAACCTGCAGCATTTCCTTTGGCAGCTTCAATTGTGAAAAGCCCGGAATCATTTCAACAATCTGGCTTAAAGTCCCCATCTTGCTCATTGCCTCCATCTGCTCGTACAGATCAATCAAATTGAATTCCCCTTTCAAAAATCTCCTACCCAAGTCTTCAGCTTCTTCAAATTTCATGACTTCCTTCGCTTTCTCAAGCAATGCCTCCAAATCTCCCATTCCAAGCATTCTTCCAACAAAGCCGGCAGGGTTAAACATCTCAAGGTCATCAATTTTTTCTCCAACGCCGATGAATTTTATGGGGGCGCCAGAAATCGCGCATGCTGTCAAAGCGCCGCCGCCTTTTGCTGTGCCGTCCATCTTAGATACAACAACTCCTGTTATGCTGCAGCTTTTGTGGAATTGCTCAGCCTGCTTTTGGGCAGCCTGGCCGATGTCAGCGGAAATAACAAGCAAATTTTCATTTGGTTGTAGCTTCCTATTAACATCCTCAATTTCATTAATCAAATCTTTTGACAAAGCGTCTCTGCCTGCTGTGTCAATTATCAGCACATCAAAGTTCCAGTATTCCTCGCTAAATTTATCCCAAATTTCAATAGGATCTTTAATTTTTTTATCGGAAAAAACCCTTACATTTGCCTGCTTTCCAACCTGCTCAATCTGCTCCATTGCAGCCGGCCTGTGAATGTCCAAGCCGACTAGCGCAGCATTAAAGCCTCGTTTTGTATAGAACTTTGCAAGCTTTCCGGCTGTTGTGGTCTTGCCAGAGCCAAACAAGCCGACAAGCATTATTTTGAAAGGTTTTTGCTTGACATCAATCTTGTGCTGCTCCTTTCCAAGAAAGCTAACAAGCTCGTCATAAACAATGTTGATTATTTGCTCTTTTTTGGTAAGCCCTTTTTGCGCTTCTTCCTTCAAAGATCTGTTTTTTATTTTCTCTGTCAAATCAAAAACAAGCCTTACATTCACATCTGCCTGCAATAAAGCCCTTTGAATGTCTTTTACTAATTCATTTATCAGCTTTTCGTCTACAAAAAGGGATTTTGCAATTTTTTGCAAGGTGTTTTTTAACGAGTCAGAAAGTTTTTCGAGGACCATTTCAAAAAAGAATCAAAAATGAGTTTATAAATATTATTGAAATTTGATTTAAAAGATTTTCTTCACAAAATTAAGTATGGTTAGGTGGCTTATTGTATGGGATATGGTTCAAAGCAGGATTTTCAGGCAAGCCACGTATGGTTCGATACATGAGGCTTTCATACATAGGCAATACCCTATCAAAAAATTCCGTTAATTGTCCAGGCAATAGCACAGTGCCTTTTGCAGGATCGTCTCTTGTTTTAATTTCCTTTTCCTTGGCTAATTTTCGAGCAACTGCCTCGCTAATATAAAATTCCTTTGACAAATCATCCAAAGAGCCTCCGACTGAACTATTTGGCTTTAAATGAAGCCTTATCACTTCATAACCAATGTATGTTTTTATTGGGCGTGTTTTTCCCTTTACTTCTTCTTTGATTACATGCAACTTGCCTTTTTTTACCAAAATGTCTAAATAAAAGGGTGTCTTATAAGTTGCACCCGCCACCTCAAACTGATGATAACGGGCATCTTCCCTGATTGAATGCCCACGGATAAGCAAAGCCCTTGGCCTTATTTTCCAAATATGTTGCGCGACTAAATCAACTAATTGCTCGCCATTTAATTTTGCTAAAGCTTCATCTGACAAATCAAGTATTGGAACTGGAGAGACTCCTCCATTAAATCCTAATGGGATTTCTGATTCTGCTAT
>JACPTC010000005.1 GCA_016192985.1 Candidatus Woesearchaeota archaeon | reverse complement strand
CACAGCGTATCAGGCAACAAGATTGAACATAAAACATCGCAAAGGAGAGGAAAAGGAATTTGTTCACACATTAAACAGCACAGCAATAGCAACATCTAGGGCAATAAGGGCAATTGTCGAGAATTACCAGCAGAAAGACGGCACAATTAAAATACCTCAGGTTTTGCAGAAGTACATGGGAAAGAAAGTGATTGGAAATAACGGCAAAGTCCGTTAACACCTTAATCAAGTGGAATTTCAGTGACATGCGAGTGAGCTCGTTGCGAACTCGCTCACAGCTCAGTGCTCAATTCCACGAATTTGAAGTAAGTTGATTATTGAGAAAGAGGATTAAATTGAGAAGATTTAGGCACAGAAAAAGAGTTTATTTTAGAGGATTACGACATAAATACGGAAGAATTTACCAAAATAGTGAAGGCGATGAATTTAAGAGAATAGGTAAAAGACGTTTTATTCAGATTTCTGATGTTCAAATGTGTTGGCATAGATTATCAAGAATGGAAATAAAAGAAAGGAAAAGATTAAATTTCATTAACAAAATTTTAGGTATAATATTTATTGGGTTTATAATTCTTATAATCTGGTTAATATCAAAATTTATTTAATTTTTTTGTTGATTAACCTGATGCTAACTTAACAGCTCAGAATATCAAAACATTTATATATCTTTTTTGTATTGATACTAATATGACAAAAAAATTTACAGTAATCATAGAGAAAGACGAAGATGGATGGTATGTTTCTGAAGTTGTCGGGCTTCCTGGATGCCATACTCAAGGAAAAACCATCGACCAGCTGATGGAAAGAACAAAAGAAGCCATTAGGGCATATCTAAAAAGTACTGAAGAGCCGGAAATTTCTGGAAATTTTATAGGAATACAGCAAGTTGAGGTGTAGTTCTTGGCGAAGCTGCCCAAGCGTTCTTTAAAAAATTATAAAAATGGTAAAAATTCATGGTTTTGCTTATATTTTTATTGGGCTGTTTGTCTCATTTATGTCGTGGCAGCTTAATTATGAAAAGCTGATTTTCTTTTTTTATGCCGGCTGGGCTTTTGTGCTCTTTGGATTTCTCAAGATGATGGCAGCTTTGATAAAAAACTACGAAGACAGGAAAAGAAGCGCGCATGAGATAAGGCAAAAAAATGCGGCGCATCAGCACCAAGCATATTCACATCATGCGCAGAGGCAAACACAGCATTACAAGCGATGCCCTAGATGCGGCAACGTACAAAGAGCGCATGACAGGTTCTGCAGTCACTGCGGATTTAGAACAATATAGACAATTGCGTTGATTTATTATATTTGCACGCAATTGTCTATCTCGTAAATTGCGGCTATTTATTTCAATTAATTACCGCAATTTACGATATAACCAAATTTCAATGAATTTTTATAAAAACTTTGACAGCAAAAATTATTTAAACAATAGAAAAATAAACAAGCAAAATGGGGGGGCTATTCAAGGACATTTTGGGGAGCAGCGAAACATTGTTTAAGAACGAGCTTGCATTAGATTACAGCTTCCAGCCGAAACTTGTGCCGTACAGGGAGAAAGAGCAGCGGTTTATCGCAAACTGCATAAAGCCGTTATTTCAGGAGAAAAATGGCAGAAATGTGTTCATTTTTGGCCAGCCTGGTGTTGGTAAGACAGTTGCATGCAGACACATACTGATGGAGCTTGAAGAAGAGACAGAAGGGATAATTCCAATTTACATAAACTGCTGGCAGCGCAACACAACGTACAAGATAATCCTTGAAATGTGCGATTTGATGGAATTCAAATTTGTTCAGAATAAGAAGACAGAGGAGCTTTTCAGATGGGTTAAGCAAACTCTCAACAAAAAGTCAGTAGTTTTTGTCTTTGATGAGGTGGACAAGCTTGAAGACATGGATTTCCTTTACATGATTTTGGAAGAAATATACCGAAAAACAATAATTCTGATAACCAACTACAAGGAGTGGATTGTTGAGCTGGACGAGAGGATAAAATCAAGGCTTACTCCAGAGATTATTGAGTTTAAGGCATACAGCTATGAGGAAACAAAAGGAATCCTCAAGCAGAGAGTGGAATATGCTTTCCACCCAAATATATGGAATGATGACGCTTTTGAGCTGATTGCAAAGAAAACAGCTGAATTGCAGGACATAAGGACAGGCCTTTATCTAATAAAGGAAGCTGGCAGCATAGCGGAAGAGAAGTCATCAAGAAAAATAAGCATGGAGCATGCACAGCAGGCGCTGGACAAAATAAAAGATTTTAGCATCAAAAACACGAATGAATTGGCAGCGGACGAGCAGCTGATTCTGGACTTGGTAAAAAGCAACTCAGGCAAGAGGATAGGCGATTTTTTCAAGCTGTACAAGGAAAGCGGCGGCAACCTTGTCTACAAGTCCTTCCAGAGAAAAATTGACAGGCTTGAGAAGAGCAAATTCGTGACTGTTGAGAAGACTGCCGGCGGCCAAGAAGGCAACACAACAAT
The DNA here is from genome assembly GCA_016192985.1 of Candidatus Woesearchaeota archaeon. Taxonomy (GTDB): domain Archaea; phylum Nanobdellota; class Nanobdellia; order Woesearchaeales; family GW2011-AR4. The sequence goes on along the minus strand of JACPTC010000005.1, from coordinate 11,673 downwards.
TGTGAAGCACAATTCTGAGAGAAAGCTTACAGATTTTTAGTTTAAATCACTCTTCAAATTCCTATTCAAGAACTCAACTGTCTTTTTCCAAGCATCTTTTGTCTGCTCAGGAGCATAATTCATGCCGCTTGGATTTGCAAAAGCATGCCCGACCCCTTCATAGACACGAATTTCATTTTCTATTCCATTCTCGTTTAGCGCAGCCTCAAACTTCCTGACGCTATCAACTGGAATCGATGTATCTTTATCACCAAAAATTCCAAGCACAGGCCATTTTATGACAGAAAGCTTTGTAGCATTTGTTTCAAGGCTTCCATAATAAATGACCGTTGCTGCAAGCTTTTCATTCAATGATAATTGCAATGACATTGCTCCGCCAAAGCACCAGCCCATTGAGGCAATCTTGTTCTTATCAACATTATTCTGATTTTTTAAAAATTGGACAGCGGCTTTCATGTTGACTATTGCTTCAGTATTGTTTTTCCTTACTGCTCCAGTCAGTTGACCAGCCTCACCTGAATTTTTGGCAACTTTGCCGTTAAACAAATCAACAGCCAATACAACATAGCCTTCTGCTGCAAGCTGTTTTGTCATCTCTTTTATGTTGTCGTTCAGCCCCCACCATTCATGTATCATTACAACTGCCGGATAAATTCCATTTTTCTTCGGCTTCGCAAGAAAACCGGCAGCAGGACCATAATCTACTTCTAGCGATTCTATCCCGGAAGTGCTGCCGTTTTTCAGAATGTCAATATTTTTCACTTGATTTGGAGCTGCTTGCTCAACAATATGTTCAGTCTGTTGCGTGCAAGAGATTAATAAAATCAAAAAGATAACAAAAAAGATATTATAAATCTTCATTTTATCAATGCCTTACCTCAAAGCTTTTAAAATTTTCTGGTTCTTTATTCTTTATTTTAATATCTTTAACTTTAGCAATCCCAGGACCTTTCTTTATAAATTCAATTAATTCTTTGATTTTTTCTTCATTACCTTCTGCAACAACCTCAACATTTCCATCATTAAGATTTTTTGTGTAGCCTTTCAAGCCCAATTCAGCAGCTTTTTCTCTTATGTTGGCCCTGAAGAAAACTCCTTGTACTCTGCCTGAGACTGTGATATGGAGAGACATCATGGGTAAGTCAGATTACTATGGGTTTAAATAGTTTGTTCTTCTTTTCAATATAGCAAATAACCACTGGACACTGGACATGCTTGGCTGAAATATTTAAAGTAATAATCTTACAATATTTGTTGGCAGGAAAGAAGTCTGCAAAATCTTTCACCCCCAATTTCCTGCCTTAAAATCAAAAGGTGACCAAAATGAAACTAAGCAACGAGTTTATTGAAAATTTGTTTTTTCAACAAATCAAGGAGCTAACAATCAGGACAAACAACCAGCTAAGAAGTCTTGATTCCCAGTTAAGCGGCATAAAAATAAGAAAGAGGTGAGCAAAATGAAACAAAAGCTTTCGGATGAATTTGAGGAAGATTTGGATTTTTACAAAGAAAATTTATTGGAAGAGTATTTGGAGAACGATGAGATAAGCTCCAGTGAAGAGGCTTTTATGATGGGCTATTTAGAATAAAACCTATTTAAAATGTGTTATTCTTTTACTCTTTTTTACTTGCTCGTCACAATTTCAATGACATCCCTGTGCTTGAGGATATGCTCTTTTCCAACTGGCCTTCTTGCCTTTACATCAATTGCCTTAATAAAATGGTTTCCAATGTCAGTATGCAGTTTAAAAGCAAAATCCAGGGCTGTTGTGTTTGACGGCATTAAAAAGCAATCAGGAATCACATTTCCATGCTGGTCTTGCAGCTTATTGACCCCGCCAGGGAAAATTGCAATGTATTTCAGCAATTCAAAAACAGCGATGTCAAGCACTTTCTGAACGCCTGTTGAGGCATGCTTCCCAAGAACATCTGCTTTTATGAAGTTTAACGCATTTTTTTGTTTTTCATTTAATCTTTCTTCATGCAAAATCTCAAAATAAGCGTCGTCAGGAATATACTTAATCAGCTCGTGCTTTGCAGCTTCTCTTAGCGCAAGCTCTGCTTCTGCACTGCAGGGAACAAGCATGTGATTTGAAAACTCCTTTTTTAGCCTTTCAAAATTTTCGTAAGCGCCTTTAATGTCTATTTTATTGCATGCTATGACCATTGGCTTTGTCGCTGTTCTCAGCTCTGTTGCAATTTTCAGCAATATGCTTCTGTCCCATTTCATTATATCGAGGTCAAGGGCCAGCTTTTGAATCACCCTTTCCATCAATTTTTCAGTGACTCTCAAGGAGCCAAGCTGCTTTGCAACTGCCTTGTTGAGTTCCGGCCTTTCCTGATTAACCGCTCTTGCAAACCTTTCCCATCCCTTTTCTATCAATCTCAAATACCACATATCAAGCTCATGCTCAAGAAACCGTATGTCGTTGGCTGGGTCGTAGCTTAAAGGCTGCACTGCCTCGCCTTTTTCATTTGTGGCGCCTGCAGCATCAATGATATGTATCAGCACATCGGCTTGATTCAGGTCATCAAGAAACTGATTGCCCATGCCCTTGCCCTCATGGGCGCCTGGCACCAAGCCAGCGACATCAAGCAGCTCAACAGGAACAAACCTTTTGCTGTCAATGCAGTATCCAAACCTTGGGTTGCATTGGACATTAAAATCCTTGTCAACACAGTCAACTTTTACAAATCCTACTCCCTCATTTTTAGCAATTGTAGTAAACGGATATGGAGCAATAGCTACTTCGGCTAGGGTACTTGCTTTAAAAAACGTGCTTTTCCCTGACGAGGGTTTCCCAACTAAACCAATTTTCATTTTTCATTGATATTTTATGATAATTATTCTCTATCAAATTTTTTAATAATTCTTGTTTATCTTTAAGCGTAGTTTCATACCCTATTTTTTCTTCTTTATACCTCAACATTAAATCTTCATTAAAAAGTCCGCTAATATTAATTTTAAAATCTGAAATATCTTCATCTATGTTTTTTTTAATTTTAGATTGTATTTGTTTTTAATCAATTTTAAATTGAGTTTATATTGAGGACCTATTGTTCCTTTTGAAGGGCCGTGTTCATAAACAATACTCTTTCTTATAAACTTTTTCAATTACTTTAAATGAAAGTGATTTATTTTATCTAAAAAATTTAAATAATTCAGTAGAAATATCTTGTTATTTACAAACGTTTGGTTTTATTGTAGTAAAGGGATAGTTTACAATTTCAACATTCGCCAATGTAGATGCTTTAAAGAAGGTTGATTTTCCTGCCGATGGCTTGCCTACCAGACCTATTAGCATAAACTTATGGAATGGAATTTTCATTAAAAATGTTTCTAAATCCTTCAGAAAAAAGAAAGTTTTATAAAGCGATTTTTTAATTGGATAGCCCATGGCTACGGATATTGCAGTCATTCCTGAATTCAAGGCAAAATACAACGATGTATTCTCTTTGAGAAATTTATACCTAATGCTCCATGAAATGCTTCTTGAGGAGCAGTGGCTTGGGGTTGACGGCAATTCAGAGCATGAAGACATAGAGACATTGTACTCTGAAAATGTCTACCAGCGCGGCATACACCGAGGCGGCAAAGAAGTGTGGTTTTGGTGGCGCGCTTTTAAATTCCCTGAAGGCAAATACAGCGGCTATTTCAGAAATGAGCTTGCAATAGATGCGCATATCGTTTACCTGCAGAATGTTGAAGTTGTCCAGCAGGGAAAGAAGATGAATGTCCAAAAAGGGGAGATAGAGCTGTTTTTCAGGGCGAAAATAGTTTCGGATTACAATAATGAATGGGAGAAGCACTGGTTTTTGAAGTATATAAAGCCGATATATGAGAAGAGGATAATGCATGTGGAAATAGAAAAAAGGGAAAAGGAGCTGTGGCGCGATGTTTACAGGATACATGCGAAAGTAAAGCAGTTCTTGCAGCTAAGGACATTCATACCAGTGCCAGAGCCTTTCTTTGCAAGAACATATGGATATGAAGAATAAATGGGCAATAAAAACCATACTTTTTTATATACCTTTTTAACAAGTTTTTGACGAGGCGTGAACTAATGGCAGAAACAACAGTTTGTCCGAGATGCAATCAGAAAAGCAGTTATGCCAAATGCCCTGCTTGCAAATTCAAGAAATGGTACAATCCAGCGCGAAACACCCACAATAAAATGTGCAGCTGCAAAAAATGCCGCGCACGAAGAGAAACTCTAACTAGGGAAAAAAAGCCCAGAGTTAGGGGAAAATAAACTCTGCTTTTATATTCCTGCATTATAAAAAAATTGACAATTGCCTCCGTAGCATAGTAGCTATTGCGGCAGATAATTTAGCTGAAACTTGTAGCTACGTGCAAGCCATCTGCAGGTTTGATGACCGGATTGAGGTCGGGAGTGCAACTCTCCCCGGAGGCTTTTTATTTATCCAAGCCCGATAATACTCCTTAATGACTTTAGAATCTTTGAGGCTTCCTCTTTTTTTTCATGCTCTTTAACCTCAACCTTGAATACATTTGATGCAGTTGTATATATGGAGTCATTGGCTGTAAAAAATATGTAGGTTGTCCCTGTGAAATTAGCCGAGTTTAAAAGAGCCGTTTCGTTAATTAGCTGGATGCTCAAATCAGAGTTGTAGTAGCTGAATGTAATGGCGTCATTATCCTCGTCATAGAAGTATTCGCTGAGGTTTATTGCATAACTCTGGTCGTTATACATAGACATATCAGAAAAATTCTTCAGCAATGATGGCTTGCTATTCAAAGCTTCATATTTTATAATGTCGTAACTTATGCTGTCTAAAATAAGGCTGGAATTAAATATATCTATAATCAGCCTATAGCTTGTGTCATTGAGATTGGGCAATGCGCAAGTTTCGACACATACATTGCTGAACTTGTTAAACCATTCATAAAACTGCACTGTCACATTTTTCCATTCAGAATTGTAAATCTCAGCAAAAGGCTCTGATACGCTTAAGTTATAATCAACATGGATAACTTGCGCAGATACTATATTATGCAAAGTCATTTCATCATGGCCGTAGGAAGCATAGTACGGCTCATTCCACTTATCCCTTTTCGGCGCTAAACCTACAAACTCGCAGCATTTATCGCTGCCGTAGCAAACAACAGTGCTCTGCTGGCTTTCCTCAGAATAAATATCCCACCTTGTGCATAAATCTTCTTCGCTGACATTCCAGCTAAATGCAGAATTCTCAACTGTTAAGTCAACAACTCCATTTATGCTTTCCAAGCCATTATCATCCTCGTCATACAAGCTGCCTCTCTTGTATTCCAGAATAATATCAATTTTATTTTTAGAGATATTCGCTGTATCATTGGCAAGAGTCTCATTTATAATTGTAGCATTGGTAGCGTTTATCACTATTGTTTCATTTATTTCAGCACTGATGTTTGATTCGTCAATCGTATTGTTTAGGTCAATTGACTCATTTGCTAAAGTTTCATTGTATGATGTTTCATTATCCAAAGTCTGGTTCATTTCTACAAAATCTTCAAGTTCCTCGAAATCAGAGATTATTTTTAATGTCACTTTGTCTTTTTTGTCGTTTACTCTGCCGTCTAACAAATTGATTAACCCATCTAAAATTGACTCTTGAGCATCAGTGATGTTGCCTTCAATATCTTTGCTTATGCTGTCTGACACTTCAATCTTTATCTCCAGATTATTTCTGGTTTTGTTTATATCTTCAATCAAACTGTCAAGGGTTGCCTGCTCTTCAGATGTTAAATTATCTTTTGTATTTATAATAATCTCTTCATTTTTGGCAACAAATCCCGTAATTTGCCCAATGCCCGTTTTTTCCAATTTTCCACTGTCAAAAACAAGATAAGTTTGATTTTCATGCTTCAAGTAGATTTGGACTGCGCCGCTATCTTTTACCTCGCCATTGAGCTTAATTGATTTTATAAAACCCCTATTCTCAACATTCCACTCATATTCCAAGCTTTCGTTCAAAGCAAGGCCAAGATAATCAGTATAGTTGTACTCTTTTGATACGAATGCCAATGTTGTTATGCTTGGCTTGTAAAAGAAAAACACCAATGAAGACAGCAGCGCCAAAACCAGCAATAACGGAGTTGTTTTTCTAATAAAATTTTGCGCATTGTAGCTGCTTACCAGCTTACTGGCGAGTTCTGGGTGATATCCGTGCAGGACAAGGGATTTTTTTACTGATTCAATAGAATACCCGCTATTTATGCTCTCTTCTATATAATTGCGCACTCTATTCCTGAATTCCTTATTTAATCTCATATTTTTTCGCATTTACCATCATTACTATTCTATCATGCATATACTTAACGCTTTTGAACATGTAAATTTTCATATTCCTGTTTATGGGATACTTGATTAATTCATTGTAATTAGATAAAAGCTGAATGTAGCTTTTTTTTGCTTCCGCTATCTCATCATTTTTTATTAAGTATAAACACTTCCTCAACGAATAGTTAAAATCACCATATTCTTTTTTTAAATGCCTGAGCTTTAATTTTGGATAAGAATTCACAAGCAGGAATATTAAGGAAAACAACAGAGCTGTTATTCCAATGCCCAAGAACACCTTTCCAAACTTTGGCTTATCTTTTGCTGCGATAGCCTGCTGCTGGGTTTCTTCCACTTTTTTACTTTCAGGTGCAGATTGGCTCATATCTTTTTGCTCTTCTTCTTCCCCTATTACCAGAGGAGACTGCTGCTCAGGCTCTTTTTGGGCTTCAGCCAGTTTTTTTTGGCCTGTTATTGCAAATAAGCTGAAACCATTTGTATTGCTTTCATAATAGTAATATTCGCTGTCTTGGCTTACTAACTTAGTAGGCAATTTAACCCACCCATTATTGTACTTGTTTAATGATACAGACTCTTTAATATAGCCAGAATCTATTTTAACCTTGAATTTGAAAATAAAAGAAGCCAAATTTCCAGAGTTTAGCTTGTCGCTTAAAACCTCAAAATAATAATAAGCATTGTCCAGCGTAAATTGCGGAGAAGCAACTGGTGAAAATGAAATGGAAATCCCCTCAAGATTTTGGCTTGTCATCAGCTTTACTTCTATTACAGGCAAATCCGGGTTTGATATGCTAAAGATTAGTTCTTGGTTGGCAGTAATGACATCAAAGAAGCGCGAATAGGAGTTTTGCGCAACAGGCAAAGTGACAGGCGTTCCTCCGGTTCTTCCGCTTCCCGAGCTGGTATGCGGAGTAGGTGGAATGGGAGCAGAAGGGCATTCTGATTGGCACGCATTGCTGCAGCATTTTCCATTTGGGCAATCATTGTCTATATCACAACTTTCACCAGTTATATACCCAGTAGTTCTTAAAAACCCAACTTCTGTTTTGAAATTTGAGGAACTCAATGTGCTTGCTATATCTCCAACTACCATCCAAGTTGAAAAGTTGCCGCTTCTTGCAAGGTCTGTTGCGCCTGATGTAATTGCAAAACCAAAAGTCTTTTCAGTGCTGTTTGTTGTGTATGCATTAACTACTGTTAAGACGAGTGCAGCTACAAATGCTAATACTATAAGATAGAGTTTCTTGGATTTTTTGCTTGATTTCATCTTGTTTTGCTTCATTTTAACTTACAGTTGCGCATTTCTAGTTGTTTGATTTTTCACAAGTTTTAAATAAGTCAAATGAATATTTAATATAGGTGATGTCAATGGAAAAAACGCTGTTTATGAAGAAGCTTGAAAAAGTAGATAGGGAATTGCGTTCAATATTAACCGAGCTAAAGATGGAAAAGCCTAAATCAATGACCGTATCAGAGTTAAATAAGCTTATGGAAAAAGATAGAATATTGGATATAGACTCCACTAAATTGATTCGTGAAATGCGTGAAAAGAAGTATGGTCTATGAGCGAAATAACTTTGGATACTACTGTATTGGCAAAGGGTATTATCCCTCCAAGAAGAAGGAAAAGGGATTCCATCTATAAAGAAGAATTCAGGCTCCATACCATCGCAAAGTCTATTCTCAAAAAGGTTGAGAGTGAAGAATCTGTTATGAATGTCCCTTCTGTAGCGATTATTGAGATTGCGGCTGTTGGAGCAAGATTGACTGGCAGGGATGAAAGGGGAGTTCAAGCTTCTGATTATGTTAAAAAGCATGGAAATATTCTTTATGACATCAATATTTTGGACGAGGCTATCCAAATTGCAACTAAAACTAAAATAAGCGGTTTTGACAGCATCTTCATAGCGTGTGCCAAGATTACAGATTCTGTCCTTATGACAGATGATAAAAGAATGTACGAAAGTGCTGTTAAGATTGGAGTTAAAGCTAAATTGTTGAGGGATATGGATAAATAGATCATTATTCTGGTTTTGTTTGATTTTTATTTTGTCCATTTTACGCCATTTTTTTTGATTTTGTAATTTTCTTGCTTACTAGAACATTATTTTTGACTAAAGTGAGATTATCGTCTGACGCAATTAAAGCGCCTGATTTCCCTTTTGTCGCTCTGCTCAGCAAAATTCCCATTAAATATGGTCTTATATACTGATAGAAAACTTCCTTGGCAAGTTCTGCTTGATTTTTGAACCTGTTTTTTGCTTCTTGCCTTCTTTTTACAAATTCTTCATCAGATTCCTTTTTTACATAACCAAAGAATTTATCTGATATCTGTTTATAGATTTTCCCTTTAGGCGAATCCCAAGATAAAATCAACCTATTTCCACAAATAGCAACTCCATCTTCTAAACTATCTAAGTTCTTTTCTTTTACACTTCTCTCAAAATTTTCTCTTCCTGTTATATACTTAATTTTGCCCACTTTTTTCTCAATTTCTTTGTCTTTCTCATTTCTTATTTTTTCATAATATTCATCAAAAATCTCATCCTTCAAGTCCTCTTCCCAACTCATATCCCAGGGGAATTTTGTCGGAACAGTTTTGTTGTTCCAATGCTTTTGAACTTCACTTGCAAAAATAGATTTAAATTCTTCTAATGAAATCTCGTCTATATCGAGTTTCATTTTTAGTGCAGAAATCTTGTCATAGTTATTTATGGGAAAAATTGAATCATCATTTAGCTTGATACTTATCGTTTCTATTTTCCCTGTATTTTCTTTGTAATTCTTTTTTTCCATATTCAGCTCACTGTTGCGCATTTCCAGTTGTTTGTTGAGGTGCATAGGCATATTCTTTCTGCTGTTACGTTTGCTCTGATTTCACCTATTGAGCATGATGTTATTGAGCCAGTTGCGTTTGCCAAAGTCATTCCTCCTGCAATTTGTAAAGTCGTTGCTGGCGATGTCGTCCCGATGCCGACATTCCCGCTTGAAGCAACAAATAAATCTCCTGTTCTTCCTGGATTGGAAACATTCAAAGTTCCCTGAACTGTCAGAGTGTTTGCAGGGGAGGTTGTATTAATTCCAAACTGTCCTGTATCTATGATTCTGGCTCTTTCAGTTGCACTCGCATTTCCGGTGCTGAATTTTATTCCTGTCGGCACTCCTCCTGCAACAGCATTAGCAGTTAATACAAATGCAATATCAGCACTGGTAATGAAGCTTGAACCGTCATAGCCAAGCCCAAAAATCGTGCCAAGCCTATTTCCCGTTGTCACAGCAGCTGGAGAGGCTAAAGAGCCTCCTGCATGTTGTAAATATAAATTACCACCGCCTTCTCCGGTTTGATAACGCGTTATTTGGAAATAAGGCTCCGAGCCTGACCTCAATAATTCGAGAGGCGCGGCTGGTGCGCTAGTACCCATTCCTACGTTTCCAGAGCTTCCATTCACATACAACACATTGCTTAAATTCACGCTTCTTCCGTCTGTGCCTGATGCTACTTGTAGAGTATAATTTGGCGAAGTTGTACCAATGCCTACATTGCCTGAAGCCCGAGCTATCGTTAAAAATTTATTGGTCAAAGAGAGATCGTCGCCTATGTGGAAGTTAGCATCATCTCCAGCAGCCATTCCAAGACCAAATCTCTCGGCTGACCCAGTTCTAAAGGTCAACGCTAAACTATGTCCTGATAATTTTCGGTCTATGAATACATAGGCGTGAGAATCAGAAGCAATATTCAAGTACCTGTTGGGGCCGTTTAAGTGAATACTTCCATTAACTTCCAGTTTTTCATAAACTCCGTCAAAAGGAGTAGTGGCCCCAATAAATACATTTCCACTACTTCCATTAATATATAAAATTCCAGATAAATTAACTGCATTTGTAGCATTAGCAACTTGCAAAAGATAGCTTGGGCTTGTCATACCGATGCCTACATTTCCATTATTCTGCACATAAATAGAATTGCTTAAATTAACTCCTCCTTGAGTTTGCAAAACATAATTCGGGGTTGTCGTGTTTATGCCGACGTTGCCTGAGCTTGTTGCAAGATAAGTATTATGTGCTACAATATCATTGGCTATAAAGTTTCTTGTTCCTTCAATGCTTAAATCATAGACGTGCTGTGGCTCAAGAGTTTTGATAGAAATGATTTTTTCGAATTTGACATCAGAATTATCCTGATTAGGAAGTTTTAAATAGTTGTATTTATCACTATCGCCTATGCCTAAATTAGTTATGACCGTAAAACTTGGAGTTAATGAAGCGGGAATGAATGTAGCCTCGGTTGTTGTAAGGAATGTGGAAAAGGGAACTGTTGCTAGCGCTTCGTATGCAGGCTCTAAGGAAGACCTTGAAGAGTTGTTGAAGTCGTTTGAATCTAATCCTGAGATTAAGATAAAGTACGAATAATTATTTTCTGTTAGTGGCACTGCAATGTAATCACCGGCAGTTAAATAGTCAACCTCAACCCATCTTGTGCAATATTCATCAAATTGATTAGCTTCCTTATTCCAAACATTTCCAGCGTATTTATCACACAATTCCTTATCATAAAGCTTTGCCAAATAAGGATGCTCTCCTGTAGTATTAATCGCTCTGCCATCTTCTGTTGCCATTTCATAAATTGGCTTGATGCCATGGTCAAGCAAAGCATTTACTTTTCTTGGAACAAGCTTTCCTGTTGTTTCATTCAAGCTCAAAACATACTGCCCAGCCTTGATGTCCTTGATTGGGATTTTTTTGATGGAATATGATTTTTTATGATTTTTGAGCGCTGAGGAGGGGAATCTCGCTCGTAGAGGTTCGAACCCCTACGCCTCGGGGAGAGGCAGCGGTTTCCGTGGCTATTTGCCAGTTCTGGGAACCTCTTTTTTCTTTATTTTCTTCTTCAAACTCAACAACAGTCACCAAGCTGTCATCTGTTATGCTGAATCCTGTGATATTTAAGTTTGAGGCATTCACTCCTCCAGCAAAGGTTGCTGCTCCAATAACTTCTAATTTGTTTTGAGGCGATGTCGTCCCGATGCCGACGTTGCCACTGCTTCCATTCACAAAAAATATTACTGTGCCAGAGCCATTTGTAACTCTTAAAGCCCCTTCAGCAGATGAATCATTTATGTGCAGTTTTGACAATGGGTTGCCGGTTCCTATGCCAAAAAAGCCACTGTTGGCAATCGAAACTGCAGAACCATTGGTTATAATATTAAAAACTGAGCTTAAGCTGTCGTTTGCATAAAGAGATAATAGCGCTAAAGGTCCGCCAGCATTTGGGTCATCATTGTTGCCGATTGTGACAGCGCCATTTTCCCATATCTTGATTCCAGCATTCCAACTTGCTGCAGAATTTGCATGCGTTTGCAATTGAAGC
>JACPTC010000015.1 GCA_016192985.1 Candidatus Woesearchaeota archaeon | reverse complement strand
CGTTGTTCTTGGATTTTGGGTTTGGATAGGATTTTTGGCAACCACCCAAATTGGAATGGTTTTGTGGGAAGGCAAGCCGATTAAGCTATACATAATCAATACATTGCATTACTTGGTGGTGCTTGCAGTTATGAGTGCTATTTTGGCTGTTTGGGTTTAATAGAAATTTTATTTTTTAATACAATGATAGGTATAATGGTAAAGTATAAGATTAAAAAAGAAGAAATAAATGAAGCAAAAAAAGCAATTAGAGAGTTTATTAATTCTGTACTGAAAAACGAGCCTGGAACACATTATTATGGAGCATATCAGCTTAACGACAATGTTTCTTTTGTTCATTTTATGGAATTTAGAGATGAAAAATCCAAAAAAATTCATGAAAATACTTCTTATGTCAAAAAGTTTGTTAGTATTCTTTATCCAAACTGTGTAGAAAAACCAGTATTTACAGAGTTAAAATTGATTAAATCCAATATGCACTAAAAAACTTTAAAAACAACAAAATCTACCTTTTCTCAATGAAAGATTTGTTATTCGGCACAGCTGGTATACCATTAAGCGCAAACCCCCGCACAACTATAGACGGGATAAAGCATGTTAGAAATCTTGGCTTAGGCGCAATGGAGCTGGAATTTGTGAGAAGCGTAAACATAACCAAAGAAAAATCTCCTGAAGTCAAAAAAGCAGCAGAAGAAAGCAACGTTGTTTTGACGTGTCACGCGCCTTATTTTATAAACTTGAATTCTCTGGAAAAGGCAAAGATTAAGGCAAGCATTGGCAGGATTTTGAATTCTGCAAGAATAGCTAATTTATGTAGTGGATATAGTGTATGCTTCCATGCTGGATTTTACATGGAGCAAGAGCCAAAGAAAGTATATGATACAATAAAGCAAAATTTAAAAGAGATTGTTTTAACTCTGAAAAAAGAAAATAACAACATTTGGATAAGACCAGAGACAACTGGAAAAGAAACTCAATTTGGGAATGTTGACGAGATTTTACAGTTAAGCCAAGAGCTTGACAATGTCATGCCATGCGTTGATTTTGCGCATTTCCATGCAAGAACAAATGGAAAATACAACACTTATGAGGAATTTGCGAGCATTCTGGAGGCAATTGAAAAAAAGCTTGGCAGAAGGGGATTGGACAATATGCATATGCACATCACAGGAATTGCATACGGCCCAAAAGGCGAGAAAAGGCATTTGAATCTAAAAGAATCAGATTTAAAATACCAAGAATTGCTCAAGGCATTGAAAGATTTTAAAGTCAAAGGGGTTGTGATTTCTGAAAGCCCGAGTATTGAGGGAGATGCTTTGTTGATGAAGAAGGTTTATGAGAGATTGTGACTAACCGCAGTTCTTATCATATTATTTTGAATAGCATGAAACAATATTTTGCTTATTTTCCAAATTTATAACTGCCATCTTATTAATACACTAATCTATATTCTTCAAACGGCTTTATTATCTTTATGGTGATATACTCTTTTTCTTTCAGTTCTGGATGCCTATCAAAAAAATCTTTCATGGCAATTTTTAAGGAATTATCTTGCTGGTCTTCGAAGATTCGAGGAGGAAAGGCAGAAAACAGGAAAACAATAATTAAGTGTACAGTAGCTTAACCATTTTAAAATTACTGTATTTTATTAAATCCTAAAAAATATTTTCACCCAAAAGTAAATGTATAAATCTTGAAACCTTTGCCTACTGCAGCTATGTCAAGGGCATGTGTCCCATAATTTCCAGCGGACACGAGATTGTAGAGCTTGAACTCATTTATTTTTGAAACGCTGAAATTTGCATTCAGCTGAACATCATTGCCCTTGTTTTTTTCGTTCAATGGGTTGTTGTCAAGATAAACATAGGCGTCAGAGCCATTTTCAGAGCCTGCCACTATATTGACCTTTTTGGCCTCAAAAATCAATAGAATCTCGCCTTCGTCGCTTACAAGCTCCATGTTGTCTATACTATATTTCCATTTTCCGGATAGGTAAACATAGTTTTTATAAGGAGAGGGGGAAATTTTAAAATCCGTTGTGCTGTCCGGCTTCAATCCTTGGTAGCCAAGGTTGCCCCTGTCAAACTGGTATCCAAAATATATTTCAGGCGTGCCTATCTTCTGAAATTCTGGCATATCCGATGGTTTAGTTATGTTTACATTAATCCCGTTTTTTTTGTTTAATCTTTCCATTCTTTCCTTCAGCAGCAGTTGTATCATCTTCTCAGTTTCGTCATATGCCCCTTCCCCAATATGGTCATATCTTATATAGCCATCCACATCAATCAAAAACTTGTGCGGCCAGTACCTGTTTTGGTAAACGCTCCATGTTGCATAGTTGTTGTCTTGGGCAACAGCATATTTCAATTGGTAGTCATTGACTGCTTTCAGCACATTTTCATATTTTTTCTCAAACTCAAACTCTGGAGTATGGACTCCAACAATTACAAGCCCTTTATCACGGTATTTCTTATCCCATTCCTTTAAGTAAGGCAGCGTCCTTATGCAGTTGATGCATGTGTAAGTCCAGAAATCAACAAGAACAACCTTGCCCCTTAACTGCTCAATCTTCAGAGGCTCTGAGTTAATCCATCTTCCAATGCCAACAAAATCAGGCGCTATTGGGTACTTCAAATCTTTTTGAGCATCAGTTTTTTCAGGCTTGGCATTGCTTATATCCGGCTTTTGATATTCAATGTAAAGGATGGCTGCCGCTACCAAAATCACAACAAAAACTGTCAAAAACGGCTTTTTAATGAACCTTTCAATAAAATTGGGCTTTTTCATATTTTCATGCTTAGTTTATTAATTTTATTGAAGAAGCCAAGATGCAAAAAACAAATTTGCCACTACATTCAATTTATTTGTAAATACAAGTATTCCCAATATCAGCAATAAAATACCAACAATAATGTTGAAATATTTCAAAACCGTAGCAGATTTGTTTATCAAGTTAGTTGCCTGTGTTGTAAACAAGCCTACAATCAGGAAGGGTATGCCTAATCCAAGCGCATAAGACATAAGCAAGATGAACGCAGAGCCTGGATTTGTAACCGCCAAAGCAAATATGCTGCCAAGGATAGCGCTGACGCATGGGGTCCAGCCAACTGCAAAAGCTGCTCCAAAGACAAATGATGTAACATAAGTTATGCTGAACTTTTTCTTCACAGCCAACTTGTGCTCTCTTTCCAGAAAGCTTATTTTTATTAATCCCAAAATATACAAAGCAAATAAAATAATTATAATTCCGCCTATTCTTGAAAGCCATGTCTGCACATTATAAGAAACTCTTTCAAGTATTGTATTCAGCAAAACTCCAAGCAAAGCAAAAATAACTGAAAAGCCTAAAACAAAAGCTACACTATTCAAAAAAACTTTTAATCTTGCGCCTTGCTGCCCTGTTGATGTCCCAGAAAGATAGGCTAAAAATCCAGGAATCAATGGCAAAACACAAGGGCTGACAAAAGATACAATGCCTGCAATAAAGGCAACTACTATGCTTGTTTCTACCATTTTTTATTTTTTGATTTATTTTTTAATGAGTTTTTTGTGTTGATGCTACGAAATCTTTTGCCTCTTGAGCAAGTTTGAGCCAATTACTTTTATATTTATGTCCTATTGAAACCCACTCTTTCATAAGACGACTCTTGTCAAATAGATGATAAAAATATTTCCCTTGCTTTGAGGCAATGAGGATATTTACTCGCTCTTTTGGAAGCTTTATGATAAGTTCACCTTTCACCGACATGAGAAACATCTTTCTGTCAATTTTTAGGCCTGAAGCACCAAACATTTTCGCTTCAGTAACCCCTCGTTCCTTCAGCATTTTTTGCACGATAGATGTAAAAATGGTATCAACATTTGATGGCTCTGGTTTTGTTAGTATTTCCATTTTAATTATAAAAAAACAAATATAATCAAATCTTTGCAAGCTCCTCCAAATACCTTTGCTTGTCCCATGAATCTGGAAATTTGCCGGCTCTTTGACCATTTTTCAAAATCACTTTTGTATGCTGGTAGCTAACCCCAAATTCTTTTGCCAGCGCCTCTTCATCGGCATCTGTGTCTGAATCACGGTAATTCACCCTGAAGCCTATTAAATCCGGATCTTTTACTTGGCTAAATGCAGCAAATGTGTCAGGCTGCTCACGCTTGCATATAGGGCACCAGTTTGCATAAAAATAGAGCAATATTTTTTTCTTTTCCTTTAACGCTTTTTGGTAATCAGGCTTGTTGAAATCTAGGTATTTTGTGGATTCACTGCCTGCCAAAACTTTTCCTGTGTAAGCCTGTTGTGATGGCACAGTGCTTTGCTCGAAAGTGGCTTCTGTAGCGCTTTCTTCAGCATTCTGCGCTTGACTGCTCTCAGTTGCGTCTTCGTTCGGCATGACAGCTCTTTCGGTCAAATCCTCTTTCTCCATGCTTTCAGGATTTGCCACAGGCTCTGCCTCATTTGCAGATTCTTCCGTTGGTTGTTTTGTTGCAGATTCGTCTTTGACGCTTACCCCTTCTTTCCCAATCATGCTTTTTTCAGCTGGTTTTGCGCATCCAACAGCAACTAAAATCAAAATAATTGGTAAAACAGCAAAAAAATTATTCCTCATTTTCTCACCTTTTTATTCCCATGTAAGCTTTAGCAACACAAAAAATGCTATGGTCTGCAATAGTGTAAAAATAAAAACATGCAGCCCAACTTGTGGCGCGTAATAATCCATCATTGTAAAATAAAAATATAATGAAACCGTGTTTTGCAATAAAAATAGCGCAGCAAACACGAATAAGCCAATTGTAAATTTTGACTTAATTTTTTTTAGATTCTTTGTATAGATATGTATCAACGCTGCAAGAAATAATGCAGATATAAAAGTCAAAGCTGTGGTGATGCCCATTAAGATTGCCATAATTAAGCTTGGAAATGGTGTCATTTATCTACTTTTTCCCAAATTGCACCCAGATTTCATCAAAGGTTTTGATATTTTGCTCCATGAACTCTGACAGGAAATAAACAGCGCCATATTTCCCCTTGTTTATAGCAGTGATTATGTTGTTTTTCTCAAGCACCTTGATATGATGCTTTACTGTTTTGTAATCAAATTTCAGAATCTCTGCGATCTTATTGGAATTAGATGGTTTTTTCCTTAACAAATCGATGATTTTCCCTCTTGTTTCTCCTCCTCTGGTGCCTGCTACGAGATACCACAACAGGTTTTTCATGTTAATAAATGAGTTTTTTAATAGTTTTTATAGTTTTTGAAAGTGAATTAAATTATTTTCGCAGAAGCTCAAATCTTGGAGTTTTTTGTTTAGGGATGGGAGCTTGTCGGATAGATTGGTCATGCTATATTAAAATTTCTTTAATGATATCATTTGAGCACTTATCCCAAAAATCAATTACTTCTTTTGCTTGACAAATAGTAACCTTAAAACCCCTATAGTTTGCATCGTTTCTTATCCTTTTAAATCTTGAAAGATAGTTTAGCATTAATTTTTCTTTGATGCTGGACTCTTTAAGGATTTCCATGCAAACCTCATGGTTTCTTGGCTCATAACCCAACATCCACAATTTAGCATCCCCTAATTGCCTTATTGATTCATAAATTTCTCTGAATACAAGTGTGGCGCTATCATTATCTAAAGGAACATTTTTTGCAATCTTTGCATTTATCTTAGCTGATTCTAATATAGATTTAACCCTCTCTTTGTCTGGATGTCTTATCCTAATTTGGTCGGTATTAACATACATTTCAATTGCTTCTTTCCTCATGGTTTTACCTCTAAAAATCCTTGTAGAATAATCCCATTTGCTATATTATTAAACACATTGATATCTACATTTTTTCTATTGAATATGTGTATTTGGATTTTTCTATTGATTAATTTCTCAAATTCAATTAATTCTTTTGTGGTTACTGTTTTATATTCATAAACTTCGTCAGTTTCTATTGCAATGTCTATATCTGAAGTTGAGATATCATCTCCTTTTCTAAAGCTTCCGAATAGGATTATTGTTTTAGGATTGTTGAAGCGCTCGTTAAGAAATTCCACCAAGCTGCTTTGATAAACAAAATTGAGATTGTAGATTATCTTGCTCTTTATAAATTCTGGGCTTTGTTGGTTAGCTTTTATTCTCCATATTTTGCTCAATTTAACAATATTTATTAACCCTAGAGAGTAAAATTCATTTAGAATCTCTCCTATATGGGCTTTTGCCACACCAGCTTCTTTTGCAATATCAGAAAGGCTGAACTCTTTTTCAGGATATCTCAGAAACACGCTCCACGTTCTCTGCCTAGCGGTTTCTATATAGAACGTAAGTAACTTTTTTGTAACAATCGGTTTCATTTTGTAACGTATGTTACATCTTAGAACTATTTAAATGTTTCGATTTTAAAACCCATTTTTCATTTCAAACTCTCCTCAATAATTCCTTTTTCCTCTTCTGTTATTCCGTATAATTGATAGACCAATTCGTCTATTTCGTTGTCTGTTTATAACATTAACAATATTGGAATTGTTGAATTACTGCCAATTTCTTTAATTATCTCATTTATTTTGTCAAGACGATCCATGTTTAAATAATATTTCCAACCATGCTTTTTTTTCTTTTTGCCGCAGATTTTCTGTTTGACTAATGCTTCAACTACAATTTCTACTTTGTCCTTAGTAATTTGCAATTTTGAGAATTCTCTATCTGTAGCACCTTTCGCCAAATTATCAAGATAAAGTGAGCCTTTACCAAAACAACCTGCTTTGAAGAGAGTTCTGCATACTGCTCTGCTTATAATAATATATTCACTTCTTTTAACTTTTACCATGTTTAATGCAAACAAAATCTATTGTGTATAATGCAACAATTTATAAATCTTGTGGTATTTTTTAAGCTTTATAAGGCTAATTTTATAAACTTATATGGCTAAAAATGAAAACATTTAAATATAATTAAAATAACCTAAGTAATATTGATAATATAACTAATGTACCTTACCTTTAATAACTCCTAAAAAAGAGAGTGAGATTGGGCATTAAATAAAAAGAGGTGTTGAAATGAAATCGCTATTTTTGAAAAAACAAGGAGGCACTCCAAAAAACAAAGTACTGGATTTTTTAATAACATACTCCGAATTGGATTACTCCCTAAAAGAAATAGCAAAACATTCTGAAGCGGGATATTCAACTGTAAAGATTTTAATTAAAAAATTAGTAAAAGATAAATGGGTAATTCCTACAAGAAAAATCTCAAAGATTAAATTGTATAAGCTGAATGTAAAAAATCCAGAGGTAAAAAAATTCATAGAGTTTTATTGGGAAGTTATTGAGAACGAAATTAGAGACAAAGAAGATATTAAACAAGATTTTAAATCTTCATCGTCAATGAAAGGGCTAGCAGTGTCTGCTAAAAATGCATAATTACTTCAAGCTCTCTTCAATTATTTTCTTTTCCTCTTCGGTTATTCCGTAAAGTTGATAGACTAATTCGTCTATTTCATTGTCTGTTTTTCTGATTTCCTGCTCTATTTTTTGCTTTTCCAAAGTGTTTTTGTCTCCGATTTCTTGGAGCTTTTTGTTGAGAGAGAGCATTTTGTCGGCTAGATTGATGAAATGTAAACGCTTTTATACTTTTCTGAATATAATTCTTTTTTGATGCTCCTGAAACACTATATCAAACTGCTCAAAGATAATCTCCCTACCCAACAAGAAAAAGTAGTGTCTTTGTGGATCAAATTTTATGTTTAGCCATGCAATCTCAGCTGTAACACAATTATTCCCTATCCAGAAGGATAGAGGAGCAATATAACCTGGCACGCCTTTTCCATTCAGCCCAAATGCTATGTCTTTTTGCCTATCATAATCGGTGAAATCAATGCCCAATTTTTTGCCAATTGACACAAATGAACAACTTTTATCAGCGCCAGAGTCTATAAGCGCGGGAAAATATATTTCTTTATTTCCAGCATACTGGAATTTTATATTAGCCATAGGCTTAAGTTTATTATTGTGTGGAATATACTCAAAGATAATAGAATCTTTTTTAGGTATTTGTATAATCATAGAACAAAATTTACATTCTTTTTTGGTATGCTGGTTACCATTATCTCTTTATTCGAGTAATTTTTCATTAATTTATCCATAACTTTAATTGGGTCTTTATCCGAAAAAACTACTTTTCCATCTGCCAAGCCGATACATTTACCCTCGTATCTGTTTTTATTCATCTTTCTTAATTTTTCGAAGTTTTTGTCTTTCATTTTGAACACCTTTTACCTTTGATAATAATATAAATTAATCTATATAAAGTTTTCCTCAACAAATAGTTATTTACAATATGGAAAATAAAAAGGTTTAAGGTAACCCCTTAATTCAATGGCAGTATCTGCAAATGAAAATCAATTAATGAGAAAAACATTGAGTTTAAATAAGAGGATGGATATGATATGGGAAGACTTCTTATGTTATGGCGGCTTTCCTTTTGGATTAAATATGAGCCAAATAGAAGTCCATCAAAGGATTTTTAGCATGGTTGACAGGGTTATAGAAAAAGATGTCTTTGCGCTGCAATCATTTAATACCGACACTAGAAATGACATAACAAGGATACTTACCTTTTTGGCTTTGCAAACACCTGGCGGAACATCAGACGCGAAACTGGCAGAAAGAATTAAAATATCGCCAACTTTAGTAAGAACAATTTTGGATATTTTAGAGAAAACTCATCTTATTTTTAGCATCAAACCTTATGGAGGTGCAGGCAAGGTTATAAGAAAGCCATGGAAGTATTATTTTCTTTCTCCATCAATAAATGCCGCTATCAGATTTAAACTAGGTGTCTATGATATTAGGAATAGGGAAATGTTGGGGGTGCTTGCAGAAAATCTTGTAGCTTCATACCTATTCAGAATGATGGAGACTGTTAACATGCCAACAGGAATTTTTTATGATTCTGAGGAAGGAGGCGTAGATTTTTTAATCCACAATGCGAAAAATAGTATAATTCCTATAGAAGTTAGTATCGGTGACAAAAATCAAGAGCAAGTCAAAACAGCAATTAAAAGATATGATTCAGGCTATGGAATAATTATTTCGAATACAGAAAAAATAAGAAAAGACAATAATATAATTTATATGCCATTGACTACATTTTCTTTTGGATAAAATTTAACCTATTCGTTCATAACAAATCTGTAATTAACCGTTTACCTTAACCATAGAAATCTCAATCCTCTTGTACAAATAAAATATAATTCCCAAATAAGCAGCATAAGCCATAACTTCCAGCAGGCTTGGGTTTCCGTTGTAGCCAAACAAGCCTTTCAAAAAGCTTCCAACAATTCCTTTTTCATTAAGAATAGGGTTTATGTCGAATAAAGGGCTTACAATTCCGCTTACAATGCCGGCTTCCTCGAACTCGTGGATTCCGTGAGCTACAAGTCCAGCAGCAAATAAAATCAACAAAATGCTGCTGACATTGAACAGCCTTTTCAGGTTAATCCTTCTGGTGCTTGCAAAGAAAATGTATCCTACAACTATGGCTGCCAGAATTCCAAGCGTACCTCCAATGAAATTGATGCCGCTTGCATAATTTATTGCATTCAAAAAAATAACTGTCTCAACGCCTTCCCTTATGATTGCAATGAATATAAGCATGAAAATTCCCAAATGGCTCAGCAATGGCTGCGCGCTCATTAAATGCTTTTCAACCTTTCCCTCAATCTCTTTTGCAATATGCCTTTGCTGCATCATCCATAGTATCATGGTTGTAAGCAAAAATGCTCCAATAAGCATTGTCATGCCTTCAAAGATTTGCTCTGTTTTGCCTTCAAAGCCACCTGCAAAAAGTGTAAAAATCAAGGCTGCAATTACGCTTGCAAGAATTCCAAATCCAATGCCATAATAGACTGTCTTCCTGTAGCTTTGGTTGTTTGTTTTGTTCAGATAGGCAAGGACAATTCCCACAACTAAGCTTGCTTCCAATGTTTCCCTTGATGTCACCAAAAATGATTCTAGCATTAGTCAACCAAAAACTTAACAATTGTTAATTCAGAATTTGTGTATATATTTAAAGCTTTCTGAAGGCTTTGCGAATATAGCTTAAAAAAGTGCGGAATTCGTTATTATTTTACTAAAATATGTATTTTAACTAAAAATCAAGCTTATACTTCTTTTAATCTTTCCATCAATATCGCTGGGCAAGTTCTTGTAACTCCTTCTATACTTTCAATCTTTGCAGAAATAAAATTTCTTAAGTCACTAGAATTTTCCATCCAAATCTCTGTCATTATCATATGGTCTCCTGTGCTTGTTGCAACAAATTTAATGTTGTCTAACTCAGTAAGCTTTTTAGCAACTTCCAAGAATTTTTCTGGCTTAACATCAATTCCAACCAGGGCAACGCTTCCGTAGCCTAATTTTGATGGTTCAACTATTGCAGAATATTTTTTTATAACTCCTTTTTGTTCCAAATCTTTTACTCTTTTCCTTATTGTCGATTCTGAAATTCGCAATTTTTTTGCTATATCTAAAAATGGTGTTCTTGCATTCTGCCTTAAAATTCTTAAAATTCCTATATCAGTTTCATCAAGCATTTTTGTTTGCCTTTATTATTGGTTTTAATTTTTTGGTGAAAAACATAGTTTTTGTAACGCTTCTTAATAATTAAACCAAAATTTCTCGTTATTATTTTGAAAATACATCAATAAAGCTTATAAATTAACTTTTAACTTAACAATTGTTAACTTTTATTTAAATGTTTTGATATTTGAGGTGAGTTTATGGCTATAGATGATGTTGTTAAGGGTGCAGACCCACATCACATTATGCTTGCAGGTGCAGGAGCAACAATCGGTTACATGGGCTATTTGCTGGCACCAGCCGCATACCTTTCAATACCTTTGCTTGGCCCTTTTGCTCCTGCACTTTTGCCATTGATTAGCGGAATTACCGGCTACTATGTGGCCAAATCAGTTCAGGATTGAAGTAAATTTTTGTGGAATAGTTATGGAAAAAGGGGTATTTTATAGTGGATTTTTGCAGGACAGTAATGTAGCAAAAGCCAATACAGGAGGTATCGAAGGAATATTGAGTTTTCCAACTTCCAGCTTATTGGGAATGCAGCCTGCTGAGGTAGAAGACCCGCCAGAAACATTGCATTCACCTTGGGGTGTTTGGCTTCATCATCGTGACGCTTTACATAGAATTGAGCAGAGATATGATACAAAGCATGTGCTAAGGGCAGCTAGAGCGGCAGATGATATACTTCATTATGCTAACTATGTTCCTAAAATAGGAAAAGATGAGGATGAAATTAAGCCTAATGAAATAAATTTTGATTACAATTATATGCATGAAGAATTTATTTATGGTACAGGTACAAAATTAGAGAAGGAAGATACTGAAGACGTGGAAGCAGCTACTATTAATACAGCATTAGAAGAAGAACCTACCAATTCCAACGATAAAAATGAAGGAACAAATAATAATGAAAGAGAAAATTTGTCTATTGATGAGAATTTAAAAGGTAGCCATGACAATGTTAAAAAAGATTTGGTAGAAATTATTAAAGCAAGTAAAGAAGTCTAAACTAGCTCATTATTATCTACAAAGTCCCTTTTAAAGTATCCTAACTTCAAGCATAAACATATGGTCGCCTGTTGAAGAAGCAACATATTTGATACCATCAAACTCTGTAAGCTTTTTTGCCACATCCAGATACCTTTCAGGCACTACATCAACCCCGACTAAAGCCATGTGGCTGAAGCCTATTTTGCTTGTGTCCACCACCAGAGAATATTTTTTAATAATGCTTTTTTTCTCAAGATTCAAAACTCTTTTTCTTATTGTGGATTCAGAAACCTTTAGTCTTCTCGCTATTTCCATGAATGGCGTCCTTGAGTTTTTTAACAGGATTTCTATAATGCCAATGTCTAATTTGTCCATAATTTAATGTCAAATAATCTTTAATTTAAATAGTTTTCTTCAGTTTGAAGCTTTGAAACCTTTGAATTGCTGGCGGATGAGCAAAGCTCGCTGATTGTCTTATTCAGTGCAGGATGGATAAAATCAGGGCAGATGTCTTTTAATGGCACTAAAACAAACAGCCTTTCATGCAGCCTAGGATGCGGCACCACAAGGTTGTCCTCCCTTATTATCATGTCATCGTAGAAGAGAATATCCAAGTCAATCGTTCTTGGCCCGTACCTGATTGTCCTAACCCTGCCCAATTTCTTTTCTATAGAAAGCAAAAATTCAAGCAATTCTTTTGGCTTTAAGCTGGTTTGCGCCTTTGCAGCGCAGTTCAAGAACCATTGCTGGCTTTTGAAGCCAACGGGCTCTGTTTTGTATAAATGCGAAATCTTCAGAATTTTACACCTTTCTTTTATCAAACTCATTGCCTTTCTTATATTTTCCAGCTTGTTTCCCAAATTAGAGCCAACTCCAATAAACGCATCAGCCATTTTTTCCCCGCATTATTTCTAAAGCGACAAATTCCACATTTTTGCGAGCTAATGCGCCGGGCTTTTTGATTGTTACACTAACTTTATTGACATTAAAACTATTTAATACATTCTTAGCAATATTTCCTGCAATTGACTCAATCAACCTGTACTTTTTTCTTTTGATTGTTCTCCTTATAGAATCATAAACTTCTGAATAGTCTACAGTATGCTTTAAATCATCTGTTTGCCCTGCCTTTTTTGCATCTAAAAATAATTCGACATCAATAAAAATTTTCTGCTTTTTTCTTCTCTCTCTTTCTGATATACCGATATTGCACAGGAATAATGCGCCTTTTATTGTTATTTTGTCCATCAGGCACACCTTATTGCATCAGCTATTTGAACTGCCCTCTTGCATTCTTTTATGTCATGCACCCTCACTATGTTTGCGCCATTCATTATTGCAATCGATATAGAGGCGATAGTGCCCTCCAGCCTTTCGCCAACAGCCATTCCGCTTATATTGCCGATAAAGGATTTCCTTGACACCCCTACCAGAACAGGGCATTGCATGTCTTTAAACTCGCTCAATCTTTTTAATATCTGCAGATTGTGCTCTGTCGTCTTTCCAAAGCCTATGCCAGGGTCTATAATGATATCTTTTATCCCGGCTTTTCGAGCCTCTGCAACACGATAATTTAAAAATTCTTTAATTTCCTTAACAACATCTGCATAAACTGGATTTTGCTGCATGCTTTTGGGTGTTCCTTTCATGTGCATGATCACAACCGGCGCACTGTATTTTTTTACCACATTAATCATTTCCGTATTAGCCAATGCCGTTAT
Organism: Candidatus Woesearchaeota archaeon; assembly: GCA_016192985.1. Taxonomy (GTDB): domain Archaea; phylum Nanobdellota; class Nanobdellia; order Woesearchaeales; family GW2011-AR4. Next base: position 21,802 of record JACPTC010000015.1, on the reverse strand, counting down.
ATCATTAACCAAGTGCGCTCCCAGATTAAGGCACTCTTTGGCAACTTCCGGCTTGTAAGTGTCTATAGAAATAGGAACCTCAACTTCGCTTGCCAGTCTCTTTATCACTGGCTTCAATCTTTTCAGCTCTTCTTTTTCAGAAACAAAATTTGAGCCCGGTCTTGTGCTTTCTCCTCCGACATCAATTATTTCAGCGCCGTCAATCACCATTTGTTTGGCATGCTCAACAGCCTTATCGGCATTTATAAACAAGCCGCCATCAGAAAAAGAGTCTGGAGTCACATTAATTATTCCCATAAGCAATGTTTTATGGAATTTCAGGTTAAATTTTCCGCATTTAATGTCTTTCAGCATTTGTTTCCCTTATGATATGCCTCTTAAATTCATACATCATCTTTTCTGTGATTGGTCCCGGACTAGCGCTTATTTTTTTATAGTCTATTGCAACAACAGGCACTATTTCAGCAGAGGTGTTTGTCAAAAAGCACTCATTAAAATTAGGTATGCTTTCCTTCTTGATATTCGTTTCCCTTATTTTTACAATTGGCTTTGCTATTTTTATGAGTGTGTTTCTTGTGACGCCGTGCAGTATATCTGCTTTAGGGGTATGCAATTCATTTTTCTTGATAAAAAATACGTTGCTTAGAGTGCCTTCCCTTATGAATCCATTTTCGTCAACCAAAAGCGCCTCAAAGCAGTTCATTTTTTCAGCTTTAATTTTTGCCAATACAAGTGGCAGGCAGCTGACTGACTTTACATCAGGAAAAAAGCGTTCTGCATCATGGGTTATTACTGAAACTCCATTTTCATATATTCGGCTTGGATAGGGTACAAATTCTTTAGCCATTATTATGACATTTGGACTGCATTTTGAAGTATATCCAATATCGCCTGTGCCCCTAGTCGCTGTTATTCTTATATAAGCTTCATTTAGCCTGTTTTTATTTATGGTTGAATAAACTGCCTCTTTCAATTCTGATTTTTTTAACGGGATTTTTAATTTAATGCGCAAAGCAGAATGAAAGAGCCTGTCAATGTGCTCGCTGATTTTAAAAACACTGCCTTTATAAGCCCTCAATGTTTCAAAAACGCCATCCCCATAAAGCAAGCCATGGTCAAAAACTGAAACCTTTGCATTCTCCTCAGTGTAAAATTTGTTGTTGATGAATACGTGCATTTTTGCTCATTCCAAAATAAAATTTTTTATCAGCTTTTTTCCTTCTGAAGTCAAAAAACTTTCTGGATGAAATTGAACGCCTTCAACATCATACTTTTTATGCCTTACTCCCATTATAAGTCCGTTTGTCTCTGCAGATACTTCCAACGAGTCAGGCAGTGTGGATTTTTCTATTATCAAAGAATGGTACCTTGTGGCTATGAATGGATTTTTTATTCTGCGGAATATTGTTTTGCCGTCATGATGTATGCTTGATGTTTTGCCATGCACGGGAATTGGAGCCTTTATTATCCTGCCGCCAAATGCCTTTCCTATGCACTGGTGCCCCAAACAAACTCCCAATATTGGAATCTTGCCTGCAAAACTCTTTACCAATTCTACGCTAATTCCGGCTTCATTTGGGGTGCATGGACCTGGAGATATAGCAATGCGGCTTGGATTTAAAAGCCTTATTCCTTTTAAAGTTATTTTGTTGTTCCTCACAACCTTGATATTCTTGTTAAATAGCCCGATAGTCTGCACAAGGTTGTACGTGAATGAGTCATAATTATCTATAACCAGTATCATGGGCTCCACCTTTGATGGCCTCAATCATAGCCTCCGCTTTATACAAAGTTTCCTTATATTCCTGCTCTGGCACAGAATCAGCCACTATGCCGCCGCCCACCTGAAAATAAATTTTATTGCTCTTCATTATTAGCGTTCGGATTATGATATTAAAATCCATATCGCCTGAAAAATTAAAATAGCCCAAAGAGCCTGTGTAAGGGCCTCTTGCAGTCGGCTCAAGCTCGTCAATTATCTCCATAGTGCGTATCTTTGGGCATCCGGTTACTGTTCCGCCTGGAAAAACTGCCTTAATCAGATCAAACCTGCCTTTGCTTTTGTGGAGTTTCCCTGTAATGTTTGAAACAAGGTGCATCACATGGCTGTAGCGCTCCACAACCATTGTTTCTGTTAGCTTTACAGAGCCGTAATCGCATACTCTGCCCAAATCATTTCTTTCCAAGTCGACGAGCATTGTGTGCTCAGCAAGCTCTTTATTGCTGTTTAGCAGCTCCCTTTCAAGCCTTAAGTCCTCTTCTTTTGTTTTTCCTCTTGGCCTTGTTCCGGCAATTGGTCTTGTGCTTACAATTCCATTTTCAAGCCTGACAAGCCTCTCAGGAGAGCTGCTTATAATCTTAAGCTCTTCAAACTCTAATAATGCTGAAAAAGGTGCAGGGTTTATTTCAATCAAGTTTTCGTATATGGCAAGAGCATCACAATAAGTAAATGCCTCCAGCCTCTGAGATAAGTTCACCTGAAATGTGTCTCCTGCCCTTATATATTCTTTTACCCTGTGAATAGCTTTGATATAATCTGATTTTTTGAAATTTGATTGCAATGCCCCGCATTTTATTTTTCTGTTCAATAAACCCGAATCCTGCTTGTTGCCTTGTCCATTGGTTATGCATTCTTTAATTTTATATAGGCGGTTGAGCAGCCTGTAGTAGTCATTTCCTAAGACGATAATGTAAAGCTCATTGCTTATATGGTCATAGACTATTGACTTATCTAGGAATAAGAAGTAAAGGTCTGGAGCTTTTATATCATCTGTTGTTGTTTTGGGCAATTTTTCAAAAAGATTTGCTATCCCATAGGCAAAATAACCAAACGCGCCGCCAAAGCAAATAGGCAGGTCATTGTACTTTGGACTTTTAAAAAAATCGAGCTCTCTTTTAAGGATTTCAACTGGATTGCCTTTGACAAGCTTGTCATTGATAAAGACATCATTGCCTTTGGATTTTATTCTAAGGAATGGCTCAAAACCAATAAAAGAATATCTGCCTAGGGACTTATCTGTCCTGGAGCTGTGGAGAATAAAAGAATTATTTCCCCTAAACCGTTTATAGACGGAGATTATATCTTCTTTTATTTTGAGCTTTGTAAAAAGTGGCACCATGTTAAATTTGCCTTTCAGCTTATTAAAAGCTGATTTTGATGGATACTCACTTATCATTTAATCAACTTCAGAAACTCTTCTCTTGTCTTTATATCTTTCCTGAATATGCCCCTAACAGCTGATGTAACTGCCTCTGTCCTTGAATCTTTAATCCCCCTCATCTCAATGCAAAGATGCCTTGCTTCGATAACAACAGCAACACCCTTTGGCTTTAGGCACTGCATTATTATATTTGCTATTTCTGTTGTAAGTCTTTCCTGCAGCTGCAGTTTTTTGCTCATCACATCCACTATTTCTGTTAATTTTCCTATTCCCACCACCTTATTACCTTCAGGAATATAAGCAACATGGCATTTTCCAAAAAAAGGAAGAAAGTGGTGCTCGCACATCGAGTAAAAAGGGATATTTTTGACAATAACCATCTCGTCATGCTCAAGGCTATGGGAAACCTTTAGGATGTCTTTTGGGTCTTTCCCGTTTCCTGAAAGTATCTCTTGAAGAAGCTCAGCTATTCTGCTTGGCGTTTCTCTTAAGCCTTGCCTGTCTGGGTTCTCGCCAATCGCCTTTAGCAGCTCTGTAACAGCATTCCTTACCCTTTTCTTATCCATCTAAACCAAAGACTAGAATTGATGTATATTTAATAATATTTGGATTCAAAAAGTCTCAGCCAAATAAACTGCATAAGTTTTTCCTCTCTCTTCTCTTTTAACCAAGTGCTTTCTCTCAAAGTCAGTGAGTATCTGGCTGATTTTCGCTTTTGACAAGTCTGTCCTGAACCTTAGTGTTGATTGAGTTATCCCATTCTGCTCTTTGACAGCTTTGAGCACTTTCTTCTCATTCTCGTCCAACGCTTTCAGCACCAGCTCGAATTTGTCCTCGTCAATCTTCATCTGCTTCTCTTCCTCAAGCCTTTTGAGTATAGCTTCCTCGCTTGTGCTGAAGAATAGCAAATAAATTCCAAGAGCTGCAATAAAAGAGATTAATCCAACTGAGATATGGCTAAGCCCAATCAAGCTTTCAACCCTTTGGCATTCGCTTGTGGGATAACATTGCAGGGCGCTTGTTTGCCTGCCAAGCACATTCATAAAGCCAAAGGCTATAACGCTGGCTACTATGCTGAATGAAATTATAACAAATCCCAGCTTCTTGTTTTCCATCTAAAATCATTATATTGAATTGTAGTATATAAATCTTTTCAAACCACATTCACATTGATAACCTGCTTTGCCTCATCGATGCCGTCGCTTACAATGACATTGACAGCCTTGGTTCCTTTTGTCTTGAATATTCTTTGGTGTATTGAAGTTGCTTTGTATTTTTCCAGTATGCTGAACTCCCATGTGTATGTCAACTCGTCACCATCGTCATCGGCTGCCTTTACAAACATAAGAACCTGCTCATTCGGCTTTGCCACAATGCCTCTGGTTGCATCAGTTATTCTAGGTGCTCTGTTTTTGTCTGTAACTTCAATTTTGGCTATTTGCCTTGACTCAAGCTTTTTGTCACTTGCAACAAAAACAAAGTCGAATATTTTTGTTTTAGCTCTGTCTGCCGTCCCAAAGTCAGGCGTCCAAAGAAAAGCATTGCCTTTCAAGGAGGAATTAGGTGGGGGATTGTCAATTGAAAAAGTAACATCATCCCCGTCAGGATCGTTTGCATTAAGCAAGATTGCTATGCTGTCGCCTTCGCCTGTCTTGACATTTTTTATATTTTCAAAGGAAGGTGCCCTGTTGCTTTCTGTTATATTGACCTGCATAAACTTAGATGCTTCGAGCAAGCCGTCGCTTGCAGTCACTTTTACATAGTATGTGCCTGCATCGTCAAATCCTGATTTGTAGGAATCACTTTCCATAAATCCTGAATATCTCAATTTTATCTTGTCGCCATCCATGTCATACGCTGAAGGAGTTATTTTCACAGTCTCGCCCTCACTTATTGCAATAGGCTGCAAGTCGTCAATAACTGGCGCCCTGTTGGCATCCCTGACGGTTATAATGACGTTCTGTACAATTTTCTTGCCCTTGGACAATGCTGTAAACTGAACATAGAAGCTCTTGCTGAGCACCCTGAACTTGTGCATGACTAGATTAACAAAGCCCTGTTTTTTTACTGTGTCGTAGCTTGGCTTCCATGCAAGCACATTTCCATCAAAACTTGCGCCTTCAGGCAAGTTGCCAGCAGAATAGGTTATCTCATCTCCGTCTGGGTCATAGGCGTTAAGCGCAATCCTGATTTCTTCATTCTCATTCAAAAATTTGTTTCCTATTTTTTCAAAAACAGGCGGCCTGTCTATATCAGCGACAGTTACCTTGACGATTTTATCTCCTGTAAATCCCTTTCCCTCTGCATGCACATTGACTTCATAGTTTCCGGAGTCGTTATATGTGGTTTTCCATTCATTTCTGCTGCCTACAGGCCCTGAAATTGAATAAATAAGCCCGTATTTTTCAAAATCTGGGAGAGTTAACTTGACAATTTCATTTTCATATGCAATAACCTCCTTTATCTCATTAAGCAAGCCTTCAACATCGACATTTTCTACATGGATGTCCCATGACTTGCTTACCCTATTTGTCCCATCTGATATTGTAACAGATAGCTTATGGTTGCCTGAATCTTTGTATGTTGTGCTATAAAAAAATTCTTGGCCATCTTTTACTGCCTTATCATCCAATAACCATTCATAGCTTAGCTCATCTTTATTGATATCACTTGCTAAAACCCTAAAATCTATTGAATCAGTTTCCTTAACACTTATGGCATCCTGATCCGGCAGAAACGACTCAATCTTTGGCGGCTCTTCCTTCTTTTTCACTATGATTAGGACTTCCTCAGAAACATTTGCAAAGCCGTCAGAAACAGTGATTGTTGCCTTGTACTCGCCAGCATCACCGTAATTTGTCTGCCATTCCCCTTTTTCATTGAGAGGGGCGCTGTATATTGTAGCAAGCTGGTCGGAATCAGGGTCTGATGCGCTTGGCTGCAGGCTTATTTTCTCGGTTTCCTGCACAATAAAAGTAGAGGCTGAATACACAATATAAGGGGACATTAAAAACATAATCAATAGTAATGTGATGTTTTTACTCATTTATTTCCCCCATTAAAAAAAGAAAAATAAAATGTAAAAAGCTAACTCTTCTGCACTATGTCTGTTATCAATGGTGCCCTATTTACATTTGCGACAGTTACTGTGAATTCCTGCGATGTTGTGTCTTGGCCGTCGCTTGCGCTTACGGTAATTTGATAAGTGCCCGCGCTCTCGTAATCTGTTTGCCATGTGAAAACATTGTCTTCCTGGGCAAATTTCTTGTCGCTTACTGAGTAGGTTATTTTATCCTTATCGTCATCTGTTGCCAATGCTGTTACCACAATCTTGTCAGTTTCCTTGATGTTTATGTCTTCCATTTTCTCCAAAGCAGGCTTCCTGTTTACATTCCCAACATCCACAGACCATATTTTGCTTGCGCTTGATAATCCATCAGATACCTCAACCTTGACAGTGTGTGTTCCTGCATCATCATAAGTGGACTGGTAGCTGTACTTGCTGTCTGTGCCGACATCAACCCCGTCAAGCTTCCAGCTGTATGCCAGAATATCCTTGTTTAGGTCGCTTGCTACAGCACTGAACTCAATTGACTGCGTCTCGTCTATGGTTAAGCCGCTTTCAATCGGCTTTGCGCTGTCAATTGCAGGTGACTCTTCTTTCTTATTGACAATTATCAAAACATCCCTTGATGTGGTTGTTTCGCTGTCCGATGCTGTCACAGTTATAGTGTACTCGCCAGCATCGCCGTAATTTGTCTGCCATTCCCCTTTTTCATTCAATGGGGATGTGAATGTGAAAACTAAGTTGGTTTCCTTGTCCGGGTCCTCGGCTTTTGGTGTCAAGCTTACCAAATCAGTTTCCTGAACAACAACAACAATTGGCTTTTCTCTTGGCTTTTCTTCAACTAGCTCTTTCTCTTTAGGGCGCTCTTCCACCTTCACCGTTTCTTCCTTTTCGCCCTTGGCCTGCTCTTCTGGCTTTTCCATCGCAGGCTCTTCAGCTTTCATTTCTTCTTTTGGCGCTTCTTCTTGAGGTGCTATGTGCTCAATAAATACATCTTGCTCTGGCAATCCCGCATCTATATGATTAACGAATTTTATAGGAATCTGGTATTTTGCCTGCTCTTCCGTCTGAATAGGAAGCAAGAAGAATATCTGGACATGCGTGTTTGTGCCAAAGTCGCCTGGGCTTGAGCCGTAAGTTTTGCCGTCGCTATGATATGCAAGCGCGATTATGGTTGCTTTTTCCTTGGTGCTCTGCTCAAGAGCCTTAACCTTCAAGGAGAATTGCCCATTGCCCTTCTCATCTGCTTTCAGGGAATTTTCCGAGCCGTCTTCAGCGCCGCATGGCTTGTCCACAACACTGAAATTTGGAGGGAACGAACTGCTTGAACACCAAACTGTGTAAATTCCATTTGGAACAAGATTTTTCAATGAAAGCTCAAGCTCTGCATTTTGACCATCGACACTGTATATCCCTATGCCGCTTGCAGCCAGCCATTGCTGTAAAGTAAATCCAAGCCCCTTTCCCTTTTCGAACGGGCCCAATGGATTTTGTCCGACTTTGAAAGGGTCATGCTGAGTTGGCGCTGCTGCACCATAAACCTGCTTTGCAAGATTAGCAACATCTTTTGCCTGCTCGCCCTCCACCCTAACAACTTGTGCCGCTACTGGCGCAGTTTGAGGAGTAGTTCCATAAAGAGTTTGGTAAACCTCGCAACCGCTTAGCAAGAAAACAGAAATAGTCAACAAAACCAAAAATTGTGTTTTAAAATTCATCATGCACCCCTCCAATTTTTTTATTTTAGTGAACATTTCAAGCTATTAAAAAGTGTTGCTATTTTAAAATAATAACTTATATTTAAACTTTGCGGTAGTTAAAAGATTTTTTATTTTTTCGATGAGTTGCCGAATGCAAAATGTGAGTTTTTATCAAAGAGTATATCGAAAAGAAATGGGCCTGACCAGATTTGAACTGGTGACCACTCGAATCGATCATTTGATGAATGTTTATCAGTCGAGCATTCTAATTGTCCAGCGAGCCAGTCAGTTGTGAGCGAGTTCGCAAAGAACCATGCTCACTCGCATCTCACTGATTGGCAGCTGCCAGACTGAACTACAGGCCCGAAACTGGAGTTTGAAATCTTGGCTGGTTTATAAAGTTTTATTTATTTAAAGAACTCAAAATAAAATCCTTTATCTTTTGCACTTCTTCCTTCTTAACTTCCTTGAACCAAATCTGGTCGGGGTAAATCACAACAGTTGCGCCAACATTGTTGCAGAATCCCAAGCAGCCAGTTCGCGTGACCCAGACAGAAGATGCTAATCCATTTGCCTTTGTCCAGTCTTTTAATTCTCTAAATATTTCATAGCCCTTGACGTGAGAGCAGCAATCTTTTCCTCGCTCCCTTTCATTGGTGCAGACTAGGATGTGCTTCAATGGCTTATAATTAATTTGTTGCACAAGCTGAGAATATAATATACCATATTTAATAGTTATGCTGGGAGAAATAAAACGCCTTCGCGCAGACTTGAACTGCGGACCTTTAACGGATAAGTTTTTTAGCTTATCTTACGGTGTCTAACCCTGTAGGATAACAGCTTCGTAATTTTTGATTCGTACGCTCCACCTACTGAGCTACGAAGGCATCATGTTCTGGATTAAAAGTTTTGTTTAAATAGGTTTCTATGAATATTTTTGCGCAGAAAATCTACGTTGTTCTTACCATAAAAGGATAATTTTAAAAGGCGTTTGGGCTTACCTGATATATGGCTGATGGCAGAGAGAGATTTCAAATTCTTACTGGCGAGGAAGCGGTACACAGTTACAGGAAAGTTGAAGACGTTTTTGCTTTACTAGACGGGAAAGGAAGCGACGTTACATTAGAGCAATTAATCCGCATTGCCAAAGACAACCCAAGAGCCTTTAACAGCTATCCTGATATGACTCTGGCTGAATTGATTGGATGGGCGTCAAATAGAAGGAGTAATTCAGGAAGAAAACAAACAATTATGGGCGCAATAAGCCGTATGAGGGAAATTCCTGGTGTGACAGAGTACCTTGAACAGCTTGCCCATGGAAATCCACCCGCCTACCAAATGGGAAGCATGGATTTTGTGGATAGTGTTAAGGAGATAGACACAATGGCATTGCCGCGATACTTGTATCTTACACCTGAATGTGTTGCCCGGGAAACTGGGATTAGCGTTGAAAAAGTGGCTACTTTTATAATAGGATATGTTACAGTTAGAAGAAATCCGCGAAGTCCTCGATATAGCCGTTCACTAAATGTCGCTGATTTAATTCTAAATTTCATTGCAGAGGGGCATGAAGATTTAGCTGTAAGGCTTTACAATTATTCTGTTTACATCCTAAGACCGCAAACATCAATAGCAAGAACAAATATAATGCCGCTTATTTTACAGCCACAACCTTTACCTTAAAATTCAATTCCTTTCCCGCCAATGGATGGTTCAAGTCAATCACCGAATATGCATGAAAGAAGTGATATTATTTAAGGGTTGTGGGTTAAGCTTGAATTTTTATTCAGATTTGCAAAAATTAATTATATAATTCAAAACTAAAATTTAAATAGTACCATGCTTAATACTTTATTATGTATGAAATTTATACAGCAAACAATAAGACAGAAAAGCTGCTTCAGCATTACGTTAAGGAACGGCAGGCTATCGCCGCCAAGCTTCAAAGATTAAAACAATCGCCTAGAACCGAAATTGGCGCTCATCCTTTGCATGGAAGATTAGCAGGCAAATGGAGCTGCTGGCTGGGCTCAAACATAAGAATGATTTACAGCATTGATGACTTCAACAAAAGGATTATTGTAGAAGCAGTCGGAACTCATGAAATATATTAAATGTTTAGTTTCTTTAGCTTTCCTCTTGAAATATTTTTTTCGCTTTCCAGAATTTGCTTCATTATTTCCGGATTTTGCAATACTTCTATCGTTTCCTTCATCCCTTCGTACTCTTTCCTTGATATAAGAATCATGCCCTGCTTCATTGGCTTGGCAATAGATTGCCCTATTTATATACCTTTCGGAGTTTTCCGAATTTGATTATTTTTGAGGGTTGGGAATTTTAAGTCATTGCTCATCTTTGTGATATAAGTCAAGAAGGATTATTTTATCTTCTTCTTTTGAATACATGTAGGAAAGCCTATAAGGCGAAACATAAACTTCCCTTGTTCCTTTGCGATTGTACATCATTGGCTTTCCAATCTCTGGATTCATGATTATTTTCTCAATTTGCTTTTTGATTTTTTCCCTTAGAACATTGTCTTTTATTTTTTTAAATATATTGGAAAATTGCGGATGGCGGTCAACATTCACCATTTTTTAAGTTCTTCAAGAAACTTATCAGCAGGCATAGAAATAAATTCGCCTTTTTCGTATCTTTTGTATGCCTCTTCAGTTCTTCTGGCAAACTCCAAGTCTTCAGCAAGGCTTTTATCCATCTCTGAAGCCTTTTTCATTATAATCTGGTTTTTGTTTTTTATCAGGACGAGCTTATCGCCTTCCTTTATGTTGCTTCTCATTTCAAGCGGGATTACAATCTGGCCTTTTGAACTCATTTTAGTTATGCTTATGTCCATTTTTAATCACCAAGTAAGATTAGTCTTACTTGTATATAAAGGTTTTGATTAAGATTTTTTAGAACTGGCAGGTGATGGAAAAATCATTTGAATAATTGCTAAAGCTAAAACTGGTATAATTATAATTAACTTATTTTCTGTTGACAATGTCCATGGAGTATAATTAGGTAGATACCAAACTGCAAAAGTAAAGATGGTTATAAACAATAATCCTCGAACTAACATATTATCTAAAATATATTTCTTGACCAAAGGTTTTAATTCTATTCTAATTGGTTTTTTTGGTATTTGAATTCTATCTAATTCGTCAATTAAATTATACGCTTCATTAGGAAAATTTTCATATTGGCGAAATGAAAATGCTAATCTTTTTACTATATTACTAATTTTATCCTGTTCATTTTTATATGTGTTATACTCTTCAAAAAAAGGTAGAATCTTTTTAGTATTATCATGTAATCTAATTATGTATTCTCTAATTTTAGGATCTTCAAAGTCTATTAATTTTGATTTTTTCTTTTTTCTTATATAATCTTCAATATCTATATCCAAATCAACTAAAGCCTTTTTAGCTTCTTCTTTATAATGCGGATTTCTACCATTATATCTTTCAATATTTATAGATAACCTAAAAAGATTAAATGCTATTAAATCTGCAAAAGCTATTCTAATAGACTTAGGCAGAAGGAAAATGACTATAATACCAATAATGAATACGCTAATTCCAATTATGTAATAACCATTTAATACAAGAAAAGCAAAAAATATGTAAGTTACAACTAAAGCGATGAAAAATATAAATTCTCGTACGGAATTTTTCCGTATTATTTGTTGAATGTCTTCAACCCATTCATTATTCCCTAATCTCATGTTATTTAATAAATAGTTTATTAACCACTCCCATCAATACTCTTTAGAAACTAGTATTTAAATTTATTGACGTAGAATATTTCAAACTTCAATCTTTTTCTCCACCACAACTTTCCCAGTAACCGAGCGTAACATCTGCCCCGTTACTTCAATATCATAGAATTTTTTCAATTCAATGCGTCCTTTCACCCCAACAATTATCGGATACGTTCCAAACTGACGACAAAAAGTTGTTTTACCGTCGTAGATTTCAGCGTAGCAATTTGTTAAGATAGTTCCTGAAGGGATAACTCTTTGCAGCATTGGCCAGTCTATCTTCTGTCTTATTTCATTGCGCCATTTCCAGTACATTTTTTTATTTTTCTTCAAAAATTTGTCTTTTCCTTCATTATACAAAGAAGTGCCTTCAAAGAGTGCAACTTGCCTTATATTGATTCTTCTCAGCATCAAGCCCTCTTCGTAAATCCTTGAAAGCCATTTCATATTTTCTTCATGTGTTTTCTTGCTTTCATTCCTCAACCCAAATATAATATTAATCCCAGGCAAAAATCGAGGCATTCCATCTTCTCCCCTTTCTGCACCATACTTATTCAATATCTTTATCGCTTCATAAGCAATCTGCGGAGGAGTGTTCAAAGTATTGGCCTTTACAACTTCGATGTCAAAGCTCTCAACTCCAAAAGCAGCTATATTCCCCGAAGTGCAATATTTTACAATCGCTTTCGTGATTTCAAAATCATTCTGCTTGTCCATCACAACCTTGACAGGATTGACATTGTCAATATGCAATACCTTTATGTCAGGGCAATTTTCATTTATTTCTTTCAACAATTCAACAGCATATGGCAATGTGTAAAAGCAAGTTTGCTTTCCTAATCTGAAATATCTTGCACCTAGCTTATAGAATTCAATAATCTCTCTTAAAACATCTTCTTTCTCTCTGAATTCAACTCTGTTTTTTATCGGCTCTGTGCAAAATGAGCATTTTCCTATATCGCAGCCATGCCCTGTCTCAATCTCAATCATTCTCAAATCAGGAATCTGTTTTAGTATAGATGCTCCTTTCACAGCATATTCCTTTACATCAGAATACTTAAAATTGAACATTCCATAATCAACTTTGTCAAAAACACTTAAATCAGCTTTCTCATAAAACCTTCCTCCAAAAAGCTGAGTGCCGAAAACAGCAGGGCCTGTCAGTATTTTTTTGCAATTCAAATCTTTAATCATCGGGATTATCTCGCGCAAGGTTCCTGGAACAGCAGATAGATATTTCCCAGGCACATGGACTCCAAGAACAACAATCAAAGTATCTGTTTCTTCCAAAATTTTTTTTGTATTTTTATAATTTATTGTCAAATTGTAAGTTGTGATATCTGTTTTTTGGGATGGCTTGATGTTGCGAATTATTGAATCATGTTTTTTCCAAAGCCTTAAATCATCAACAGTCAAATAAGCCGCATCCTGATTCAAATAGCCTGCTATGTACCTAGGATATGTGCCGAGATACTGTGGAACTCCTAAGCCGGCTGGCTCGTCTGTATAGCAGTCCAAGACTGTGCATTCCATAATCAGAAGTATTATTTAGCATATTAAAAAGGTTTGCAGGTTAAATTATAGAGAACGAATCAAATATTCATAATAATTGCTTAATTCGTTCTAATTTCATATAAAAAACTTTAAATTGGGTGGTGAATTCCTAATGCAAATCAAATGGTAGATGGACAAATTAAAGCTGCACCTAAATCAATACCAATCTCGACAGAGCTCATAGCTGCAAGAGGATTAGAAGAGTTATTGAAACGAATAAGGTCTGTATCTGATATTAGGCCCTCATACAATGCAACTTTTATTGGTGTTGATTTTTTGTTAGAAGGTTTTAATGACAGATTAAGCATTGGTTATTCACGAATTGACATTAACACCCTTTCTTTGCAAGGAAATTCTTACCCTGATGAAGAAAAATTAAATAAATTTTTGACTAGTTTAGATATAAAAATAACAACTAATTATCCAGAAGCAGAATATGTCGGGCAAAAAAATGGGCGTAATTATGGTCCACCTTATCAATGGAATTTACGATTTGCACGAGTAATAGAGTTTTCTATTTTGACATTTGGACATAGTAGGTAATAAATTATGATATAGACAATTGCGTTGATTTATTATATTTGCACGCAATTGTCTATCTCGTAAATTGCGGCTATTTATTTCAACTAATTACCGCAATTTACGATAGTTATAAACTGATATATGTTTTAGGAAATATATTATAAGCTAAATATTTTCACGAAAAGCTTAAATAAGCGATAAGAAAAGTGGTTATCTAAAACCTTGTGCGGAGGTGGTCTATATCGCTGAGGTGCAAAAATTATATGCAATGGTTATTGGTGCAGTTTTAGTGCTGCTCGGCCTAGTTGGCTTTGTGCAAGCGCCTATACTGGGCATATTTGGAGTTAATCCTGCACAGAACGTGCTGCACCTTGTAGGTGGGGCAGTTATGTTATGGTTTGGATACAAAGGAAGCGGAAAAACAGCTAATATGGTGCTGGGCGTTGTAGCAGCTGTTGTTGGCGTGCTCGGCTTGGTGCCTGTAGTCAAGGAATTATTGGCAAGCTTGTTTGCTATCAACATGGCAATTACATGGCTTCACCTTGCAGTTGCTGTTGTCTCCTTGGGAGTTGCTTACGGCGTAAAAGAAGGAGCATAAGGCTTCTTCATTTTTTTCTTTTTTATGAAAAGCAGGAAAATAATTGATATTGCAGGCACAATATTGCTATTCATCGGATTTTCTCTTGCCTTTTTGCCTCACGCAATGCATGCCAAACTTGGTCTTGATGAGAAGACCCTGCACATAAAGCATATGGTGATAGGAATCGCTTTGGTGCTTATTGCTCTGTCAATTCTTGTATATAACAACAACTCGTTGAAATACAGAATAAGCTATAAAAAAGTTTAAATTAAGTGAGTTTAATCATATTTTATGGGGTGGCTATTAAAAATCATTGCGGCTATACTGCTTCTCTTAGTCTTATTCTTATTAAACTTCTATAGGGACCCAAAAAGGCGAATACCAAAGGGCAGCAATATTGTGTCTCCGGCAGATGGGAAGATTATCAGTATAATTGATACATCAAAAAACAGCATAAAAATAAAGAAAGGATTAGTCGGAAAAATAAGAGCAATGACAAGAGACATTTCGCATAATTGTTATGTCATCTCAATCTTCATGTCGCCTTTAGACGTTCATATCAACAGGGCCCCCATAGGAGGCGCAGTTAAATCGGTAAAGCACACAAAAGGCGCTTTCTTCAAGGCTTATGATTTGGAAAAGAGCTTTAAGAATGAAAAAAATGAAATGATAATCCAAAACAAAAACATAAAGGTCAAGGTTATACAAATTGCCGGCTTTCTTGCAAGGAGGATAAAATGCTATGTTAAGAAAAATCAAAAAGTTGATAAAGGGCAAAAAATAGGCATGATAGCTTTGGGAAGCCAAACAACGCTTGTGATTCCAATAGGGGTGGATTTAAAAGCCAAGATTAATGATAAAATCAAGGCAGGCACAACAATAATAGCTGGTTTAAAATGAAGGACTCTTTACTGCATTTGTCAACTTTCCTGAAAAATCCAAAGGAGGTAGGGGCGGTAGCGCCAAGCTCAAAGTTTTTGACAAAAGAAGTTATAAGCAGCATAGAATTTAAATCATTAAATACCATTGTTGAGCTTGGTCCCGGCACAGGCACTTTCACAAGGGCTATTCTTGAAAAAGCTGAGCCTGATACAAGAGTCCTGTGCTTTGAAGTAAACAAGAAATTCTGCAGATACCTGTCAAATAATATAAAAGACAGGAGGTTGACGGTTGTAAATTCAGGAGCTGAAAGGCTTGGCATCGTTCTGCAAAAATTTAAAATAAAGAATGTTGGCTGCATAGTTTCCGGGCTGCCATTCTTTAATTTTTCAGATAAAAAAAAAAGAAAGATCCTTAATGAGGCAAGGGATTCGCTGAATAAGCAAGGCAGATTTATTCTGTTTCAATATACGAACGGGCTAAGCGATATGCTTAAGTCGTGCTTTGCCAAAGTAAACAGAAAGTTCGTTCCTGTGAATGTGCCGCCTTCTTTTGTATACATATGCGAGAAATAATGAAATGAGATTAAGGATTAAAAGAGAAAAAATATTTTTTACAGTAACATGGCTAAGGTGGATACTGGCTTTTGTAGTTGGAACAGCGCTTTTATTAAACAGGAGGAATATAGCATTGTTTATCTTCATTCTTACTGCATTAGTTGGGTTTTTTGAGAATTTCATCACAAGAAACTACCCTTCTCAGCTGCGCATGATAATTGATTTTTTCGCTGACAAGCTTCTTGTGAACATTGCGTCAATAGTGCTTGCATTAAAAGGGATAGTTCCAGTTTGGGTTGCTATCATTTTTCTTTCAAGGGACACTCTGCTTGTGACAGGCGGTACAATTCTTCTTTACAAGAATCTAAGAAGGGAATTTAAGCCCACTGTGCTTGGAAAAATCAGCTATTTTTTCCAGCTTATGGCGTTGATGCCTCCAATGCTAAACAGGCAGGTTGACTGGTATGTGATGTCGGCTGCGCTAATCCTTACAATTTCTGCCGGGGTTTATTCATTTGTCAAATCAGAGTTTAGGTTTATGAGGAGAAAGAGCGACCTGGATGAATTCAGAATTTACAAGCTCCTAAAATTTGCGGACATATTAACGCTTCTCAATGTTGCGCTCGGCTTGATTAGCATAGTGCTTTCAATCAGCAATAGCTTCAAGCAAGCCGCCTTTGTCTTGTTTATTGCGGTTTTTTTTGATTATCTGGATGGAAAAGTTGCAAAATCCATGAAGCAGCAAAATACCTTTGGCAAAGAGCTTGATAGCCTAGCAGATACAGTGTCTTTTGGAGTTGCGCCTGCAATATTTGGATTTAGCTTGATGCAAGTTGCATCCGGCATTAACCCGCTGCAAATCACATTTGGAATAATAGCGTTCACCATATTCTTGTTTTGTGGCATTTTAAGGCTGGCCCGCTACAATATAATGGACCTAAAGGGAGCTTTTCAGGGGATGCCGATAACCTTAAACGGCATTATAATCCCACTTGCATACTTCTTGGACATGCCAATAAAGTTCTATCCTTATGTATACTTAGTGCTTGGCATCTTAATGGTTTCTTCCTTAAGGGTAAAGAAACTGCATTGAAAATTATTGCTTGTTATGTGGCTTCTTAGGCAAGGTTAAAGTTTTGAAAATATATCCTATCATTGCAAAATAAACAAGAAGCACAGTAACCAAAAGTAAATATATAGTGTATCTAAAATTTATGACTATTGAGATTATGGTTGTATAAGTCATTCCGACACTCAGCCTTGCAACAATTGTAACAGGCACTGTCTTTTGCCTCTTTATATATATAATTTTCATTGCTCCGCTTATTATTGAAGGCACCACAAGTAGCACTACCCAGAACAGATTGATGTAGTTTTTTATAGCCAAGAGTATGAATGTGGTTATTATCAAAGTCCAGTCTGTAAAAGAGTCAAACCCAGAGCCAATTTCAGTTTTTTGATTCATCAGCCTTGCAGAGATTCCATCAAGCTTGTCGCTTAAACTTATCAAGGCGAAAATCAATAATGCAATGTGAATTTCGGAGCTCCAAAAGTAATAAACAAACGGCATAATTAAAAGGAACCTAAACAAAGTGATTAAATTAGGCAGGTTGACAATCTTGTTTCCAGTCATTTGCCTTATTCTCATAAGGTACTCCAAGCCTGATAAGACAGTAAGCAGAACAGCGGCAAACATCATATGCCAACTTAAGGGCAGATTTAAAAGCACAAAAACAATTGCTATGCTCTGCACAACGGTTTTTGCCTTGCCAAAACTGCTTGCAGGAACAACTATTTTGCTTGGCAGTAAATAAGCCCTTATTGAGGTTATTATGACTTCCCTTGCAATTATCGCAACAGCCATCCATAATGGAACGCCTTTTCCAACCAAAAAAACCAATGCTGTTGAAATCAGCAGTTTGTCGGCAATTGGATCAATAAGCTTTCCCAACTGAGTTACTTGTTTGTTCTTTCTGGCAAAGTACCCGTCCAAAAAATCTGAAACAGAAATCAATAAGCTTTCCCAACTGAGTTACTTGTTTTTTCTTTCTGGCAAAGTACCCGTCCAAAAAATCTGAAACAGAAAGCATGCCGAAGATAAAAGCAGCTAAAATGTTTTTGTAGGGGATGTCAATCAAAAGTATTACTGCGAATAAGGGAATCAAGCTTACTCTTATCAGGGTTATCTTGTTTGGGATATTGAATTTGAATTGCATAAATTGGAAATATTAAAATATGCTTAATAATCTTTCTAATGTTTAATGTTTCAAAAACTATTTAAATCAATGTCCAACAAGTCTTATAATGGATGAGTGGCTTGGAATTTTCATTCTGAAATGCTTTTACCTGATGCTACCTGCATACTTTGCAAATATGGCTCCTGTGATTGTTAAGAAAGTCAATTTGCTTGCATATCCTATTGACTTTAACAGGAAAATAAACAGCAAGCAAATTCTGGGTAAAAACAAGACTTTTAGGGGATTGATTTTTGGGATTATTTTTGCCATTATAGCTGCATATTTACAATTTTTATTGTATGGTGTAGAGCCTTTTAGGAATATTTCATTCATCGACTACAAAAATTGGCTTTTGTTCGGATTTTTGATGGGCCTTGGGGCTATGGCAGGCGATTTAGTGAAGAGCTTTTTTAAAAGAAAAATTGGCATAAAGCCAGGCGATAAATTTGTGCCTTTTGACCAAACAGATTTTGTTGTGGGCTCTTTGGTATTTGTTATTCCCATTTTTGGCTTGACATTAAAAATATTTGTTGTTTCATTGCTACTGAGCTTTGTATTGCATATTCTAATCAACCATGCTGCTTTCTACATGAATATAAGAAATGAGAAATGGTAATCCAGCATATATAAAAGATTTGCAGTTGCAATGAAGAGCATATTATAAAAAAGCATCTTATAATGTGTTTTTTCTCTTTTTTTATACATCAAAGATGAAGCAGGCAGCCCATAAAGCAGCATTAAGCTAGATTCTATGGCAAAAAGGTTTGTGTTTTTTGAGCTCAAAAAGAATAAGACGCCAAAGACCGCATAGTTTATTGCAAATTTTTTCAACAAATCGGTGATTTTTAATTCCGCAAATAGTAAGAATGCGAAAAGTGGAATCAGTAATAAAAAGCGTTTAACATCATTAAAATGCTGCAGGATTAAAAAAAAAAGGACAGCCAATAGCATTGCCCTCATTAAAAAAATAAAGTATCTTTGCAATGGCTTTTGCTCTTCAGGCGCTATTTTTACAAGCATTATTCCGATGAATAAGCCGGAGAATGAAACCATGGATGCTAAAAAATAATTTAGGAATTGCATATTATATCTTGTCAATTTTCTTTATTCGTCTAGCGTGTCTTATTTCATTGCTGAACTCGGCATCTAGCCAAACCTTTACAGCTTCGACTGCTTCTTCTTTGCTTAAAAATCGTGCACCTAGGGAAAGTATATTCGCGTTATTGTGGGTTCTTGAAAGTCTGACAATCTTAAGGTTGCCGCCATAGTAGATGGCAGCCCTTACCCCCTTAATCCTATTTGCGGCAATCGCCTCCCCCTGCCCAGAAGCGCCAAAAATGATTCCTTTATTATTTGTGTTGTCTTCTGCAACCTTTTTAGCTACTGGAGCTATGAAGTCAGGGTAGTCATCATCCTTATTGTATGAGTATGCGCCTTTATCCTCAACCTTAATTCCAAGGTTTTGTAGGTATTCCTTAACATGCCTTTTTAACTCAAATCCTGCATGATCCGCCCCTAAGAAAATTTTTTTTGTCTTCATTTTTATTCTTTAATTGCCAATTATAATTTTTATATCAGCCCAAGGACTTTTAAATCTTTCTCCAATCCCGGAACCGTTGGATAATTTTTTATATTTTTGGAATGTATCCATCTAAAATCTACATTCTCATGGTCAAGATTTACATTTCTTGACTTTACTATGCAAAGAAAGGGCATTATAACCCAGTTTCTTTTTTTGTTTTTGTCAGTTTTCTCGAAAAGGGTGCCTCTCCTGATAATTTTTGCATCCAAGCCTGTTTCTTCCTTTATTTCCCTTAAAACTGTATCTTCCGCAGACTCAAATTCCTTGACATAGCCGGAGCAGAAACTCCATTTGTTTGGATTTCCGCAGACTCAAATTCCTTGACATAGCCGGAGCAGAAACTCCATTTGTTTGGATAGTTATAGTCCTTCGCTGATTTCTTTAGGATTAAAACCTTGTCTTTGACTTTGACAACCGCCGTAACAACAAAATATGTTTTCATTACGAATGCGAGGGAAATCTTGTATTTATATTTGTTTTGAAAATTTACCTATCTGCGTCATTAATTAATATAATTTTCTTTTTAAAATGCATATAATGGTCAATAAATTGTAACATAGAAATGTTTATATACGTCTTAAGCTTTATGCCAAATAAAAGGGTGTGGTTTATCATAGAAGAAGTGATAGATAAAAGCATGTCTTGTTATTTTAGTTATAATAATCTCTTATCTTGGTTTTTAAAATTTTACAAACCGTTTCTATTCAATAAAAAAATTCTTGGGGTGGTTTAAATGAAGAAAAGAATGATATTATTTTTAACTCTATTTTTAATCGGTATTTTAGCGATAACTGTAACAAGCCAGATTCAAGGAGGCACGGTTAGTCTGGAAGAAAGGCAAGATTGCTCTGTGTCTTACTATAATGTAACGGAAAGCGTTTATGGAAACGTCACAAGGACAAGGAATACCAATACCACTTGCATAGACCCTGTAAACCTGACTCCTTATATCTGCATCAATGGCACAGAGTCTTACCAAAGCTATGAAATCACAGGGAATCAGATTATGCTTAGGAACAAAACTGATTGTATAAGCCGTAATTCATTTTCAATAAGAGCACAAAGGGATAGTGTGCCCAAAAACTATGAAATTGACTTCTCGAATTGGGGCCCTTGCATTCATTCAGAAGAGAATGGCTGCGTGATAGTCACTTGCGTTTCAAAATATGACGGTGCACATCAAGGAAAGTTCACTGACTGCAAAGGAGGCAAAAGCTGCCAGAGATTCGAGATCTGCAATTACAGGATAAAAGTTTATTACAAGAATTCAAGAGCAGAGTTCGCAGAGGATGATCCTAGCTTCTACCTGAGCCAGTTGGCTATCAGGGAGGTGGAAGAATGAGAAAGGCAATTATTTTGGTTGCTGCACTATTATTTTTAATTCCGAGTTCATTTGCCATTATTAACACTACATTCGGCAGCCAAAGCAATCCTTCAATTATAATTTCAGCATATAATGCAACAGGAGGGAGGTTTATAGATGGGACACAAGCAAATTCATTTGTAGATGGCAATAACTGGTTTAATTTTTCAAGTGCAGGAAATACTGCTATTTATAAAAGTGACCACGAATTCAATATTACTATTTTGGTTGCTAACCAACCAAGTGAAAGATATAAGCACAAGTGGTTCAACAGGCTTTATTAAAATTGTATGGAGCAACGGTGTAATGCCAGGTACCGACCCTGCTGCATCGCCAATACTGTTTTATGGAGATAACACTAATTGTGGTGCAGGCAAGAGATATTGGAATATTGGAGCTAATTTAGCCGATGGCTGCGATGGCACAAATATCCCTTTGCCCATGCCTAAAACTGAATATCAAAACGTCACATTTTGTCAAAATAGTACGTCTATTAACGGTGTCGTCTATTTTAACAACACAAATGATTTAAGTACAAGTCAAGGCACTGGAGCTGAAACTGTCACAGCAAATCTTACATTTGTGCTGGTTTGCGGTGGTTCATGTAATGCAGGAGAAGGATACTCTATCAGGGATGTGTTTGCATACCCTCAACGAGGTGCACCTCAAAATCAGGGCACAGAATCAACACCACCTGAAATAATTTCTTATAACGTAACCTCAGGAGGTGGAATTGGCTGTACTAATTGGACTACAGACAAAGCGAATGCATGCGTAACGAGTGATACCACACCAACAGTGGCAATAGAAACAAATGAGGTCAGTAAATGTGCTGTTGGTGCTTCT
>JACPTC010000062.1 GCA_016192985.1 Candidatus Woesearchaeota archaeon | reverse complement strand
GGTATTACAGTTTTTGCATGCTTGGTCTGCTCTGGTGTGAAAACCCTGCCTGAAATTTTCGGGCCGAACAGCTCATCAAATTTTGTTGAGAACATTTCCCTTGCCAAGTCAAATTTTTCAGGTACGATAAGGAAAAAAGAGTCATATTTTGAAAAATCATTTGGAATTTCAAGCTTCAGGATAAAGTCAAGAATCTCTTTAACATTTTCCTTTGTTTTTGCAAGTATCATGCTCAAATAAGTGGATGTATTGTAAGTGTATGGCTCGGGATTTTTTGGAAAGACATAAGTTTCATCTGCAAACCCCCTTGCCAGAGCGTTTTTGTTGTTTGTTAATAGTATAATTGGGATTTTTCTTTTTCTTACATCCTTCGCAATTATAGGAGCATGCTTTCCTCCCGAGGCAGATATAAGTACGCAACCATCAATTTCTTTTATAGCATCAATCTTTTTTGAATAGTTGCCTTCGTCTGCAAAGACAGCATCCTTATTTTCAAATAAAATCTTTCCGGTTACGGCAGCATTGCCGCTTCCGACAACCAGCGGCCTCTTAAATTTTTCCAGTTTCAGTTCTGGAAGTGTCTCATGCATGAATAATTTTAGAGCATTCAAGACACATTCATCCAATCCAATCAACTTTGATTTGTCCAATGTCATTTTAAAAATTTAATATTTGATAATCTTCTTCTATATACTTTTTGAAGCTGGGATGCCCCATGAACTCAGGCAGCAACATTACTTCAGAAATTTTATCTTTTACGTGGAATGCTCCTGCACAAAAATCACATGCACCGACAATCAAATCAGCAACCTCCTCATAAATTTTATGAAAATGGCTTTCTTCTTTTGTTATCTCTGGCAACCATTCGGTGCCGGCACCATCAAAAACTATTTTAACAATATGGCCTGATTCATGCAATTCTTTTGCCATTACCAACGCATTTGATAATCTTCCCATTCCTTCATGCGTTTCTTTTCCAGCTAATATTATGATTAATATTTTCTTCATTTTAATGTGTACAATTCAGTCTCAGGATGGAATGCAAACCATGCAAACCAGAACAAAGTGTCAACAACAATTTGATCCCCTGATTCCTTGTAGGCTCTCGCTGATTTCAGATTCTTATCGAATTCAATTATTATTTTTTCTCCTCCAACGCTATCTTCTATTTTCGATTTTTGCTCCACATCTGATTTTTTATAGGCTTTGAAATTGCCATTGACTTCTATTCCGTAAATGATTTCGTAATCGTCTAATCTAGAATCCTTGTTTTCCAATGGGAATTGCAAGTTTATGTCTGTAAAATCGCCTTTTTTGCCATAAGGATTGCTTCCATCATAACTCCTAAAAAATCCAGTGTCTTTAGACAATACTTTTGTTTCAGGATGTACATTTTTCCAATCTCCCCATTTAACAGTGTCAGTTGGGATTTTTTTAATGGTTTTTCCAGTTGAAGGCCCTAAAACTGCTTTGCCTAAAGTCTGAGGCCAATAAGAATCTGTTTTCCTGTCATACATGACAAGCTCTGAGTTATACAGCTTGCCTGAAACTCCGAACTCGACCGGCTCGTTGTCAATTTTTCTTACGAACCCGATTCCTGTAAAGCAAAGCGGGCAATAAGTCACTAGAATTGGATCATTTTGAATAAAGTCATTTACAATTTCATGATAAACCAGAATCCTGAACGGGTAAAATCTTACCTCATTTTTATAAAGAATGCCAAGCCCAAGTTCGTTATCTGAAAGCCAATCTGCATCTTTTACAGAAATGAACTTAGGATTATCAATAGAAGGAATTCCGTCCTTTCCCGGGCCTCCGGACAGAAATTTATCTGGATGTATTATATATTTTGTCCCATCTTTTAAAGTTTTTATTTCTTGATTTTCAAGATTTGTTGAAGAGCTGCTTTTTAAGTTCATTTTGGATATTTTTTCGTTTATTTGTTCAGTTGTTAGTGGGGCAAATTTCTTGTCAACAATCTTTCCATTCGAATCTATGAAATAAGTAACTGGCTGGGTGAATACATTATACATATCTTTCACTTGGGCATTTGGATCTAGCAATATAGGAAATGTTATTCCGAGTTTTTTTACGAATGCCTCTGCATTTTCCCTGCTTTCTTGGAGGTTAACTCCAATCACTACTAATTTATCTGGATTTTCACTATAAATTCTCTGAAATTCCGGCATCTCTTCCCTGCATGGCGGGCACCACGAAGCCCAGAAGTTCAAGAAAACATTTTTGCCTCTGAAATCGCTTAGCTTGACACTTTTTCCTCCCAAGCTTTGCAGTTCAAAATTGTGAGCTGTTTTTCCTATGCTTATTCCAACATTTTTGTCGTCATTTGGAATTGAGCTTTGCCTTGGCTTTTTTAATTCTATTACTGCAATTGATGCTATTACTATAGCTATGATCGCAATTGATATCAGATGGTTTTTTTGCAGCTTCATTTTGGATTCCCCATACTTTAAACATTAAAAATGTTTTGCAATGGCGTGAAATTTGAAATTAAACTGAGAGTATTTGTAAAAACCATTATTCCGAGTATAACTAGCAATATTCCAAATACTAAGTTTATATATGACAATGTTTTTTCATGCTTTTGAATGAAATTCTGCATTCTGGAAACAAATAATCCAGTTATTAAAAAAGGCAGTGTCAATCCTAATGAATATGATATCAGCAAATAAAATGCATTATTTGCCGAGACAGCGGCCAGCGTCAATATGCTAGCTAAGACTGCTCCAATGCATGGAGTCCAGCCAGCTGCAAATGCAAGACCAAACATGAATGATGTGACATAGCTTATTCTGAACTTTTTTACTTTGAATTTATGCTCTTTTTCCAAAAATGGCAGCTTTAAGACTTTCATTAATACTAATCCAAATACAATTATGATTACTCCACCGATTCTACCAAGCCATGTTCTTGTTCCGAAAGCAGCATCTGCAAAAATGCTATTTATTAAAACTCCAAGTATTGAAAATACTATTGTAAATCCCAAGACAAAGAATATTGTATTGAGGAAGACTATTGCTCTTGCTTTGGATGAATTGCTGGCTTCTGATGCGCTAACTCCAGACATGTACGATAAAAATCCAGGTATCAATGGCAGCACGCATGGTGACAGGAATGATATTAACCCCGCAATGAATGCTATAACTAATGTTGTTTCTGCCATTTTCTGTTAACCTCTTTTAAAAAAAGAAAAAAGGAAGCTTATGTCTTCCAGACTTCAACTCCCATTTTTGTTATTCTGTCCTTGTTGAATAACTGCATAGGTATAGATTGAAGTTCTGTACCTTTCTTAGGACCTTCAACGGCAATGCCTGGACCTTGGGCCCAGAATGTCCCTGTTTCTCTGTCTTTGAAGTGCAAGTTCTCAATATCAGTGCCTGGTATTATCCTTGCATCAGCTACGTCAAAAGTCAAAGCTTTGCCATCAACTCTTCTATCATATGCTGTCAATGTTCCGCACAATGGGCACCATGAAACTATGACTGGAGTATCTCCAATCTTGTCATTTGCTATTGTCGGAGGCATTTTATTCAAGTCACCAATTTTGTATGCTTTTGCCTTTCCTTCAATTTTTACCAATCCATACAGATCATTCACATTAAGCTTTTCAAGCTGTGCTTTTGTCTCGGCCAGCTGATTTTTCAGGTTCTCTGCTGATTTTACCTGTGCAGACAAGTCAGTAACCCTGCCTGTAAGCTCATTCATCTGTCCTGTTGTTGATACTTTTCCACCGGCGAACCCGACAACCAATCCAATCACCAACAAAACCCCCGCTAATATCTTTAAATTCATTTTTCCACCTCCGAGTTAAATTAATTTTAATGAAAGAAGCAAGCATTAGATTTAATTGTGATGTTGTATCATTAAACCCAAAATTTAATAATTAAACATAAAGCTTTAAATAAGAGCAATCATTGCAATAGCTGAGGTGAATATTTTATGACAAAAAACATAATCATTGCTCCTGTTGGCGACAACATGAACGCGCTTTATGTTGGGCTAAAAGAATTTCCTACTGAAAGGGTATATTTGCTGGCACCAGAAGATTACGCCAAAGCAGCGGAAAAGGCTGCAAAGGATTTGGAAAGATTCGGAATTCCGTCAAAGACTATGCCATTAAAAGGGGATGTCTGGGAAGATATGTTCAGAAAGATTGGAGAAATATCAATTGCTGAGAAGGGAAATAATATAATCATCAATACTGCTACTGGCGATAGGACAACAACTTGCGCAGCAACAAGCGCAGCTTTTGTAAATGGAATCAAGGCGTTTTCCATTGAAAAAGGAACTGCAATGCTTCTGCCTGTTTTGAAATTTTCATACTACAAATTATTGACAGACAGGAAGATGGAAATTCTTAAAATGCTTGCAAAGCCAGACTGCTGCATGTCCTTGGAGGAATTGAGCAAGAAGTCCAAAATGAGCTTGCCACTAATCTCTTATCATATAAACGGCAATCTTAAATCTGAAGGTTTGAAAAAAATGGGATTAGCGGAAACAAATGAGATGCGGGGAAGGCTTGAAATTAAGCTAAGTATGCTTGGAAGAATGCTGCTAAATGGGTATGTGAGTTAATTAAAGCTTTATTTTGTCGACAAACTAAAACAATCCGAAGAGTTTTTCCTCTAGCCCAAAAATCCATTTCTGGAAACTGGTTGTTCTTACAAATTGATTGAATGCATAAAGATACCCAAATGTCATTAATAGACCTATAATAATCAGCAAAACCCCACTTATCAAGCTCGTTGAATGCAGCATTATTTCCTTATTAAAAATCTTTACTTTCCATTCTTTACCTTGCAAAAATCTCCAAAATCTTCCATTTTGGTCGAGCCTGTCAAAAAATAGTGAAATTAATATTAAAGGTATTGCCAATCCTAAAGCGTATAGAAACAACAAAATTCCCCCAGTAAAAGTAGTTGAAGATTGTGAAGCTATGATAAACAAACTTGATAAGATTGGCCCTACACAAGGGGTCCATCCAATACCAAAGGTTATGCCAAACAAGAAAGAGCCAAAAATTTTATTTGATGTTTTTTGCTTAATTTTAATTCCAGAAAATCCTCTGCCAAAAATAACAATAACTCCAAACAAAATAACAATCAAACCAAGAAACCTACTTATCGATAAGCTATTATTTCTTAAGAAAGAGCCAATTAAAGTCGATGCCATACCAAGTATTGAAAATACTAAAGCCAAGCCTATAAAGAATGCTATCGAATTAAAAAATATCTTTTTTCTTTCTGACTTAAAAGAATAAGCAAAATAAGCTGGCAGTATCGGCAATGTGCAAGGGCTTAAAAAACTGAGCAACCCCACTACAAATGCAACAATAAACAAAAACCAATTAATTTGAAGCCTTTGGCTTATCTTTATTTCTTCCTTGCTCTCTATAATTTCTGCTGTTTGCTTTAAATCCTTCTTATTTTTTAAAATAGATTCTGCTGACAAGGCTTGCAAAGCTGCATTATCAAAATCGCCAATACCTTGAATAAAATAACCAATAATTGTACTTGAAACATCCAAATATGACTTATCATTTGTTAAATCATAAGC
This sequence comes from Candidatus Woesearchaeota archaeon, assembly GCA_016192985.1. Classification (GTDB taxonomy): domain Archaea; phylum Nanobdellota; class Nanobdellia; order Woesearchaeales; family GW2011-AR4. The sequence goes on along the minus strand of JACPTC010000062.1, from coordinate 12,265 downwards.
ATTTGTCAATGCAAGCGCCATTACGCTATTGCCAGAATAAGGTACTGTGCTTAAGAAATATTCATCCCCAAAATAAAAATGTTTGTCAGTGCTGTTTCTTTCAAAGAAAGCCCCTGTCTTGCCATCATAAAGCCTCTTTAATGAAAAATCCAGCAGCTTTAATCCCGCCTTTCTGTATTCCTCATTTCCCGTTTGCTTGTATGCCTCATCAAAAGCGAGGCTCATGTGCGCATTGTCAAGCAGAAAGCCATTTAATTGAGCGCCATTATCGTCATAGAAATGCAGGATGCCATTGTCTGTCAGCATTTCATTTTTGAAGAAATCGGTGCTTTTGATTGCAATATCTTTATATGTTTTATTTTCCAGTATATCAGAAGCATAGAAAAATGTAGCAATCATTGGCGCATTTAAGTCAGAATATTTTGTTTTGTCCACTCTAGGTTTTGGCTCTTTTGAATTTTTAAATCTCTCTTCGGGCTTTTGCCTGTAATATATTTCATGCCCTGCGTCTTGTGAGCCATAAAAGCCTCCATTTTCTTTATCATAAAGGTTGTCTATTACATATCGCAAACTCTTATCAGCAATTTCTTTGTACTTTGGATTTTTGGTTACATTATAAGCATGCAGATAAAGCCTGATTAGTTCAGCATTAACATCAAGGATTTTTTCGTAATGCGGGATGCTCCAGTCCCTTCTTGTTGCATATCTGAAAAAGCCGCCTTCAATAGGATCATAAATTCCTTGAAACTTTCTTTCTTGATCATATTTTCTTACTCCGTTAAACTCGCCTAAATCAAGCGGCTTGCTCCAATCATCAATATAATTCTCATTGTACATGTGATTTAGAGTATTTGTCGCCGCATCAAGAAATTCTTTATTGCCGGTTTTTTCATAAGCATAAATCATGTAGCCCCATGCAACTGCGCTTGGAAATTTTTGTCCTGCACCAAATCCGCCATATTGTGCGTCATAATTTTGCGAAAGAATAAATGGAAGATTATCTGTCAATTGCTGCAACTCTACTTTGCCAGGAACCACTTTGTATGTTCTAAGAATTAATTCCTGTTTTTTATAATCTTGAGGCAACTCATTTGTTTCAAAGAATTTCACAATTTTTTCGAGATAATTCAGCAAATCTTGCTTTTTTATATGGCCATTAATTCTTGATACCTCTTTTCCATCGGGAGAGAAAATAACTGTTGAAGGCCAGCCCCCGGCAAGATATTGTCTTGTCAAATCCTGCCTTTTATCGGCGTCAACAAAGACAGGAATGAAATTTTTGTTTAGATAATCAACAACAATTGGATCGTGCAATGTTTCATCCCTATAAACATGGCACCAATAGCACCAGATTGCTGTTACCAGCATGAAAACAGGCTTGTCTTCTTTTTTCGCTAAATCAAAAGTCTCTTGATTGTATTCGCGCCACTTTATTGGAGATGTCTCATGAAAGTAGGAATATGCGAGAGGGAGCATTAAGATTAAAACCAGCAATATTGAGATTATTTTTTTCATTTGCATCATACAAAAAACGAATACTGATAATATATCATATAAATTCCCGCAAAAACCAAAACAACTGCGCTTAATTTCTTGATTAATGGCAAAATGCTATCCAATTTCTTTAATATTAAATATTTTGTGGCAAAAGTCAATGTTGTTATTGCTATCATAACAATGCTCATCCCCAAAATGTAAGCAAGAATTGTATTTCTTATCAATCTTTTTTCTTTATCTTCTTTTGAATATTTTGAAATGTAATATGTTACATAGCCCGGCAGGATTGCAAAACTGCAAGGAGCGAAAAAGGCAACTAAACCAGCTATGAAAGAAAAATATAGAAAGGTTGCATCAGGCATTTTAATCAAATAGTCAACTATTTACTAATCCATTAAACAAAATCTCCCACTGCTGCTCGTTAAAAACTCCTGAACCTTTGTAAAGAATATCACCATTTTTTCCAATTGCATATTTTGTTGTTGTATGTGTAATTCCATAATCTGAAAGTATGCTTTCTTTTCCCTCTGCAAAATCTACGCCTGCAAGCCCTTTCTTATTTTTATAATTTTTAATTAATTCAGCATTTTCATTCAGGTCAAGGTCAATTGCTAAGAATGTAACCCCGTCAGCATATTTTGGATAAATGTCCTTCACAACACTAAAATCCTGCGAGCAGTAGGGGCACCATGATGCCCAAAAATACAGCAGTATGGGCTTGTTTTCGTCTTTGAATTCTCGCAAATTCAATTGCTTGCCGTCTATTGTAGATATTGTAAAGTCAGGCGGAATCTGCCCTTTGCGTATTCCTGTGTCTGATTGAACATTAATATGATTATTTACAGGAGAAACCTTATGGCCAGCAGAAGCAGTGCACGCACTTATGACTATAAGAGTGAATAAAAGTAACGCAACAGCTAGATTTTTATTAGTCATATTTTAATTTAATTATTTTTCTTATTTATATATTACGTTTAATAATTAAATATCTAATTATTATATTAAACTCTATTTTGTTTTCATCACTATAAAATAATAAAAAACGTAAAATTTATATATAAGGCATATCACTAGTGATGAATAGTCTATTTAGAGTATATCCTTATTTGATATAGTTGGGGGGCAAATTGAAGATAAGGCATTTTTTGGTATTAGTGGTTGTATTTTTAGTGGGATGGCTTGGAAGCGGAGTTTACAATAGTTACTACAATCACGTTTATTTTGATGAGCACAGTACTGCTAAGCATAATTCTGATGAAATTGGCGAGTTAAGCGGCATCTCGCAAACCCACAGAAATACTGAAAATCTGACTAGACAAACTATTGTCAAACTTGAAAGCCTTGCAAGACTTGATCAGGATAGGCAAAATTTTAGAGACAAGCCTTCACCCAGCGAATGGATTAAAAATGAGGATATCCTTGTGTACGAGAATGAAGTAATAATCAAGATGGAAGAGCCGTTATGGGCGATATTTACAGACACCAAATCAATGGACCCTGTGATAGATTCAACAAGCAAGGCAATTGAAGCCACCCCAAAATCAGAAAAGGACATCAATGTTGGGGATATAGTGGCTTATCAATCAAAGTATAAGGAAGGTATTGTGACTCACAGAGTTGTAGAGACTGGCTATGACGGAGATGGATGGTACGCGATATTGAAAGGGGATAATAATGAATCTCCAGATCCCGGCAAAATAAGGTTTGGGCAGATAAAAAGGATTGTTGTTGCTGTTATTTATTGATCCGCTTAGGATAGGGTAGCATCAATTGCCCCAAATATTATTGTGCCATTGCATACACCGCTTGCGCCAATAGGCACCTCCAATCTCCAGAATGTTGCATTGCTACTATTTCCTAACCCGCTGTCTGTTGTTCTTTGTGGAATTGTCACATTTATCACTTGTATTGACTGGTTTGTAAGGTTTAGCATATCGCCGAAATTAGTGTTGTTGTGGAAGTAATATCTTTGATTCCCAAATGTGATGTTGGTGCCTGCTTCACAAATCATTGTTACATTGTTGCCTACTTCCTCTATGCCGCCGCCAAAGCCTCTTACTGTAATGTTAATAGGTATGTTGCCGCCATTGGTGACATTATCGCGCGCAAATGCTGAAATCTGGGATACAGATAAATTTCCATAATCAAGTATAGATGACTCAATGCTTATACCCAAAACTTCATTTAGTGTGTAGAATGTGCTGTTTTGGCTTCTGAATATGCCTCCGCTGTCATTTATGCTCATATTGCACTGCCATGTTGCTGGGTTTGCAAAATACTGCACAGCAAACCGGCATAAACAAGTTCCATTTTGGTTATTTGTGCCAGCAACTACTGTGCATGGAAGACAGCTATAATTTGTGTAATGAGTATTATTATCGTCACTTGCGGCTGAACCAACGCTGATGTCGTACAATGTTGCTGTAACATTTTTTATCGTATCAAAGCCATTAATATCTTGGAATGAGCCGTTGCATATCACATTTGTAAAAGTATTTGCAGTAAGGTCAATATTTCCTTGGGCATCCAATGGGGAGTCTATCCTTACAAGATTGAAAGTGGGCTCTGTGTTAGTGATATTGACTCTTGCGATTACTGTTGTGTTTGTGACATTGACTCCCATTGCATTATCAGTCACAAATGAAACTCCTATAAAAGCTGCAACCAGCACTAGCGAAGCCAGAAATAGGTAGCCTAGTTGATTCAATATTTTTCTTTTTATTTTTATAATCATCTAGCCTTTCCGATTTTTTATGATTTTTTATTTAAGTATCATTATAATCTCAGAGCCTTTGTTTATCCAGTAATTCCTGCATCCGGGGTTGATGCACACCATTAGTATGCTTTCGCTGTTTTCCCTGGCTCTGAGCTTTCGGCTGCATACCTTGCAGATTCCATCTTTCTGCTGCCTTGAAAATTGTCCAGTTTCCATTTTACCACCTCTTGATTTATGATAGCTCAACGAAAAAGTAATAGTTAGTTGCAGCTGCACTGTCCCCATTTTCACCAACAATCATCTCAAAGTCCAAAGTGCTTCCAGAAAATCCAGTTGCATCCTGCTCGAGCAACGCTGTGTAAATTATGCTGTCATTGTCTGTCAAAAGCACTTCCACAAATCTAGAAGTCTGGTATGCGTCGTTAACGAATAATGTTGTTTGCCTGCAGCTGCTTGCGCTGCTGATAGTTAACGTGCCAACTTCAAAAACCCCCGTATAAGTGGCATTAAATGTCCTGTTGACGCTGTCGCTGTCAGTTGGATTTGCGCCAAGAGTCCTTTCAAGGTCAGTTCCATTAAAGCGCTGTACAATTGCTTGGCCGTCAGTCTTATTGTTGCTGTAGTTGAAGCAGAAAACATTGCTCCAAGTGACAGCTCCTGATGCGCTGCCATTGGAAGCATATATCTCGCCCTGCGGGCTTAGCAGCTGCCAGCTGAACAATGTGTTATTGCTTGCATCGTCCAGAGTTATTGTTCCTGTTATGTTTCCATAATAGCCCTGCCATCTTCTTGTTAGCCTTGTTGAGTTAATATTCAATGCAGTCACGTTTCCTGCCTGCGCCTGTACTGCTGTGCCTGAGTTTGTGTCAATACCTGTAACTCTCCTATCAGGACTGCCAAGAGTGAAGTTTGAAGGCCCAAGCGGCTCGGCAAAAGCCGTATAGCTAATAAGCACTAAAGTAATTAATAATAAGATTATAGCCAACATTTTCACTTTCACTCACATTTTCGCTTATTTTTTGCTTAAAAATAAGGCAGGGAATTTTGGCAGTTCTCTTGAGGTGTTTTAGGGTTTAGGAAATGATGCCAAAATCCCGAGCCAAAGTTTGAAATTAAAGAGCATTTGCTAACTATCTTTGATGTAATTTTTTGAAATAAAACTGTTGTACTCGTAAATAACTGACAGCTCTGATGAAGAGAATGGCTCTTTCCCCTGCCTTATCGCTTTTTGCGCCTCTGCCGCTGAAAATATTTTTACTGTTACCTCGCTGTTCTTGCTCAGGGTTTTCTCCATTTCGCCCAGTTTGTCTGAGATTATTATTAGTTCTCTCGCAGCCTGATTTACTGCAATTGCATGAATATGGCTTAAGTAAGGCTTAATTTTCCAGTATAATTTTTCTATGTGCTCGTGCAATTCCTGATTTTTTAAAAACCATATTTTTAGGATTGTCTTGTGGTGTGTGGTAGCATGCAAAAGCTTTTTGTCTGCAAAACTATTCATTGCCGGTATTAAATAAACAAAATCTTCGCTAAGAGAGAACAAAGCTCTTGGCTTGCCTCTGTCCCGGTTTTTTATTTTTTCTTTTTTCACTAAGTTGGCCGCTTCCAGAAGCCTCAGCTGCTGGCTTATATTTGCCATTGTTGTATTAAGCCTTTCAGCAAGCTGCAAGGGGCTGAGCTTTTCATGCGATAAGCATTTCAGAATATTCCACTTCTGCTCTGAAAACATCAATTCAAGTTCCATTTTAGGATATACGTTTTATGTAATTTTCAATTTTGGTATGGTAAAAAATATACTAATTTATGTTATAATCTAACTTATATTTAAATATTTCGTTTTTTACTGTACTAATGTAATTTTTAAATTAAAGTGATTAAGAAATTAATTAATTATTTTATTATAAAGGAAGAAGTAGAGATTAAGTCGAGGAAACCACAACATGACTAACCAATTTTTGTTTCTTCTTTCTTATCGTCTTTTTTCTTTTTTCTTCTCTTCCATACAACAAGGAAGAGTAATACAAATATGACGATAAGTAAGCCGTAGAACACATAGTCAATACCTTTTAAAACTAGCTCAAAAGTGCCTTCAATAACCCTGATTAATGTGTTTTCTCTTTCGCCATAATAAGCTCTTATTTTAACCTGATGGTTGTCTTCCAGGTCCTCTTCCTCCATGTTTTCAGTCTTTATCTTAAGCTTCTTTGTGCCGCCGCTGGGTACATAAACCAGATTATCCATGCCGAAAGTAGTCTTCTGCCCTGCAACAACCACATCAACAGCTTCTGCATCAACATAGCAATCAGCCTTTCCTGTGTTCTCCACGCTTATGTAGAACTGCTTGTTTCTTGTATTGAATGAGACTTCGTTAATTTTTATTTCACAATCGTCAAGGACTCTTACTGTCTGGGCTGTAATGCTTTTCCTTATTTCTTTCTCCAGAGAGCTTTTTGATTCGCCGTATATTATAAAGATGTCAACGCTTATGTCGCCCTCCGGCAGGTTCTCGGCGTCATAAGCAAAAGTCTTTATTTCATTGCCGTCGATGAAATTAGCCCCAACATCTCCTACAGTCTGCTTGGTGCCGTCAGGCGCAGTCAGGGAGTAAGTTCCTATTGCGTAGACTGCCTGCTCTTCGGTATTTTTAAGAGTCACTTCCAGCTTGTTTGTAGCTTTATTGTATTTTATGGATTCCACTTCCAGATTCAATGTATAGGCTGGAAGATAGAACATGTCAAGAGCTTCCACTTGCGAAATTGGCCCTCTTGGCGACCTTGCGCCCTGCGCAAACTTGACGAAAACGCTTATGCCAAGCTGCCTTCTGATGAAAGTTGCTGTGCCAACCAGCTCATTGCCTATCAGCACGCCTATCTCCAATTCACTGCCCTTAACATAGTCGCTTACAATGCTTGGCACATTATTCGTGCCGATGAAAACGACCGGCTCTGAGCCAGCCATAATCTCCTGCTCTATAAACTCGCCGTTTGTCAGGACAGCCTGCTTCTGGTGCTTTATCTCCTGATATTTTTTTACAATTTCAATATTGTTAAGGAACCTGTCGCCTTCTTTATTTATGATTTCCGGGTTGTGCTTGGCGAGAGTATTTTTGACTTCCCTGTCAACATTTCCATATATCAATAATTTGCTGACCTTTCTGCTTCCTAAAAATCTGTCGACATCTCTTATGGTATCCTTGTCTGCGAACAGCACATAAGATTTTGTAGTAATAGCGTAAGGTGCAACTGAAATTGCATTATAACCGTATGAGTCATCTATAACTATAAAGTTGGTAATGTCTTCCAGTCTTTTGGCAAGCTCAATGTTTGCAGAGTCATATACAAACTCTTCTGCTGTGTAGCCCCTGCTTTCAAGAAAGTTCTTGTATCCAACCACATAAGGGACCTTTTTTGAGCTGATTGTCCAGATGTGGCTGCCTCTTTCTATGCCGTTTAATATTAGAGTGGCATGCCTGTCGCTAACCAGAAAGCTGGCAGGCTTGCTAATCAGGTTTCCGTACAATATCACAGAATAAACATCTCTCCAGTCTTCAGAATTTGAAATGATCCTATTTGGGTCTGCTGCGAAGGTCAATTTCACAACAATCAATGAAAATAATATAATGATAGGTATTATTCCTCTTTTTTTCATTTAACCACCATCTTTATTGTAATTTGTATAAAACTATTATAAATCTTTCTATACAGTCTAATATACAAAAACATAATATTTATATATTAGTTTATTCTTAACAGTTTTTTGGGGGTGTACGATATGGTAATTTTGGTTGACCAGTTCAATCTGCCAGACGATATATTTGAAATAGTTTTTGCAACTTCGCAGCAGAAGATTGTAGCGAAAGTATTGATTAACTGCTTTAAGGAGAATAACAGCGAGCTGACAAAAACAGAGATGTCTTTGTTTGCAACAAAGCTGCATGAAGGCAATTTGATTACCTATATTGACGAGGAGCCATACAAAGGAAAGCAGATCAAGCTTTCCTACAACAAAAGGCAGTTCTATGACAGGATTTTGACTCCAATGAGGAGCATGGGTTTGATTGATTACGACCTTTACAAGAAGACCTACAAGATTTCAGAAAACTTCAACAGGCTGATGATGAAAATCGGCTTGATGTGGGTAAAGGAAATCAGGAAGCCTGTTGTTGATTTCAGGATTAAAGCAGAGCAAGTTTGATTTCTTTTTTTAATTTATTATTTTTTCCTTTTTTCTTTTCTTTTTTCTTTTATTTTTTCTTTTATTATAACCCTTAATATAAACAGGATAGTGATTATTATAATTAGGTATAGGAATAGCGGCAGGAACTGAAATCTCTTAACTGCTATTACTTCCGGCGCCGGATTTACATTCAATACACTTCCTTTTTCAAATGTCAGTTTTTTGTTGTAGACTACCCTTCCTGTCAGTGTGTATCTTCCTGGAATTTCAGGAATGAAAAATATGTCGAAATCTGATGTTTCGCCTGAAGGAACTATAACTTCCTCAGTTTCAATGAGCCTTACTATTTTGTCTTCGAGCCTTATTGCGCCCTTAAATTTGGCTGTTACTGACCTTTTTCCTGAATTTTGAAATTTTGCAGTTATCTGGACAGTTTCACTTGTAAGCGCCCATGGCTTGTTGCGTATCTCTATTAAGTCGCCATTGTCAGCAATTGCTCCTTTTTCAACTATGCTGAAAGTGAGCATTGTGCCTGTTTTGCATTCATTGGCTTTCATATTAAGCCAATACTGGTCTTCATTAAGAGTATTCTGCAATGTTCCAATAATTCTTTTTTCTGTTGTAGGCAGCACTTCTTCTCCTTTTATCTCTCTTGTCAATACAAGATTTTCTTGAAGCTGGTCCCATACATCAAGTGTGATGGTTGGGCTTAGCCTTACATTGCCGTCATTGATTACTGTGTAGCTGTACTCAAGAGGAAACCCTATTTCTGCGTCATTAAAGCTGAAACCTCCTGCCCTGCACTTGATGATTTCTGTTCCAGTAACCTCAAGGTTGGCTGTCAGTATGACTGCGGTTTTAATTAAGGCGCCTGCCCTGCCTGATACTCCCCCTAAAGCTTCAGTGACAAATTCAATGTTTCCGGAATAATTTCCGACTTGAAGATCAGACGGCGGCTCAATTATGATTTTCAACAAATACGGGTTGTTTTTTGTCAAAGTAAATGTAGTTGAGTTTGGATCAAACCTTACCCAGTTTTTTATGCCGCCAGATATGCGATAAGATGCCAGCACCTCTTCGTCAGAGCCTGTGCTTATTTTGACAATCCTCTCGGAATAGCCACCTTTAAGCACATTATCAAACCTTACCCTGCCAGGACTTATTCCAATGCTGACTGCATCTGCCAGACTTGTTAGCAACAGAAATAATGAAATAATCAGGAGTATCTTTAGTTCCAAATATCTAGTTTTCATTTTTTATTCTTTTTTGCTTTCTTTGTGCTTTTGCCCGTATTTTTTGTAGTCTATGGCAAAAAACAGGATTATGGCAATTATTGCGATAATCTCCAAAACCAGCTTGTAAATCACTTTTTTGTTGCTTATGCAGGAATGATTAATCTTGTCTTGGAAAAAATGGCAGTCAAGTGGCTTGCAAGCATGATTGGAAAAAGTTTCATTGTAAAGGCACTCCAATTTGACGCATGCGTGATTCTTGGCGTATTCCGTCTCTTCGCATTTGAGCATTTTGCACGTATGATTCTCAACAAATTGGTTTTCGCTGCAATTAAGCTGTGTACACGAATGGTTGAATGCATACTCATATATGCCGCAATCAAGCTTTTTGCATGCTCTGTTTTCTGTATATTCATCAAATGAGCAGCTCAAAAATCTGCATGTGTGGTTTGAGATGTAATCCTGAATATCGCAATTCAAATTTTGGCATGTGTTATTTCTGCATTGCTCATCAGCTTTGCATTCCTCTGAGCTGCAGCATTCGTAGTTGGCGCATGTGTGATTGATTATATACTGGCAGCTTTTGCACTCAAGCTTTGCGCATCTGTTAAGTATGCAGTACTCATCCAAGCCGCAATGGGCATTTGCCACGCATTTTAAAACTTCCATTGTCTCGTTTTGATTGTAGCATTGCCTTGATTCATAAATATTATCTCTGGCAATTATATAGCTGTCAGTTATCGTTGTTGTAAAGCATGGCTGATAAACCAATCTCCTTCCAAAATTTGCTTTAGGCAATTTAGCTGTAAAATTTATGCTGACCTTTTCATTTGTCCCTACAGTTATCAGCTTGCCCCTATAGCTGCTGAGAGGGTAGAATTGAATGTGCAGAGATGCAAAAGGGGTGATGTTGGTTATGCTTGCCAATTCAATTCCAATATACTCAACTTCTTTATTGCCTTGATTTAAAAGCTCAAAATACCATGCCGCAGTTTCCCCCTCAATGCATACATTATCATTGCAGCTGTAGGTTATGTTGTAGAAATATGCACTGACAGATAATGTATTTATTGCCATGTATGCCGCAGTTACCAATAGCAGAAATAATATTCTTAATTTGTATTTCTTCATTTTAGTTTTAAATTTTTGTTTTTAATCTATAATGTCTCAAACTAGTGTTATGGCGCTGAATAGCATTGTTCCGTTGCAATAGCCAGCAGGTATTGCAGGAATTTGCAGGCGCCAAAATGTGGCATTTGTGTCATTGCCTAAGCTTATGTCATTAGTTCTTTGAGGAAGCGTGAAATTTATAAGCTGCGATTCGTTGTTTAATGGCTGCATTTGTGAAAAAGCTGTGCCATTCACAACAGAAAATCTTAGGTTGTCATTTGAAATATTGCCCCTTTCACAAACCATAGATAGATTCAAATAAGCAAGGCTTTCGCTGGGCGTCAAAGACCTAACTGAAACATTTAGAGCTATGTTGCCTATATTCCTTATTGTGATGTTTGTTTGATTTGAGATGTTGAACGGCTGCAAAACTCCGTAGTCCATGACAGTTGGGAAAACATCTATTGCAATTAATTCGCTTACAGTTGCTGATATATTGCCAAATACTTTTGAATCATCTAAATCAACTACGGTTATATTGCAGCGCCAAGTGCCGTTGTTTGCGTAATATTGCAAATTAAATCCACAGCTATAGTTGCTTTCGTATGTGCTGTTCTGTACAGCAATGCAGCTGTTGTTTGAATAATGGTTGTTGTTGTCATCAGGGGCGCTGCTTGAAATAATAGATTGGTAAAAAGTGGCATTCACATTCTTAATGTCTGACCTGTTATCATTGTCAGTTATTGTGGCGTTGCATGCTGCAAATATTGTATCATCTATGCTCAAGTCAATAGGCGAAAATATTGACAATGCAAGGGTTGTATTCCAATTGACAACAGCAAGAATAAATTGAGTCCTGTTCACATTTCCGTAAGTGTCATTCACCAGCAATGTAAAGTTTATGACGCTGTTTTTGGGAGCAAATACAGTGTAATTCTGTGAGCATTTGTCATTTTGGTTGTACACGGAGATGTTGAAGTATCTTTTTGAGCCGTCAAGCGACATGTTGTCAATGAATTGGCAAAGAATCAATGCAGAAGAGTCGCTTAAATTCGCTGTGAAGTTTATGATTTCCAAGTATCGTGGATTGGTATTGTTAATGGAGGAATTTACTTCTGGCGCAATAATGTCAATGGTATAGTTTATCGAAACATTTTCCAATATCGGCGTAAAATATTTGTCTGTGGTTGTGAAAACAGCCTTGTATCGAATGTACCTTCCATTGCCGCCTGTTATTGTTTGAGTTCCACCATAGTCTATGTAGACTAGACTCCAATCAGTGAATGTAACGCTGTCATTGCTCACTCTTGTCTGCAAAGTTATATTTGTCGTTTCGGTTATGTTATTGCCTGTTATTGAGCCGCTGTTGTAAGTTGAAACGAAAACGCTGTCAAATGAAATGTTTGTAGAGAAATCAGCTTGCGAGCCATCTGTTGCATGGCTGCCGTTCCTGAAAAACATTGCGACATCATTAGCGCCTCTGTCAACATCAACGCCAATCGCATCTTCTGGATTGAAGCCTTCAGGCACTGCG
>JACPTC010000064.1 GCA_016192985.1 Candidatus Woesearchaeota archaeon | reverse complement strand
TTATTCATTTTTATTACCATTATCCTCTTTCTTCTTTGACCTGTTGTGCACAGTCCAGATGTTTGCAGGGTTTTTGTTCAGCAGCTCTGCAATCTTCCTGTTGCGCAGTTTTTTGACATCCTTGAGATAGCTCACAAGGGCTTCAAGCACGCTTTTTTGAGAATTGAATATAGAAGCAGGCACTGAAATTGAGCCATTAACCTGAAGCGGCCATGGCATTTTTTTTACGGCCCTTTTGTAGTTTGCCCAAACGCTTCTTTCGTCTCTGCCAATCAATTTAGCTATGTCATCATACTCCATCTCATAATTTTCCTTTAGAAATTTAGTAAGCGCTTCTGCAGGGCTCAGCTTTCCTGAAAATATAGCAACGGGAACTGATAGGTTATCTTGATTATTCCAAAGCTTTAGAATTTCTTCGTCAGAATAATTGTATTTTTGCTTGAGCCTTTCTGTAATCTGGCTAAACATGTCAATAAGAAAGTGCTCTTCGTGCTCGCCTCCAATAATATCCCTCTTTTTCTCTATATCCATTTGATATACAAATAACTAATTTAATATATAAATTAATATACTAATATATAAATCTTTTCATTTAAAGTTGGTAAAAATCTTATTTTGTGTTTAAAACTCAACTTAATCGCTAGTTCAGAAAATCAATTTTAAATTATTTTCATTATAGAAAATAAATAAATTAAGCTATAAGTTATAAAAAACTAAGAAAAATAATCGAAAAATTGTTTTAAAAATTCACGATTTGTGTTATTTATTCAACCAAATCGCTAAGCAAAATCTTCGAACAGCACGTTATCTGTCAGAGCGCCTTTCAAAAACAAGCTGCCTGTGCTGTTGATGTAAGCAACAGTTTCATTGCTTTTGTCTTGGATTATGAATGAATTTTGAGTTGCTATCAGTAAGCTTTGGTTTTCATTCAAGCTGCCTTTAATAAGCATATTGCCCTCAGGATTCTTAATTACAGCATTTAATGAGCCATCTGAATTTTGTATTGCAAAGTCATTCTCATCAGCTATCGGCTCAATGTTTTGGCTTAATGTGCCCTTAAGCCTTAAGTTGCCCAAGCTGTCAAACACTGCAAGCTTGTTGTCCTTAATGTTCCTTATCTCAAAGAAATAAAGTGGAGAAATATTTGATGCCACATCAACCGCTTCAAAGCCGGATACATTAATAAGGAATAAGTTTGAAAATGCAGAAAGCTCAGAGTCATTTGCAGCTATATACACAAGCCTTTCCCCTGCAAAGCCACTGTCATGCGTTATAGTTGCTGTGTTTTTGTCAAATAATATTGTGATATTGTCAGCCTTATAGTGGTTATAATTTAAAACATCACCGTCAGGATCAGCAAAGTATTGGGAAAGGTTTATGACAACATTTCCATCTTTTCCTATATGGACAGCGCTGAAATTCTGCAGGAGCAAAGGCGCTTTGTTTTTTGCATCAATCAGAATATCATATTCTATTTTGTCTATTCTCAAAACAGCGCTGTTTTCAATCTCAAAAACCAAGTCATAAGAGCTTTTGTTCAAGCCGTTTAATGAGCAAGTGTCTATGCAAAAGCTATTAAACTCAATCTCCTCTTCGAAAAATTTTGCGCTTAAATTGCCCCATCCGGAATAATAGATTTCAGATTTTGTATTTTCCAAGCTTATGTTCACATCATAATACATTACTTGGGCTGAGATTATGTTGCTGTAAGAAGCGCTGTCTTTGCCAAATACTGCATAATAGGGCTCGCTCCAGCTGTTGCCAGTTGGCAGCAAATTCAAAAATGCGCAGCAGTCTTGATTGCCGTTGCAGGTTGTTGTTAATGCGTCATTTTCAATGCTATAAAGCTCCCATCTTGCGCAAAGCCTGCTTTCATCGGCATTCCAGCTGAGCATGGAATTTTCAACTGTAACATCAACAACGCCATTGACGCTTTCTTCGCCATTGTCATTCGCATCGTAAATTGTTCCAGAGTTATAGCTCAGGTTTATTGCTATTACTTTGTTTATATCTTGTGTTGCATTAGCATCACTTATTATTGTGATGTTTAATGATTGGTTTGTTTCATTTTTTGCTTTTTCAGTCTCAATAAATTCCTCATTCATTAAAACAATTAAATCAACTGTGTGGCTTTTGATGTCAATCCCATCAGATGCTGTGAATGTGATTGTTGTATTGAAGCTTTCGTTTTTTATCGGTTTTAATGTTATTATTTCGTTATTGACTGTAAGTTTCAATCCTTCAGCTCCAGAAGCAGCATAAGCCAATGCATCTCCATCTTCATCAGTAAAGTATTGTGACAAGTTGATTAAATCTGTTCCATTTGCAACAAATTCGTCTGGCCCGCTCCACTTTGGCTTTTTGTTTTTCTTTTTCTTATCATTATCACTCTCGCTTTCTTCATCCTTGACGGCAAAGCCAGTTATCAAATTGCCGGAAGCATTGATTGTTTCATTTGATTCATTCTTTGCGCTGTCAAATATCAAATATCTGAGCCCATTATTTTCAAGATAGACTCTTGCCTTTCCATGTGTTGTTACTTTCCCGCTAATCTTTGCAGACTTTAAGCTGCCTGCGTTTCCAAGATGCCATGTATAATTTCCGTTTGCTGTGACAACCAAGCTTAAGCCGTCAGCGTAACTGGATTCTTTTATTACAAAAGCTGTTATTGAAGGGCCTAGGTAATAAAGCCCTGTAATTGCCATAATTCCAGCTATCAAAAGCATTAATAATTCAATTCTATGCAGGTTTGTTGGCATCAGCTAGTGCCTCTTTTCTTCTTTACTCTGTGATAAACTGTCCATATTGTTCTGTCATCGAGATGCAGCATTTCAGCAACCTCGTGGTTTGAGAATCCAATATCCTTGATAAATCCCACAACACTTTCAAGAGTTGAGTAAGACCTGTTTGACAGGGCAGATACAGGCATCATTATCTCTTTTGACATTGCGCCAAAAGGAGATGACATTTTTTTTGCAGTATTTCTGTAAG
Source organism: Candidatus Woesearchaeota archaeon (assembly GCA_016192985.1). Classification (GTDB taxonomy): domain Archaea; phylum Nanobdellota; class Nanobdellia; order Woesearchaeales; family GW2011-AR4. The sequence continues at coordinate 19,811 of JACPTC010000064.1, read as the reverse complement.
TCGCCCATATTGTCTTGCTGCTTCTGTTAAGCAGTTTTGCAATCTTTGCAAACCTGAGCTTCAATTCCTCTTTCATGTATTTTACAATTGACTCAAGCGAGCTTAGCTCATCATTTGCAAAAATGCCAACAGGAATGCTGAGTTCTTTTTTCCCAAATACCTCATGCTCAGAAACATCGTGCAGTTTTTTAAGCTCATCCATGAAATAAGAAGTTAATCTAATTTTGTCTTCCTTGGAAAGCTCTTTAAATTTTGAAAGAATTAAATCAATATTTTCACTCTTTTCCAACTTTGCCTCTTTTATTGCTTTTTTATCCTATTTTTTATCCTATTATGTAAGAAATTAATATATAAATCTTTCTATTTGCTAAAAAATTAAATTTATAATCTTATTAAATAAGAGAATAATCTTAATATATAAGAAAAAATAGTGTGAAGTTTTTAAATTTTACTTATTATATAAGAATAATATCCTATTATTTAAGTTTAAATACTTATTATATAAGATAAAATTCCTATTAAAACAGTAAAATATATTATTATATAAGAAATATAATCTTTTAATCTTATGTAATATGGCAAAAAACATAGTTTTATTAAAACATGCAATTTTAGACTTTAGATGAAGCACACATTGAAAGTTGTTGTTGCTTTGGTGGTTTTCTTCCTGACAGCGCAGTTAGTGGGATTGGTGATAATAAGCCACTATATAGACCATAAGAAAACAGCTGAGACAAAAAAAGTCGAGTGGCAGCCATTGCCGTACAATCTTGAAAGGCCTGAAGTTGAAAATGAGTCCTATTCTTTCATCTACATAACAATCGCAATAATTTTTGGAACGCTTTTGGTTTTGCTTTTAATAAAATTCAACAAGCCTTTGATATGGAAGCTTTGGTTTTTTGCAACTGTGTGGCTCACGCTTTCAATTGCATTTGCAGCATTTGTCAACAGCATTGCTGCAGCAGCCCTTGCTTTGGCTCTGTCCATCTTGAAACTGCACAAGCCTAATGTGCTGATACAAAATATTTCTGAAATCTTCATTTACGGAGGATTGGCTGCAATATTTGTGCCAATCATCAACTTATTTGCCGCTTTTATGCTCCTGATAGTTATTTCAGTTTATGATTTTATTGCTGTTTTCAAAACAGGGCACATGATAAAGCTGGCGAAATTCCAGTCAAATTCAAAGGTTTTTGCGGGAATATTCATTCCGTACCAAAAAGACAGGGTAATTGTCGGGGAATCAACAGCAAAGACAGGAACAAAAGCGGAAAAATCAAGATTGACTAGCGAGCAAAAGAGCAGTTCACGCAGCTCAGTAGCAGTTCTTGGCGGCGGCGATATAGGGTTTACGCTGATATTTGCTGGTGTTGTTATGAAAGGGCTGATGCTTAATGAAGCAGTGCTTATAGGGTTTTTTAAAACTCTGATAATACCTGTTTGTGTAAGCGCTGCATTGCTACTCTTATTGGTTAAAGGCCAGCACAACAAGTTTTATCCGGCAATGCCTGTTTTAAGCATCGGGTGTTTTATTGGATATTTGATTGTGCTATTGGTTTAGGGTTTTATAATAAAATTTATAAGTTTACAAATAATAAGTTTAATTAGAAATACGCTTTTGGGGCTTCCTGGGAGGCGATGCATGCTTAGGTGTGCATTGCTTATAAGAATCTTCGGATTCCAAAATCCAGGCCTAGGCAAAAAGCAAAAAATCAGTAACCTTTTTAAATAGCCATAGTATCCCGTTCTCTACAAATAAGCCCGAGTTCAACAGAGCGCTTTAGGGTTGCAAAATAAGCCCTATTTCTCGGTTTTATTTATAATTTATTTATAATTAATGTAAACAATAAATTCATTAAAATGCCAGAAGAGCAAAAACAAGAACTGAAGTATTTTGTCAGGATTGCAAACACAGACTTGGATGGAAATAAGCTGCTGCACAATGCGCTGACCAAGATAAAGGGCATCAGCTTTATGTTTTCTAATGCTATATGCAATGTTGCCAAAATTCAAAAAGCAAAAAAGACAGGCTACCTTACAGAGGAAGAGGCTGCTAAAATTGATGATATTATAAAAGAGCCTGCGAAATTTGGAATTCCGTCATGGTTCTTCAACAGAAAGAAAGACCCTGAAGACGGCGCAGACAAGCATTTGATAGGCTCGGCATTGACATTTACCCAAGATAATGACATAAAGATGATGAAAAAAATAAAATCCTATAAAGGAGTAAGGCATTCGCTGGGATTGCCTGTCAGAGGCCAGAGAACAAGATCAAACTTCAGGAAAAACAAGGGAAAAGTGCTCGGAGTTAAGAGAAAAGAAGGAACAAGAGCAGGCAGAGTCTAAAATGGGAGATCCAAGAAAACAAAGAAAGAAATTTTCAAAGCCAAGCCATCCTTGGCAGAAAGACAGGATTGAATCTGAGAAAGAAATACTAAAGCATTATGGCCTGAGAAGAAAGTACGAAATTTGGAAAATGGATTCTATGCTAAAGAAATTCCTCCACAGAGCAAAAACAGTTATAGGGGAAAGAACTCTGCAATCAGAGCTGGAAAAGAAGCAGTTATTGGACAGGCTTTATTTATTGGGCTTATTAAAAAAAGATTCAAAGGTTGAAGAGGTGCTAAACCTTAAACTGAAAGATATTTTGGAGAGAAGGCTGCAGACATTGGTTGTAAGGAAACAGATAGCAAAAACTATGCTGCAGGCAAGGCAGATTATAACCCATGAGCACGTAGCAGTTGGTGATAGGAAGATAACCACTCCATCATATTTAGTTTCCATTGAAGAAGAGCCTAATATAAAGTTGATTCATCCTATAAATCTCGCAAACGATTCAAAAGAACAGAAATTAAAAGCAGAATAAAATGGAACAAAGGCAGCAAAGGTGGGGAATTGCACATATCTATGCGTCATACAACAACACAATTATCCACATCACTGACATAACTGGCACAGAAACAATAGCTGTTGGCTCAGGAGGAATGGTTGTAAAGAGCGACCGTATGGAAGGCTCTCCCACAGCTGCAATGATTGCTGCAAAAAAAGCGGCTGAAATTGCCATGGACAAGGGTATAACTGGCATTCATGTTAAGATAAAAGCGCCAGGCGGGCACAATGGCCCTACAAGCCCAGGCCCAGGTGCACAAGCAGCGATAAGAGCTTTATCAAGAATGGGGCTTAGGATTGGGATTATAGAGGAAGTTACGCCATTGCCGCATGACGGTTGCAGAAAGAAAGGCGGCAAAAGAGGAAGGCGCGTTTGAGGAGGCTAAAATGGAAATAAGGGTTCTTGACAACAATAAGGATGAAGGCAAATTGTCTTTTATTTTGAAAGACTCTAATTCAGTCTATGCGAACACACTAAGAAGGCTTATCCTTGACGAGGTTCCTACAATGGCTGTTGAGGATGTTGAGTTTATAAAGAACAACTCTGTACTTTACGATGAGATGGTAGCGCACAGGCTTGGGTTAATTCCATTAAAGACAGACTTAAAATCCTACAATATACCTAAAAAATGCAAATGCGAAGGCAAGGGCTGCAATAGATGCCAGCTGAAGATGGTGCTGAAAACAACAAAAATTGGCAGTGTTTATGCTTCTGAGATTAAAAGCAAAGATCCAGCTGTGAAGCCGGTTTATGGCAATATACCTATTGTAAAGCTTCTGAAAGGCCAGTCTCTTGAACTTGAGGCTACTTCAGTTTTGGGAAAAGGAAAAGACCATATCAAATGGAGCCCAGGCCATGTTTATTACAAATACAGGCCGATTATAGAAATCACCGGCGAAGTAAAAAATCCTGAATCTATAATAGAGGTAGACCACAACAATATTTTTGAGATAAGGGACAGAAAGCTGGCAATAAACAAAGACAAAGTGCTTGACTGCGATTTGTCGTTGAACTTTTCAGAGATAGATAAAAATGTCAAAGTTACTGCAAGCGATACAGATTTTGTGTTTTACATTGAATCATTTGGTCAGTTAAGCTGCAAGGAGATGGTAAATAAGGCAATTGACATTTTTGATGAGATGCTTAACGAGTTTGTAGAAGAGTTAAAGAAAGCTAAATAGCTTAATATAATTTGTCCCGCTTATGCGGGGGTGGCAGATAAAAGGAGACTTTTCGTTCATTATGTTTTTCCCTTGCTTTGCAATGTCGGCTACGGTAAGCCTAAAAATATATGGCTCAAAAATCATAATTAAACTCTACGACTTAATAGTTGTGGAGGTATCAAAATGGAAGTAATAAGAAACGAAAAAACAGCAGAAATTGTAGGTTTATGTTTTGGAGATGGAAGCTTAACAAGAAGGCACTCCGGAAAAAATAGAGGAAAATTAAGATTTCAGATGAGGGGCCATATAATTGAAGATAGAGAACATTATGATAATTATGTTAAACTATTATTTGATGAAATGATTGCTAAAATCCCTACAACAATGTATAAAGGTAAGAAGCCCTATTATGGAATTAGCACAGAAAATAAAGAAATTTGTAATTACTTAGTTTCGCTCGGTGTTCCAGTAGGTATAAAACAAGAATTAAAAATTCCTGAATGGGTTTTAGAAAAGAAGGAGTTTATGAAAGGATTTTTGAGGGGTCATTTTGATACAGACGGGACAGTTTATTGTATCACAAACAAGAAAAAGAGTTACAAGAAAATACGAATTAGTATCAGTAGCATATCTAAAGAACTGATTAGTGAAGTAAGTAAGATATTAAAAGAATTTGAAATTAAAAATATAATAGTTAAATCATATAAACAAAAGGTTGAAAATTGGAATAATCTGAATAGGGTACAAATTGATGGAGAAAATGTAATCAAATACTTCAAACTAATTGATTCAAATAATCCAAAGCACATTACTAAATTTGAGATTTGGAAGAGATTTGGATTCTGTCCACCTCGCACTACACTCAAACAGAGATATGAAATCCTTAAAGGAAGTGCTAACATACTCAGTGCGGGGGTGTCAGAGCCCGGTCAAATGAATACGGTTGAGGTCGCTAAGCAAAAACCGTATGCCTTAGTGGCTGCGAGGGTTCGAATCCCTTCCCCCGCATTATAAAAATAAAAATCATTAAAATATTAAAATGGCAAACAGAACAGGACCGACAAATCCGCTATTACAAGGATTGGTCCATGAATTAAAAAAGAGAAGCAATGAGCATTCTGTAAATTTGTGGAAAAGGATTGCGAGTGACCTAGAAAAGCCCACAAGGCAGAGAAGAGTTGTCAATTTATCAAGCATAAGCAGGTACACAAAAGAGAATGAGATTGTGGTGGTGCCTGGAAAAGTTCTTGGCGCAGGCAACCTGAATCACAGGCTTACAATATCCGCATTTCAATTTTCAGATGGGGCAAAAGAAAAGATTGAGAAAGCAGGTGCAAAAATAATCCCATTGCTGGAATTGAGCAGAGAAAATCCAAGCGGAAAAGGAATAAGGATAATTGGTTAAAATGATAGTAGAAGCAAAAGATGCGATTTTGGGAAGGCTTAGCAGCTTTGTTGCAAAACAGGCTTTGCTAGGCAACAAAGTGCATGTGATAAATTGTGAAGAATGTGTTGTAAGCGGGAAAAAGCAAGCTATTTTGGGGGTGTATAAAACCAAGCTTCATAGAAAAGCCCCGGGAAAGGCTCCATTTTTTTATAAAAAGCCTGATTTGCTGGTTAAAAGAACAATAAGAGGTATGCTTCCGTTCAAGATGGCGCGAGGCAGAGAGGCTTTTAAAAATGTTAAGTGCTACGTAGGCATTCCTGACAACTTAATAAATGAAAAACCAATTGTTATGGAAAACTCTGAAGCTAAAAAATTGCAGTCGACAGACTATATCAAAGTGAGAGATATCTGCAGGGCTGTAGGTGGGAAATGACAAAAATGATTAATGCCTCTGGAAAAAGGAAAACTGCAATTGCAAGAGCCACATTAAGACAGGGGAGTGGCTTTGTGAGGGTAAACAACATACCGCTTGAATTTGTTAGCCCAAAAATTTCAAGGCTTAAGTTAATGGAGCCTTTGATTCTGGCAGGGGACATTGCAAACAAAGTGGATATTGATGTCAAAGTTGTTGGAGGGGGCATCACAAGTCAGGCAGAAGCGCTGAGACTTGCAGTAGCCAAAGCCTTGATAAATTATACAAAAAGCGATAAATTAAAGGAGATTTTCTTGAGTTATGATAGAAACTTGCTTGTAGCGGATATTAGGAGAAAAGAACCTGCAAAACCGAACAGGCATGGGCAGGCTAGGGCAAAAGTGCAAAAATCGTACCGCTAGAGTAGTAACAAATATTTTTTCTTAATTATCCTTTGGCTGCTGCTGAAAATTCTTAAACTTATAAAAGAAATTCTACAAATTTTTTGATAGCTCGTTATTTTTAATCACCTCAAACATGTTTCGACTGCCAAATTATGATTTTGGTTTTCTAATATATATTTTGAAGTAGCAATGGGCACTGGACATCTCCCGACGTGAAGTACTTAAACCAAAATCATTTACGCAGTCTCAACCAAGGAAACTCGATGATTAAAAATGAACTCATATAGAAATCAAAAAATTTGTTTGGAAGAATTTATTCCAAGTAGAGTTATCTGTAAGAATTTTCCAGAAAAAAGTTTTGATTTAAATAGAGAAGAAAATGGCAATTACATAAAATTATCTTATTTTACCGAACTGCATAACCATACAGGACTTGTTGGCAAGAAAAAATATGAATTATTGCTCCCAAAATATGTAAGAAGAAATCAGGAAACTTTTGAAGTTCTGGGATTATTGCAAGCTGAAATGGGAAAACAGCATGATGGTAAAGTTGTATTCTGTAACCATGAATACAGATTAGTCAAAAAAGTCATGGAATGGTTTGAAAAAGAATTTGATTTACCAAAAGATTCTTGGAAATGGTACATAAAAGTCAACATTAACGAACCTTCTGATGAAAATTATAAAAAAGAAGTAGAAAACAAAGTCATTGATTATTGGATTTCTAAAATTGGATTATCTCTGGAGTGGTCTTATCCTAAAAAGGTTAGCTACATTAAGAATACTAAAAATATACAAGTAGGATTTTATGATTATGGAACATTGATAATTGAGATGGGCTCTAACTTATTTAGTCAAATATTAAAAAGTTTTATTAAAAATATCTTTTATAAAATTCTTGAATTTAATGATAATGAGGTTAGATGGTTTATGAAAGGTATAATAGCTGGAGAATCAAATGTAGAAGTGTATATTCCTGATAAGAGATACAGAGTTTTCATAACAGCAAAAGACCCGAATGAAAGATTATTATTCCAACAATGCTTGAAAAGGTTAGGCATAAATTCAATTCAAAATGGTGATTTTAAATCAATAATCATATCGAAAAAAGAAAACAATCTAAAGTTATTAAAACAACAATTAATGACTTTAAGCCCTGAAAAGTACAACAAATTCTTAAGAATGATGAATCTTTATGAAGATTTTGACGGCTTAAAAGAATGGAGAAACAATCTTCAAAAGCCGCATAACAAAATCCCTCAAGATAAAATCAACAAGATAATAGAATTGCACAACCAACATCCAGACTGTCCTGCTTAGTAAGTTTTAAATATCCTCTTAATTTCTTTGGCATTAATATATTTTATATTACAGATGGAGTAAAAATGCCAGATATTAATCTAAGGAATAAAAAAATTCTCCTTACAGGCGGCAAGGGATTTGTAGGCAAGTTTGTGCATAAAAAACTTATGGAGCATGGCGCTTCAGAAGCTAATATAATAGTTCCAAGCTCAAAAGCAGACGATTTAAGGGAGAAAGAAGCGTGCAGAAGGGTTGTCAAGGATAAAGATATTGTGATACATCTTGCAGCTAAGGTTGGAGGCATAGGCTTGAATCAAGAAATTCCAGGCGAGCTTTTTTACAACAACATAATCATGGGCGTGCAGCTCATGGAAGAAGCAAGAAAAGCCAATGTTGAGAAGTTTGTCGCTATTGGAACTGTCTGCGCATACCCAAAAATAATCGATATTCCATTTAAGGAAGAGGATTTATGGAACGGCTATCCTGAAGAGACAAATGCCGCTTACGGGCTTGCAAAAAAAATGTTTCTTGTGCAGTCGCAGGCATACAGGAAGCAATACGGTTTTAATTCTATATTCCTGCTGCCTGCCAACATGTACGGGCCATTCGACAATCTTGATTTGAGAACATCTCACGTGATACCTGCAATCATAAGAAAGGTGTTTGATGCCAAAAACAATGGAAAAGACCTTGTTGTGTGGGGCACAGGAAATCCCACAAGGGAGTTTCTTTACGTTGAAGATGCTGCAGAAGGGATTGTGCTTGCCGCAATCAGATACGACAAAAGCGACCCTGTTAATTTGGGCACAGGCAGGGAAATTTCCATAAAAAATCTTGTTCAGCTGATAGCAAGGCTAGCTGACTTCAAAGGCAGCATAATCTGGGACAATACAAAGCCGGACGGCCAGCCAAGGAGGTGCCTGAATGTTGATAAAGCAAGAAAGGAGTTTGATTTTCAAGCCAGCACAAGCCTTGAAGAAGGGCTGAAAAAAACAATTGAGTGGTATAAGATAAACTATAAAAAAGATAACTTATGAACACCCCGAAAATTTCTGTTGTCATACCGGTACACAACGAGGAGATGACTATTGGAAAAAGCATCAATGATTATTATAATGAGTTCAAAGGGAAAATAGACTTTGAAATTATAATAGCTGAAGATGGAAGTACAGATAATACAAGGCATATCCTTAAGCGCATGAAAAGAGAAATGCCTTTGGTCCTTTTTATGAGTTCAAAGAGAAAAGGCTACCAAAAAGCTATAATAGATGTGATTAAACATGCAAAATACGAGTGGATATTTCTTGTTGATTCTGACTACCAGTTTGCTCCCCCAGATTTCTGGAAATTATATGAACATACTGGAATATATGATATAATCCTTGGAAGAAAGCTCAAGAGAAAAGACCCTTTCCATAGAATTATACTTTCGAGAGGGTTTAATATTTTGGCAAGAGTGATGTTTCCAAGACTGAGGTTGTACGACACTGATACGGGTTTTAGGTTATTCAAGAAGAGTGCTGTTGAAGATATACTGCCAAGCATAGGCAGGCTTATGTTTTTTACGTCAGAGTTTGTTATAAGGGCAAAGTATAAAGGCTACAAAATACTCGAAGTTCCTGTGAGGCATTTTAAAAGATTTGACGGCAAGACAAATGTTTTTCCTTTAAAGTCTATACCAAAGATTGTGTTGCACGAGCTTATGGGATTGATTAGGCTAAGGATGGATATTAATAAAAGACAAAAAATCGTAAAGGCACAATAATCCATGAAAGGATAAATTATGGCGAGTGAAAAATCAGCAATTCTTATAATAACCCTATTATCCATAATTTTGTCCCTGCCTTTTATATCAAAGCCATATCATGTTGATGACACCCCCTTCATGTACGTTGCTGAGCAAATAACTAAAGATCCTTTAAGGCCATACTCATTCAATTTTGAATGGTCTTCTCAAAGCGGACAAGCATCACACATTGACGACACGCCTCTAGTTTCTTATTATGCTGCACTGATATTTGTCTTATTTGGAAAGTCAGAAATAACCGTGCACTTATCGTTTATCATATTTAAAATTCTAGCTGGAATATCTTTTTATTTCTTGGCTAAAAAATTTCTAATCAATGCGCTTATACCTACGCTTATTATGGTGTCAACGCCCACATATTTGGTAATGTCGCATAATATCATGCCAGATGTTCCTATGATTTCCATGTTTTTATTGGCTACGGCACTTTTTATATACGGAACTGACAAATCAAATCATAAGCTTATGTTCTTGGGAGGTTTTGCAGCAGGTCTCGCCTATCTTACAAAGCCCAATGCAATAGTGATAATACCTTTGCTTGCGCTTTATGCAATCTTGAAAAAAAAGCCAAGATATACAGCGTATACGCTTGTTCCGATTGCCATGATTACATTATTTTCAATCCATAACTATTTTTTTCAAAACGACGTCTTGATTTTGGGATACATACCGTTTTTATTTCAATTAAAACAATCTGCAGGAGGCATGGAAATTTACGTGGCTTACTTTATAGCCAATCTAAGCTACATCGGAGGCGCCACTATTTTTACATTCTTCTTTTTGTACCCTTTTTTATACAAGAAAAGAAACTGGATGTTATTGGCAGCTTGTGTCTCTATAACAGTAGTAATGGCGTTTCTGCTATACCAAGTCTCGGAGAATTTCATTTCAGGACAATACACTATTCCCCAGCTGATGATGTTTACTGTTTTTGTTGCAAGTTCGGCATTTTTTATTTTGGCAGTGATAGCAGAATATTGCAATAAAATTACACCCTGCATAAAATCTACTTTGTCATTCAGAAACTCAAGATGTGACTCGAACACATTCTTTTTATTGATCTGGTTTTTTGGTGTCTATATATTCAACAGCGGTTTCATATCAGGCGGTTCAGTGAAATACAACACTTTGTTCCTGCCGCCATTGGTATTGGTCTATATGAAATTATTTGACAAATATGCAGAAAGATATAAGCTCAAAAAAATACCAATTCTCTTGATTATGCTCTTCGCAACAATGGCTACAGGAATTGTTGTGGCATTAGCGGATTTTAATTTTGCAACAGTTTATAAGGATTTTGCCTATAATGTAGCGGACAAATACAAATCAAGCAACAATACTGTATGGTTCTTGGGCCACTATGGTTTTCAGTATTACATGGAAAATAAAAATTATAAAGTTCTGCTTATAGGAAGCAATGAGCCAAAAAAAGGGGATATAATAGCAAAAGCCAGAATCCCGTCTCCAAGAAAAATGATATCAGAACTCAAGAAAAGAACAGTGTTGCTTGAAACTGTAAGTTATGATGGGTCTTTGCCAATAAGAACTCAAAATGGTCGGGCGCATGCAGGATTTTACACTTATGGCGGAGGGTTTTTGCCATACTCCATATCAGACGCAAAGCTTGAGAATTTTGATATTTACTTAGTCGTGACTGACCACTAATCCAAATGCTATTTCTTTACACATTTGCATACTATGTATATGGCTCTTTTTGGATTTTTTATATTTGGTATATTATTAAATTGCACTATATTCATCTTGTTTTGAATTGCCTTTAAAATATTCTGGTGCGAAGATACATGATGCTCTTCTATATTCCAGCAAAGAAGCTTTAATGCAGTATCGACAATGAAATTATTTGAAGGAAAGCCAAATACCGCAACGCCGTCATCTTTAAGAATTTTATTGATGTTGTCAAGTGCGATATCCAGCCTGTCTAAGTGCTCTAATACACTAACACAAACAATTGCATCAAATTTTTCTTTTATAAAACTGCCTTTGAGTATATTGCTATGAAAAAGTTTAACTTTGACTCCTTCATTTTTCGCCATCCTCTTAACATCTTTCATATTATTATGCATATCTGTGGCATAAAGGTTATTTGTATGCTTGCTTAATTCCGGCAGAAAGATGCCCGAACCACACCCTAAGTCCAGCAATTTGTCATACTTTTTAGTGTCAAGCAAATCAACGGCGTTTTTTAGCCTAAGAAGAAAAGGGTACCTTATAATGGGAACATAATAATATTTGAGCGGGTCGCCTTCGTTAGTTTCTTTTACGTTCTTTCTAGAAGGTATTGTTAATTGCATTATGCGCCAAAAATAGCCGACTTTTATAAACCTTTCTTTATTTTAGTAAATTTTAAATAAGACATAACCAGAAGGGGAAAAATGCCAGATAAAAAAATCAAAGTTTCTGTTGTAATAGTAAATTTTAACGGGAAAGATTTGCTGAAAATTATTCTCGATTCAATAAAAGGCATCAATTTTGGCAGTTTTGAAATAATAGTTGTTGACAACAATTCAAGCGATGGAAGCAAGCAGTTCATAAGGAAAAATTATAAGAATGTGATACTTGTCGAAAATAAGGAGAACATTGGCTATTGCGGCATTAATTCTGCTTTGAAGCACTGCAAAGGCAAGTACATCTTCTTCCTCAATAATGACATGAAGCTCGATAAAAATTGCCTTAAGAGCATGGTTAAGGCAATTGAAGCAGATGGCAATATTGCAATGGCTGCCCCGGCGCTTGCGAACTTTTACAACAAAAAGCTTAAATCAAATGGAACATGGGTTTCAAGGGCTTTTTACAACGGCCACATTAAGGGAAATAATCCAGATGCTGTCAGGGAAATTCCTTACATGGGAGTGGGATTAATAAGAAAGAGTTTTGTAGAAATGTACGGTTATTTATTTGACAGGGATTATTTTGTCTATGCCGAGGATTTGGATTTGGGTTTGAGGATAAGATTGAGCGGCATGAAAACAGTATTTGTGCCTGACGCCATTATTTATCATGTGCATGCCGCAACAACTCAAAAGGCAAAAAAATCGTTCAACACCTTCCTTATGGAAAGGAACCTGCTTGAAACTTTTTTGAAGATATTTTCAATAAAAAGAATTGCCTTGTTTCTGCCATATGTGTTGTTTGCGAGAATCATTGCGATTGTTAAGGATATTTTGGCTTTAAAAATAAGCATCGCTTTATCCAGAATAAAGGCAATTGCATATGTTGCCATGAGCCTGAAGTCTATAATTGAAAAAAGAAAACTCATACAGAAATTCAGAAAAGCCGATGATTCCTACATACTGAAAGTTTTTGATGAATCCTATCTCTTCAAGCCAAAATTCATTGTTTGATCTGGTAAATCCTAGTTCCGGTAGATTTGTTGTCATAAGCAATTTTGAAGTTTCTGGAATGAATTGACTGGATTTCATTTTGACTGAGAACGGACCTCTTGTCAAGCCTGAAATTCTGGTTGAGCCATAGGTAATCCGCATTTTTTATGTTTTCCTCGCTGAAATGCAATGATGTTCTTTCAATATTGTAAGGAATGCACTGGCCGCTGGCTATGAACACAGATTCTTTCGCTGTGTTCTGCCTTACCCATTCAAAATCATGATTGTAAAAACTCCATTCATTTGATGCCAGGATAAATTTAATAAATTCAGAAAACACAAGCCCGGCAGCAATAACCAATATTAAAAATGCGGTTTTTCTGAATATCGCCTTTTGCATCAGCACTTTGTATCCAAAAGCCCAAAAAACAGCCAGTGCAGGAAAAGCCGGCAGCAGCATCCTTGACACTGACCACCCAACGTTTAGTACATAAAGCAAGAACAGGATAAAATAAGATGAAAGCCATAAAATGAAAATTTTTGCTTCTGGAGCTTTTTTTGAATGAAAAATGCCAATGAATGCAGGAGTTATAAAAACAATAGAGGCTACAAGCCACAATGGCAGCAAAATCCTAATCAATGGCAGGCCAAAAAATGAAAATGCGGCATAATTGCCGTCAGGAACCCCGAAAAATCCAAGCAAAGTAAATGAAATGATATTAGGATGGACAATCCTGCTGAAGTCAAGTGTTGAATATGATTTAGCTTCAATTCCGCTGAAAATGAAATTCAGAAACGGCCATATTGGATTGCCAAGCAATATCCAGTTCCTTATGAGCCACGGCATAGCTATTAAAATACAGAATGAAGCAAGAACCATTGATTTTTTAAGAAAAGCCTTTTTATCATTTCTTTTGTAGAGAATATAAATCAGGATAGGCAAAATAAAAACACCATTGTATTTTGCCAGTATGGAAAGCCCTGCGGCAATTCCTGATAAGGCAATTTTGTTATTGATCAGAAGGTAAACGCTCAAAACAACAAAAAACACAAGAATGCTTTCAGCATAGCTCAATACGCTGTAATCAATAAAGATTGGGACAAAAGCCATGAAAAGTATTGAGTAAAAGGCTGTTCTGGAGTTAAGCAGCTTCCTTATAGTTAAGAATGAAAACGCAAGCGACAATATTCCGAAAAAAGGCGGGATGAATTTTGGTGCAGAATTTGCAATATTGCCCCCGAAAATGCTGAAAATACTGTAAACAGCCGCAATAGCGATGTGGTATAAAGGCGGGCTCCAGAACGGTTCATCCCTTCCTAACGGCTCAAAAAGCGGGAATTTATGCTCTTTTGCAATGTACTTTCCAACGGGCATATGCCAGCAGCCGTCTCCTGAAACATGATAGACTGAAGCCAAGGTAATTACTATAATTGAAAAAATTATAATAAGATATATTGAGTATTTCGTGTATTTTTCCTGATTTTTTAATTTCTCGATTAAATTCATTTTAGCAGTTTTATGATAGTGTTATTTAGGTAAATTATTGATAGAATTCATCGCTTATTTTTAAATAAATCGTCTTTTTAACGGACAGAATTAGCATAACTATTCATAGCACTAGTGAACCCATTTATGTCTCCTTCTCGAACTAAAGTACCTTTTTTAATTAATTCCCTATTAGATCCAACATCAAAAGCAACTACTGGTTTACCACAAGCTTGAGCTTCCACAGCAGGCAAATTAAATCCCTCATCTTGCGATGCCGTTACAAAAACATCAGATACAGCATAATAAGCTGGTAAATCTTTATCATATACTTCGCCAGTAAAAATTACATCTTCATCAGCCATACTTAATAATTTTTTGAAATATCTTTTAAATGTTGGTTTTCCTACTATTATAAGTTTATATTCTGGATGTTCATTTTTTTCCATTTTGAACATTTTAATTAACAAATCCACTCTTTTGCTAGTGGCAAGTCTACCTACATACAGGAACACTCTTTTGTTTTGTAAATTATAATTTCTAATTATTTCATTTATCTTGCTTAAATTCATTTTTTTTACATTTCTATTAAATCTAGATTTATCAATATTATTTAAATCATATTCAACTTTTGTTTTTTTAATATCAATATCAGAATTAATTAATTTATTTTTAATAGTGTTACTGACACATACAATCTTATCGGCTTGTTTAAGATCTTTAAGATAAAAATATCTAAAGATAGTCATATAAATTTTTTCTAGCAGATTTTCACCACGCGCATAAAAACCACTAAACCAAGCAATATATTCTATTTTATATCTTTTTTTTGCTTGAACTGCAATAGAATCCATCGGTTCGTTAAAGGATATTATTTGGTCAAACTCTTTAAGTTTTTTAATAATATTTTTATTAAAATACAAGAATGGAAATAACCTATAAAACCTTTCTAAAAATTGTGATATATATATTCTTATAGTTTTATAACCTTTTGGCTTAATTTTTGCTTCAAATGCAAAAACAGTTACTTTATGACCTTTTTTTGAAAGTCGCTCTGCCCTATCTTGAGCTACCCTATCAATACCGCTATAGTAATTAAACGTAGGTGTAAGTATAGCTATTTTCATTAAAAAACACACCCCCCTTCCTTGAAGTATAGAGTTAATACGTACCTCTTTTTAAAGTTACCTTTCAAATCCTGAGAATTATTCAAACCACCTAAACCCTCTTTTTTCATTATCACTCCTCTTCAACTGGGGCTAATTTAAATATTGGTTTAGCAACATCTATTTAAAAGTTTTTCTATTTGTTAGTGATTATAATCATATTATCCATATTCTAATATATATATTCTAATTACTATAATCTTGTACAACGTATGGATAATAAAGAACAAGAATCAAGGAACGCACTCAAAAATATTAATAGGGGCTTTGCTTAATTTTGACTTTCACTATTTTTGATTTGATTGCCATCTTTCTTTAAAATATTATGAACTCATTTTTCCTATAAATTTGTTGAGAATCTCCTTATTTTTTTTATATTGTTCTTTGTTTGCGTCAGATTCTACCGCCCTTAAATATGTTGATAAATTGCCTATAAAAGTAACAGGAATTTCCTTTCTGACTAAGATTCTAGCTTTTTCGTTATTTATAAATCTATTAATAGAGTTAAAAATCTCATTTAATTGATTACCTATTTCTAAATCTGTTTGAGATAACACTTTTTTTACTGTTTTCTTGATTCCTTGGTTATGTTTTAAGTATACTTCTTCCTTCTGCAAAGCAGACAATAATAATCTAAAAGCTCGTAATTGTTCTGGAGAATATATTTTTCTCAACTCATTCTCAGTTTTTGAGTCTTCTTCTATTATTTTGAGTAATTCATCCGATACATTAATAAGAGATTCCCTGAACTCGTATAAATCTATTCTCAATTCTTCAAGAATTTTATCATCTTTTTTTCGCAGTCTTTTTGTTAATTCAATTATTTCTTCAGCAGTCTTATCCTTGCATTGTTTAATTAAATTATCAACGTCATTTATTGTGTATTTAGCATCTCCTTTAAGAATTTCTTCACAGACTGGATAAAATGCCCTTAGTTTTCTCCATATGTTAAGATAGTTTACTACTTCTTTGTATTGTGTTTCCTCTTGCCAGTATCTTCTAAAAGTGATTGCAGCCCTGTAAAGCATGTCTCGATAACGAATGCTTTTAATTTTGTGAATTTGATCTAACTTAGGTAACAAACTTGTTAAATCAAGAGGTTTGATGGTAGATATAATCATGTCTCCAAGTTTCCATATCTTTTTTACATCATGAGCCTCAAATCTAGAGCCTACTCTTTCTTTACTAATAATTGTTGAATAGAAATCCACTATGCTTTGAAGATCACTCTGAATCATTTGCATAGACACCTTCTTGCTGGTCTCTTCTCATCTTTTCAAAATATTCAAATTTATAGTCGAGAAATTTCATACCTTTTTGGAGTTCATCATCTTTCGAATGTACTAGTTTGGTTATTTCCCAAACATACAATTCTGCTAAATAATTCATTAAATCTCTAAAGTGAGATTCATCTTCTAATCTTGATAAGTATCTAGGATGTTGTGAGTTAATTATGACAACTGAATTCAATTCATCAAACCATGATAGGTCTTCATTAAATTCGTCATCCTGAAATACCATGCCAAATCCACGAGGTTTATGCCTCATTCCTTTTCTCTTAATTTTATCATTTCCCCCAGTCTCGTGAGGTTGTGTTTGTTCTGTAGGTTTATTAATACCTTTTTCAGATTCTTTAAAGCCCTTCTCTTTATCCTTATCTTGCAATTCGGCAACTTTTGCATCTTCTCCTAGACCACCTGCCTTTATTTGGCCATGACCATCTCCATGTGTTCCTAAATCAGGGTTTAATGTTTTTTCTTGTCCCCCTTCCTCCTTTTTTACATTTGTGTTTTCAAATTTTTCCATGCCAGATATTTCTGTACCTTCTCCTGCAGGATTTTTTACTTCCAAATTAGGGTCTTGACCGGTTGACTTTGCTAACTCCACAACTTCAATCTCATTGTTTTCTTTTGAGAGAAATCCCATACTCTTAGCTATCTTAAAATTAAATATATTCTTTGATTTAAAAAATAATTGTAAATCCTTTACAAGTTCGCTAACTTGTCTCTGTAACTTTAACTCATACAATCCTTTGGAATGTTCCTTTACTTTATTCTCAAGTAATTTTTCAATTTTGAGAAGTTCCTTGAATAAAAGATCACGTTCATCATTAATTTTTAAACCTTGTCTTAGTTCGTTAATTTCACAAAAATCACATGTTACATATCCAGTAAGAAACCTATGTTTCCATATAGGACGTTCTGCAAATTCATCTATTTCTGAGACAAATCCATCTCCAACTGGTCTTCCTTGAAAAAGCAAGTAGGGCTGATTCCATCTATCACTTCTACCCCTATCACACAAGTGCAAATTGAAACTTATTTCTCCTTTTTTCTCATTTTTATCATAAGGAATTGGATTGATGACTATGGGAGTAAATCCTGAATAGTCTCTTGGTTCAACTTCCTGAAATTTTTCTTGTTCAGGTCCTATTTCCGCGATTTTTCCTTCGTATGATTCTACGAGTATTCGTATTTCTCCTTTTCTAATTAATTCTCCAAAATGGTGTTGAAGTCTTTTAAACAACATATTTACATTAAATTTTTCAAACAGTCCAGGTTTCCATTTTTCATATATGCAAATTGTACCATGCTCTGAATTTGAATATTCATCAAATTTGGACTTATCTATATATTTTACTTTAACTTTACTGGACATTGAATTAAACTCAAGTTTAACTACAAGCCTAGAAGAACCTGCATTAGCAGGTATGACATCAGTTTCATTGGAAGGTATATCTTCGGGAAGTCTTTTTGTGATGAAATATAAATTTTCACAAAATGCTCTAAACCCCTGCAATCCTCTAGCAAATTTTCCTGTTTGAGTAATATCCAGCTCTTTCAATGAATCAAAAGGTTTCTCGCAAACGTGCTTGATTTGCAAAAATCCAGTGCCATTATCTATTATCAATATTCTTTCATTGTCTTTGTCAATCAGCACTTTGATTTTTCCTTTGATTTTCTTTTTTTTATTTTCATTGAATTTTATAATTGCATCGACACCATTCTCAACTGCTTCTGTTAACATTAATGAACTTCCGCCTCGTGCTTCAAAACCAGCACCAACCATATTTAAAGCAGAAACTATTTGTTTTTCTTTTTCAAAACTGGCTGAAAATATTGTTTCATCGACATTAGTTTCAACTTCTTTGCTTCCAAATAGCCTTTTTACAAATTCCATTTTAAAGTTTTATGCCTTTCCTTGCTTTCTTATTATACTGAAAAGCTACTTTAGTTATTCTCAATTCTTCTTCTAGAGCTTTGAATATCTTGTTTATTTGAGGTTCAGAATAGCTATACACTTGAGTATTTGAGCAATTTCTTAAGATGGCAAACTGCTCGAGTAATTTGTTAACCCTTGCTTCAGCTATTCTTTTAAATTTTTCTTCCTTAGTTTCATTTTCAATTCTAACTTTTACCATATAAATCAGTAATGTACAACTAATATTTAAAGACTTCTATTATTTACCATTAATTTTAATCTAATAATATTAGATTATATTTAATAACAACTGTTTGAAACATCTAATTATCAAAGTTTAAGCAAACTATAAATACATAACCCAATGCTAAAACAATGATGGCATCAAAATATTACGTAGACACAGCAATTTGGAGAGACCTCCATGAAAACAGGAAAGACAAATCCAAAAATCTTGGAGAATTGGCATTTGAATTGTTCAAGAAAATACGTGCCAATAAAGAGAAAATTGTTTATTCAGATTTTGTTGTTGAGGAATTATCACACGCTTACGATAAGCAAACTATTGGTAAGCTCTTCAAAGGCGTATCAGAATTGCTTGAAAAAGTTGAAATTAATGAAAAGCAATTAAAAGAAGCTGCTGATTTGTCAAAAGAGCATAAGATTCCTTTAGGAGATGCTGTTCATGGGGTACTAGCTAGAGACGCTAATGCAGTTATGGTGACAAGAGACCGCCATTTCAGAAAGTTAAAAGATAAAATAACTATCAAAAAGCCAGAAGAATTAATTTAGCTTGATACCAAATTTTTTGGCGTATTCGCTGGCAACCCCATCCCTAATCTTGTGTAGTTCCTTATCGCTTATTTTCTTTTTTGCAGTGCCTTTAAAAGCCACTAGATGTTGTAGAACAATGTCTTTTTCTATCGAGTTTAGCTTTTCCCTGATAGATTCCCTGATAAATTCTGTCCTATTGCTGAAATGCAAAGGTTTTAAGACTGAATCTATTTTCTTTACAACATCTTCCTGAAGTTTAAATGTTACAGTTTCCATAGTATTATCCATGTAATACAATGTAATATTTAAATATTTCGGTTTTTATATTGAATATGACTTATATCATTCCAAACAAATGCTTTATCTTTAATTTTAATACCATGAAATAACCTGCTATAAGCTGCGGCAATCCCAGTTTTGAATATCCCTTTGTCCTATCGGTAAATGTAATCGGGATTTCCTTTATCTTAAATCCTTT
>JACPTC010000057.1 GCA_016192985.1 Candidatus Woesearchaeota archaeon | reverse complement strand
GCTGGAATCAGGGAAAGGATGAAGTCTTGGGCTCAACATTCTATGACTCGTTCACTGACTTCAAGTCAGCAATATGCTCTTACTACAGAACAAGAAGATTTAAGCTTGATTTGTATAAATACTTATGTCACTAGGTATAGACGACACTCTTTTCTCAGACATGATTAATGTAACAGTCTCGTTATTCAGCAATATATTTAAATGTAAAATGAATACTAACGATTTATATGATAGCTATTGTTGGGGCTGGCCCTGCTGGCAGTTATCTTGGCTATTTGCTGGCTAGGCAGGGAAAGGATGTTGCAATTCTGGAAGAGCATGACAGAATTGGGGCGCCTGTGCAGTGCACTGGCATAGTAACACATTCCATAGAAAAGTTCTTCAGGCTTAAGCAGAATGTTATAGCCAAAATGCTCAATAAAGTGATTGTTGTTGGCAAAAGAGATAGAATAGAAGTGAATGTTGATGAGATTGTCATGTGGCGCAACAAGTTTGATGAGTTTGTAGCGGAAATGGCGCAAGAGCAGGGAGCTAAAATTTTATTGAATCATAAATTCCTGCAGCTTAACGGCAAAAGCAAAATCAAGGTCAAGGACAAAAAAAACAATAGTGTCAAAGAAATAAAGGCTGATGTTATAGTTGGGGCTGATGGGCCTTACTCTGCTGTTGCAAAAGCAGCTGGAATGGACTCAAACTATAAGCACTATATAGGAATGCAGGCAAAAGTAAAGCTGAGCATGGACACAAAAGCTTTTGAAACTTATTTTGGGAGCGATTTCCCTAACTTTTTTGGCTGGTGCGTGCCTGAAAGCGATGAGGCAGCAAGGCTTGGAGTAGGCTGCCTTGAGAATGCGCAGGAATATTTTTACAGGTTTCTTGAAAAAAGGACAGGAAAAAAAGAGATTTTATGCTGGGAATCAGGATTGATACCGTTATACAATCCGAAAATGGCAATACAAAATGGGAATATTTACCTGATCGGAGATGCTGCCACTCAAGTTAAAGCTACAACCGGCGGAGGCATAATTCCCTCTCTCAAAGCTGCGCAAACTTTATGCGACTGCATAGTCAACAGCAAAAATTACAACAAGGAATTCAAAAGGCATTCCGGAAAGGAGCTTCTTCTGCACCTGAAACTAAGAAGCTTGCTGAACAGATTTTCGGACAAAGACTATGAAAAATTGATTGAGATGATGAGCCAAGAAAAGGTAAGAAAAATCCTGAAAAAATACGACAGAGACACTCCAATACCATTAGTTGCCAATCTTTTGCTCAGGGAGCCCAGATTTTTGTACTTTGCGAAGAAGATTTTTTCCTAAACAAAAACCTTTTTAAAATATGTTCTTTCTCTTTGAAGAGGTGGTCATGATTTATGGATTCAAAGGAAGATGAAGAGATTTCAGTAGATTTTAGCAAAATAAAGAATTTCTTCAGGAAAAAAGAAAATAAAGAAGAGCATAAGCACGAGGAAATCTCAGCTGAGAAGCCTATAAAGGACGGAAAAAAAGATGAAGAAGAGATAGTCATAGACCTAAGCAAAATAAAAAACTTATTCAAAAGCGACAAAAAAGATGAAAAAACAGAATATGCCACGCATAAAGAAGAAAAAATAGACGATGAAGCAGAACTATCTTTTGACTTCAGCAAAGTTAAGAAAATTTTCAAGACTGGAGAAAAACATGCTGAAGGAAGCGGCGACGAGATATCGGTAAACTGGGGCAATGCCATCGATTTCTTCAAAAAATATGGTGTTGTATTCATTGCGCTTATACCAATTTTCATTTCAATCTATGTAAGAATGCAGGCCGGGTTCCTGCCGGTAACCGACTCATGGGCAACAAACAGCGTGATAAATGGCGTAAGGTCGCAAATAATGTCCTCAATAAGCCAGCAGTATCCGAACCTGCCTGAAGCAAACAGAAATGCGCTTGTTGATACGGAGCTGCAGAAGGTAATCAGCCAGAACAAAAAGCAGATTGATGATCAGATAAGAGCCACATCAGCTTACTTTAAGTCATTTTTTCAGGATGAGAATGGCAAGAATTATATGCCGGATATTGACCCATACTATTGGGTCAGGTATGCAAAAAATATCTTAGAGCATGGTCACCCGGGAGATGTTTTGAGAGATGGTGTGCCTTATGACACGCATCAGCTGGCACCGGTTGGAAGGCAGGTATTTCCTGATATGTTCCACCCATATTCGCTGGCTTATTTTTATAAGATAATTCATATCTTTACTCCTGATTTGAGCTTGATGCGCACTAGCTTTTATCTTCCTGTTTTAGTTTCAGCTTTGTGCGTGCTGCTTGTTTTCCTAATTGGAAGGAAAATAGCAGGCGACTTTGGCGGATTTTTTGCAGGCACGATGATGGCAGTTAATGTGGCGTTTTTGGGAAGAACCTTGTTTGGCCATGCTGACAACGATATATGGGTCATATTCTTCCCTCTTCTTGTAACGTGGCTGTTTATAGCGACAATAGGCGCTAACAGCTTGATTAAGGTGGGTGTAATGGCAGTATTTGCAGGCTTCTTTACAGGAATGTTCACTTTTGCATGGAGCGGATGGTGGTATATTTTCGATTTTCTGCTTGGAACTATTTTCTTAACATTGGCATATTTGGTATTAACAAGTCTCAACGATATAAAAAAGGGCATCAGGCATTTCTTTTCAATTATAACAATAAGAAACCTTCTTGTGTTTGGAGTTATATACTTTGCCTCGACAGCCGCCTTTGTCGCATTCTTTTCAGGTGGAAAAACATTCCAGGGCAGCTTGTCAGGCCCATTGAGTTTTCCCTCTATAAAAGCGCCCGTGGCTCCCAATTTATGGCCAAATGTGCTGACAACTGTAGCAGAGCTGAACGAGGGCTCAATCAACGCAATAATAAACTCTGTGGGCGGCAAGTTTCTTTTCTTCATAAGCCTAGCCGGGCTGATTCTTTCGGTGTCAAGAGAAGGCAGCCTCAGGAGATTTGACTTTCTCTATATAATCGGCTCTATATTGTGGTATGCATTATATTTCCTGCTGGTGAAATGGAATGTGGATTTTTCGGTGTTTGGGTTGATTATATGGATTCTTATTCCTATTTTTATATGGATTTTTATTTCTGTTTACAAAAAAGATTCATCTTACGATTTTAAGCTGTCTATACTTCTAGCTTTATGGATAGTGTCAACTATTTTTGCCAGCATTAAGGGAATAAGATTCACTCTGCTGCTGGCGCCTGCCTTCAGCGTGGCATTAGGAGTCGCTCTTGGGAAGAGCTATTCCTATTTATCGAGAGGCTTAACAAAAGAATTGAAGATACACAAGGCAGTAGGCAGCGGAATCCTGATTGTTTTGCTGCTGTTGATTTATGTGAATCCAATAAGAGGCGCAATTTCAGCAGCAGGCTCTGACCTGCCAATAATAAACGATGCATGGTTCAATGCCTTAAACGCTATAAAGCAGGACTCAAAAGAAGATGCTATCATAACTTCATGGTGGGATTTTGGACATCATTTTAAGGCAATTGCAGAAAGAAGGGTGACTTTTGACGGAACTACCCAGACTTTCCAACCTGCGCACTGGGTAGGCAAGCTATTAATGATGAGGAATGAAACTTATGCTATTGGCATTCTGAGAATGCTTGACTGCGGCCTGAGTATCGGATTTACCGAGATAGACAAGGCAGAAAATGACACCCACAAATCTTTAAAAATAGTGAACCAGATTATTTCAGCAGATAAAAAGTCTGCAGAAAAAATGCTGAAAGAGCTCAAATTTTCGGATAAGGGTATTGAGAAAATTTTATCGTTAACCCACTGCAATCCGCCACAAGCTTATTTCATTGCATCTGAAGACATGATAGGCAAAAGCGGCGTGTGGTCGCATTTTGGAAGCTGGAATTTTGAAAGGGCTGACTTATGGTTTAATGCAAGAAAAATGCCACAGGAAAAGGCTGTCGAGTACATGATGGCAAGGTTTAATTATACCGCAGAAAGGGCAGAAAACATATATTTTGAAATGCAGTCAATAGCAACCGATAGCGAAGCCAACACATGGGTTTCGCCGTGGCCAGGCTATGGCGGCGTTGTTGGATGCAGCAAAAGCAGCCCGGGAATTTACTTATGCGGCAATGGATTTCAGGTTAATATGACAAATTACGATGTTTTTGCAATGGGCCAGCAGGGCATTGTAAGGCCAAAAGTTGCTGCTTTTACAACATATGACGGATTATCGTTCAAAGAATTTAACGGCACAACTCTTGATTTTGGCATTACAATAATCCCGAAAAACGAAAATGAGCTCGATGCTGTTCTGTCAAGCAAGGAGTTGGCAGGGGGAATGTTTACAAGGATGTTTTTCATGCAGGGCCATGGCTTGAGGTATTTTAAATTATTTGACCATCAGCGCGGCCTGACAGGAACCAATATTTACACATACAAAGTGGATTGGGAAGGGAAGAATGTGACTATAGTGGATGAGTATGTAAAAAATCTAAAGAAAATAGCTGGCGAAGAAATTTCAGGCGGCAATGATAATATGGAGCCAGAGAAAAGAGTAGAACCGGCAAATGCAACGTCAAACAATCTGTCTGACAATTCTTAAATGAAAACAAACAAAATTTTTGCTGTAATTCCAGGCTACAATGAAGGCAAGAATATAGGGGGGGTAGTTGCTAAAACAAAACGATACGTTGATTCTGTGATTGTAGTTGATGACGGCAGCAATGACAAGACAAAGGAGATAGCTAAAAATGCAGGCGCAGCTGTTTTGAAGCATGTAATAAATCTCGGCAAAGGGGCTGCATTGAAGACTGGATGTGACTATGCTGCCAAGAAAAATGCAAGGTTCATAATAGTGCTTGATGCTGATGCGCAGCACAACCCTAAAGACATACCCAGATTTATTGAAAAATTAAAAAGGAAAGACATTGTTTTCAGCTACAGGAGATCAAGCGGCAAAATGCCGTTGGTGCTTCGCTTTGGAAACTGGTTTATATCAAAAGTTGTAATGATGCTGTATGGCGTAAACCTTAAAGACACCCAATGCGGCTTTCGTGCCTTTTCAAGAGAAGCTTACAGGAAAATAAGGTGGAACGCGAGCGACTATTCAATGGAGTCCGAGATGATATCAAGGGCGGGAAAGCAAAAGTTGAAATATGTGCAGATTCCAATCAGCACCATATACTCTGACAAGTATAAAGGCACCACTGTTATAGACGGAGCTAAAATTGTGCTAAACATGGTTTGGTGGAAATTATTCAACAACAGGTGAAAAAATGGTATTGGGAATTCAAATAGCGGGCTTTTTGTTCGGCTTGTTCATGATTTATTATTCTTTTTTACATTATAAAAGAAAAGAATTTACAGTAAAGGAATTCAGCTTTTGGTCAGGTTTGTGGATTTTTTTCATCATAATTGCATTGTTTCCCTACATACTAAACCCCATAGTCAAGTCCCTTAGCTTCGCCAGGACATTTGACTTGCTTGTCATAAGCGGGTTTCTTTTTTTAATTGCCGTAAACTTCTATGTTTACACCATCACAAGAAAAAACCAGATGCAGCTTGAAACAATAGTGAGGGAAATAGCAATGAAGAAGAAGTAGGCACTCTTGTCGCTCAAATCTATTTTAAATCTATATATTTAAATAATCTGCAAAGTTACTTTCTGGTATGGTGTTTTTAGTAAAATTTATTGACAAGCATGTAGGAAATTTTATATGCAATTTTCTCTCTGTTTTCAATAAAAAAAAATATGTGGGGGATATGGAAGTTAATAGTGTGCTAATCGTCCAGCTTTGGGGAATTGGAGAGACTATACTGACTTTGCCGTCAATCGAGGCTTTAAGGAAAAAGCATCCTGAGGCAGAAATAGATGTATTGGCCACTTCCAGAAACCATGATGTTTTTTTCCAAAACAAGAATATCAGCAGCATAATCACTTTAAGAACAAATCTGCTGTCCATCATCAATTTTATTCTAAAAAACGCCAAAAAATACGATTTAGTGATTGATATGGAGGAGTACCTCAACATCTCTGCCATAATCTCTTTTTTTGTTGGAAGGAATGTTATAGGGTACTCGCACAATGCAAGGGCAAAGTTGTATACTCGCAAAGTGAGGTATAATGATAAGCAGCATGCTGTCCAGACATTTTTGGATTTGATGCGGGCTTTGGATATAAGATATGACAGCGGAAAATTGCCAAGGCTGAATTTTTCAAAAAATGACAAAAACCTTGTTGATAAGTTTTTGAGGGACAATAAAATAAGAAATGGGGACTTTTTGGTTTGCGTTGCCCCGGGAGCTGCTGAGTCTGCAAAAGCAAGGATGTGGCCTTATGAGAGGTACGCTGAGCTTTGCGACGAGATAATTGAGAGGCATAATGCAAAGGTTGTTTTTATAGGAAATTCTGATGAGGCAGAATTAATAAAAAGCATACAGGATAAGATGGAGAGGAAAGACAATTCGCTGAATGCCGGCGGCAGAATGACTTTAAACCAGTTGTTTTATATGGCCTGCAAATCAAAGATGTTCATTGGCAATGACGCTGGGCCTATACATATTGCAGCGGCACAGGGAGTTAAAACAATCGGCCTGTTTGGCCCCAATCTTCCAATAAGGTTTGGGCCTTATGGAAAAGGCAACATAGGGATATACAAAGGCTACAACTGCCAGTTCAGCCCATGCATTAATGTCCACAAGGGCAAGGTTCCAGACTGCCTGTACCCAAGAAGCAGCAACGACTACCAGAAGTGCATGAAGAACATAAGCGTTGATGACGTGCTGAAGGAAGTTGAGAAGATGGTTTGAAATATTAAAAGTGTGCTCGGAAATTTCTGCAAATTCAATGTTAATAGAAATTTCCGACATTTGGCAAAACCGAGAGAAAGTTATTTATATGTCCTCATCTAAATTAGTTCTATGGAAACTGTAACAATTCCAAAAGAAGAATACGAATACTTAAAGCGACTAGAAACTATTGCGCAAGATGAGCTATTGCTCAGCATCAAGCGTGGATTAGAAGACGCTGCTAAAGGCAGATTAAGGGAACGCTAAAGATTTTTTCTGATTAGTTCTTTGTAATAATCTAATTCACTTTTGATTTTATCAATAACATCCTGCTGGGCTTTCTTGTCGCTGATTGTAACAAGCAAAACAGTATCAACATCTCCATAAATCAGAAAATAGAGACGATATTTGCCCATCTTCTTCTCTCTGAAGAATGGATAACCTAATGGCTTTCCAGTATTGGGATTTTGCTTTAATTCTTTAATAAATCCTTTAATTTGTTCCTGATAATCTTTTGGAAGAAGTTTTTCCCACGCATCAAACTCTTTTGTAGATAAAACACGCGCCATGCAGATTGTATCTGATTACTTGAATTTAAAGGTTGCGAAAATTTTATTTTAGAAACTTCCGAAAATCTTGGCAATTTTCGATAGTTTTGCCAAATGTTTGTATAAGATCTCATTTCATAAAAAATACCTAGATAAATTCTCGAAAGATTATCAAATCAGATAGCATAGACCATTACAAAAATTAAGGGCGTAATATTTATATAGTTAAGAGTACAAATAGTTTATTGTGATTGAAAATGCAATCTTTTACAGCAGTTTTACATAAGGAAGAAGATATGTATGTAGCAGAATGTCCGGAAGTTGGTACAGTTAGCCAAGGCAAAAATATTGACGAAGCAGTTTCTAACCTCAAAGAAGCCACCGAACTTTACTTGGAAGAATTTCCAGTAAAGGAAAAAAGAAAAACTTGGTTGACAACTTTTGAGGTGGCTATTGATGCCAGAGCTTAGGAAAGTATCTGGTGAAAAGGCTGTAAAGATTCTTTGCAACAAATTGGGATTTTCTATAAGTGGACGAACTGGTTCTCATGTTAGATTGTCAAAAGAAACTCCTGAAGGAAAAGTTGGAACTGTTGTGCCAATTCATTCAGAACTGAAAATTGGAACTCTTAAAGGAATTTTGAAGCTTGCAAAAGTAGATGAAGAGGAATTTAAAAAGTATTTATGATTAAAAATTCAAAGCCGCTCGGATACTTGAATTCTTGATGGACGTTAGGTGACTTTTGATTGTATTAGAGTTTCTTTTTCATTCTATAAATGGTTAAATTTTGTCCACTGATTTCATGTTTTCCTTTTTTTATTATTTTATACCCATTTCTTTTATAAAAATCCTTTGCAGTTATGGTAGATGATAAATGAAATTCCTTAATGCCTTGTTTTCTGGCTTGCTTCTCAAGTTTAATTAACAAATTTTTGCCAACACCCTTACCTTGAAAATCCTTATGGATATATAATCCAGAGAGTTCCCCATCTGGTGCATAATCACCAAATCCTAGTATTTTACCTTTATCAACAGCAACAAATCTGACGCGAGTTTTTACAGAGTTTCTGAACCTTTTTGCTGAAGTACGGCCAGACCATACCTTTATTTGTCTAGAAGGATAATCTGCTCTATTTACATAGCGAATCGTGTTCCTATGAAGTTTAGCAACCTCAATAGAGTCCGATGTTCTGAATTTTCTTACCTTCATGTAATTTAGTAAAAATTCAAACATTATAAAGTTAACTTAGTCAATGGGCGGTGGGTAGGGGACGAATGCCCGCGAGCGTGCTCGTGGGCTCGCACGCAACAGCAGGGCTGGAGGATTGTTTTTTATTTTTTAATCGTTAATGGTGCAATTTATCAAAAAATACTAACTTTTGAATAAAAAAGCCTGCTTCCAGCACAAAGTTAATGTGTTTCTCAATGAGTTAATGAGTAAAATCGTTATCGAACCCCTTTCTCTGATGGTTAATCCTTTTTGAAAAAAGAGTACTGTATATATTTGGCAAAACTCAACAGAAAGGTATTTAAAGAAGTTAGCCTTTAAAGTCATTAAAATGGCAAAAGAAACAATAACGATACCCAAAGAAGAATATGAACTTTTAGTTAAATGTAAACATATCGTTGAATCTGACTTTGAAGAAAAATTTTCTG
>JACPTC010000065.1 GCA_016192985.1 Candidatus Woesearchaeota archaeon | reverse complement strand
TGAAGAGATGCAGATTGAGCATCCAAGCGCAAAGATGATTGTTGAGGTTGCCAAAACCCAGGAAGATGAAGTTGGAGACGGCACAACAACAGCAGTTGTTCTCGCAGGCGAGCTTTTGAAAAATGCCGAAAGGCTTCTTGACCAGGATGTGCATCCTGCCGTGATAGCAAGAGGATACAGGCAGGCAGCTGACAAGGCATTGGATATTCTAAACAATATGGCTGAAAAGATATCCCCAAAAGACGAAAATATCCTAAGGCAGATTGCAACGACCGCAATGACTGGCAAAGGCGCAGAATATGAGAAGGAAAAATTAGGCGACTTGGCTGTAAAATCAGTTAAGATGGTTGCTGAAGAGGATGGCGCAGTTGATTTGGACAATATAAAGATTGAGAAAAGAACAGGCGGCTCTATAGATGATTCAGAGCTTATTAAGGGAATTGTTATTGATAAGGAAAGGGTACATTCTGGAATGCCGAGAGTTGTCAAGAATGCAAAAATAGCATTGATTGACAAGGAAATCGAGATAAAGAAAACAGAGATTGATGCGAACATTGAAATTACATCCCCTGACCAGTTGCAGGCTTTCCTTGACCAGGAGGAAAAGATGCTCAAGGATATGGTTGAGCAGGTCGCAAAAAGCGGTGCAAATGTCTTGGTTTGCCAGAAGGGAATAGATGATGTTGCACAGCATTTCCTCTCGAAAAAAGGGATTTATGCTGTGAGAAGAGTGTCCGATTCAGATATGAAAAAGATTGCAAAAGCAACTGGAGGCAGTGTTGTAAACAACCTGCACGATTTAAGCAAAGATGACTTGGGATATGCTGGGCAGGTTGAAGAGAGAAAAATCGGCGACGAAGAATTTACATATATAATGGAATGCAAGAACCCAAAGGCAGTCACAATTTTGG
This sequence comes from Candidatus Woesearchaeota archaeon, assembly GCA_016192985.1. Lineage (GTDB taxonomy): Archaea > Nanobdellota > Nanobdellia > Woesearchaeales > GW2011-AR4. The sequence continues at coordinate 6,120 of JACPTC010000065.1, read as the reverse complement.
TCAGGGGCGGAACAGAGCACGTGACTAATGAAATTGAAAGGGCATTGACAGATGCTGTTGGAGATGTCGCAGCTGCGTTGAAGGAAGGCAAGGTAGTGGCTGGAGCAGGCGCGCCAGAGATAGGGCTTGCGCTAGAGCTAAGAAAATACGCTGAATCGCTAAGCGGAAGAGAGCAGCTTGCAGTGCAGGCTTTTGCAGAATCAATGGAGATAATTCCAAGGACATTGATTGAAAATGCAGGGCTCGACCCAATTGACATAATGACTGAGCTGAAATCAAGCCACACCAAAAAGCAGAAATGGGCAGGCGTTGATGTGTTCACAGGTAAAGTTACAGATTCATGGAAGAAAGGCGTCATTGAGCCGTTGAAAATAAAGACACAGGCAGTAAGCTCTGCAAGCGAAGTTGCAGTAATGATATTGAGGATTGACGATGTGATTGCATCCGCCGGCGGTTCAAAAGGCAAAGGACCTCAAATGCCTCCCGGTGGCATGGGCGGAGAGGATGTTGAGTATTAAGCTTTATTTTTTATTTCTTTTTTACTATTAAAATGCGTGCTATTTTGCGCTCTTTTTCTGGCATTTTTCCTAGCAAGTGGTATCAAAGATTTATAAATTGGAGTTGAAATATCATAATCAATGGAAAATAAGCCTGATGTTTTGTTTGAGGTTTCATGGGAAATCTGCAATAAGGTAGGCGGAATTTACACAGTAGTAATGTCCAAAGCTGCGAGGATGGTTGAAGCATATGGCAATAATTATTTTATGATAGGCCCTTATTTCGCTTCAAAGGCAGTTGGCCAGTTCCAAGAAGAGATTCCAAATGAATTTTGCAAAGCATCTTTTGAGGAGTTAAAAAAGATTGGGATATTGTGCCATTTCGGCAGATGGCTTATTGAAGGAAACCCTTTTGTCATTCTTATAGATTTTGATAGTTATAAGCAGAAAACCAATGAAATAAAAGGCAAGCTGTGGGAATGGTATAAGATTGATTCCCTGCGCTCAGCTCCAGACTATGATGAGCCTGTTGTGTGGGCTTATGCAGTCGGCATGCTTATCGAGAATATGGCAGGCTGCTACAATGACATGAAGATGGTTGTCCAGTTCCACGAGTGGCTTTCTGGAGCAGGGCTGCTTTATCTAAAAAAGAAAAATGTGAAAGTCGCAACAGTTTTCACAACACATGCCACAGTGCTGGGAAGGACGCTTGCAAGCGGCAATATTGATTTGTACAATGTATGGGACAAGATAAACCCAGACCATGAGGTTTATAATTACAATGTTGAGTCAAAGCACTTTATTGAGAAGAGTTCTGCCGCTTTTGCGGATGTGTTCACAACAGTCAGCGAGATAACAGGAATGGAAGCATCCTACCTTTTGAAAAAAAAACCCGATATGCTGCTGCCAAACGGCTTGGATATAAGCAAATTTCCCACATTTGAGGAAGTGACTATGAAGCACAAGCTTCAGCGCGACAGGATTAGGGAATTCCTGCTTTATTACTATTTTCCATACCATACCTTTGACCCAAAAGAAACGCTAATCTATTTTATTGCAGGCCGTTACGAGTTTCATGACAAGGGCATAGACATTTTTATCAAGGCGCTTGGAAATCTGAACGGGAAGCTTAAGCAGTCAAAAAGCAAAAAAACTGTAATAGCCTTCATCTGGGTGCCTGCAGGCATAAGGAATACCAAAGCGCAGCTTATCGAGAACAAAATCCTTTATCAGGACATAAAAGACGCTTTGGAGGAATTTGAGGAGGACATCATAAAAGACATAATCTACTCTTTTGTCTCTAATAAAAAGATAACCAGCGAGACGCTATTCGAGAAAGAATTTCTTACTGAAATGAAAATAAGAATTGCAAAGTTTGTCAAGAAAGGAAAGCCGCCGATTTCAACCCATGATTTGTATGATGAAAATGACACAATTCTTAGGGCAATTGCAGCCGCAAACCTGAATAACGAAGAAGAAGACAAGGTAAAAATCGTTTATTATCCCACCTATCTCGGAGGGGCTGACGGGCTGCTCAATCTAAATTATTACGAGGCAATGCAGGGCTCGCATCTTGGAGTTTTTCCAAGCTATTATGAGCCGTGGGGATACACCCCTCTGGAAGCAGGCGCCTTGGGAGTCTCTTCCATTACAACCGATTTGTCTGGGTTTGGAAGGTATTTCTGCCAGCAGTGCGCGCAAAGCGATGTTCAGGGCATCTACATCCTGAAAAGGCTGAATAAAAGCGATGACGAAGTTGTGGAGCAGCTGGTTGAGGTGATGTTAAAATTTGCGAACCTTTCCAAAGAAGAAAGGGTTGCTAACAAAATGCAGGCAAGAAGAATTGCGTCTATGGCTGACTGGAAAATTTTCATAAACAATTACATTCAAGCTCATGAAATGGCTTTAGGCAAGGTCTACAGATAGTTGGGGGCTTTATATGAAGGTAACTCATCTGATAAAAAATTTAAGTATAAGGAAAACTATTAATGGCAATCTTGGGTTTCTGATCACAAACAAAAAAGGAAGCTATTGCAGCTTTTTCAATAACTCATTTTCAAGATATCAGGGCCTGTTTTTTTTTGACAGCAAGTCAATGAGCATGTATAAATTTATAGACGATATTTATATTGTTGATGATGCAATTGCCACCAGCCTGACAAATGGCTGTTATTATATCCAAAGGGAAAAGGGGAATGTGGAAGAGTCTTTTGCAATGCCTGCAGGCTTTAACTCGTTAATCTATGAATTAAGCAAAGAAAGAGAAATTGATTTGCTTTTGGACTGCAAAAACTCTTATGACAACAGGGAATGGGGCAGGCATTATGACATTTTTGCTGAAGAAGGCTGCATCATTGTCAAGTTTACCAAAAGGACAGACAGAAAGGAGGATTTCAGCGACGGGTTGGAAGAATTTGTGCTTTATTTGGCAATTAAAAGTGACGGCATCGGGTACAAGAAAAACGATAGATGGGTGCTGAGGAATTATCCCTGCGACGAAGAAAGAAAATCATTGCCTTTTAAAAGGTATGTCTACAATGCCCTGAGGCTGAACGGCGGCAAATTTGTTTTTTCAATGGGGAAAAACAAGAATGATGCAATCAAGGAATGCCAAAAATTATTCAAAAATATAAGGCAAATAAAGAGCATGGAAAAAAAATACTTTTACGATTTTCTTAAAAATGACGCGATTAAAAATATTCTAAACAACAGAAGAGTAAGCAATAAAATAAAGATTGCATACGCCAATGCGCTTAACTCCCTAAACAGCCTGATTGTAAATGATGAAAGCCATCCGAGAATTTTTGCAGGCTTGCCGTGGTTTTTCCAGTTCTGGTCAAGAGACACTTTAATTTCTTTGAAAGCTGCTTCAAAAATTAATTGTAAAAATTCAGAAAAAATAATTTTAAATTATCTGAAAAACATAAAAAACTATGGCAGATTGCCAAATCTTGCGGGCAGGCATGGCTCAATTGCGCTGGAAAACGCAGACGCCCATGGATGGCTTTTCTTCAGATGCTGGGAGTTCATTGAGTCGCTGCATAAAAATATTTATGAAATTGAAGCTTCACTTGAGAAGTCAATATACAAATTGTCAAAATTTCATGCAAAGAACGGCTTTGAACATAATGAACCAAAGGAAACTTGGATGGACACTGATTTTGGAAACGACAAAAGGGAAGGCGCAAGAATTGAAATACAAGCGTTGAGATTAAATATGTATAAATTGATGTTTGAGTTGACGCAAAATCAAAAATATAAAATTATTGAAAATACATCAAAAAACAAAGTCAAAGAAGAGTTCTGGAACGGAAAACTGCTTGCTGACGGGCTTGGGGATTTCACAATCAGGCCCAACATTTTCATAGCAGCTTACATTTATCCAGACTTATTGGGAAGAAATGAATGGGAATCCTGCTTTGAAAATGCGCTGCAAAGCATTTGGCTGGAATGGGGCGGCTTGTCAACAATAGATAAAAACAATAAATTATTTACAGATGCGCATACAGGCGAAGATACAAGAAGCTATCACAGGGGCGATTCATGGTTCTGGATAAATAATCTGGCAGCATTAACATTAAGCCGCATCAATAACAGAAGATTCAAAAAACAAATTCAAAAAATAATTGACGCAAGCACTGAGGAAATTCTGTGGAAAGGCTGCATTGGATGCCATTCTGAGTTGAGCTCTGCAAAAGAATTATCAAGCAAAGGTTGTTTCAATCAAGCGTGGAGCAATGCGATTTATATAGAGTTGATAGATGAAATATTTTCTAGTTGAATTTGATTAAAAAGGTTGGAGTCAATTTGATGTTTGTTGAATTAATTGATGAAGTATTTTTGAATTAAAATCGAAAGGTTTATATATATGTTTACAAAAAGTATCTATTGTAAACATAGAGGTATAAAAATGGCACAAGGAGTAATTGCAAGAGTCCCAAGCGAAGTTAAAAGGGAAATAGATTTTTTTGCTAAGCAGGAGCAAACTGACAGGTCAACTATAATAAGAAAACTGCTCACATCAGCTGTAAAGCAGAAAAGACTAGATTATGCTCTAAAGGAATATGCTGAAAGAAAGGTAAGCTTGGGTAGGGCAGCGGAGTTAGCAAAAATGCAAATATCCGATTTTATGGAAGAGGCTGCTAGGCACCGCATTCCTATAAATTATACAATAGAAGACCTAAACAGGGATTTCAAGGCGGTTTTTGGTTAAATGGTAGTTATTGATTCTTCGCCAATTATTGCATTAGCTAAAATAGGCAGACTTGGGCTTTTCCGCAAGTTGTTTAACTCTGCATATATCACTGAGCAAGTTTATAAAGAAATATCGTCTAAGCCAAATTATGCAGAAACAATAGCTATAAAAAAAGCAGTTGAAGATGGGTGGGTTAAAGTTCTAAAATCCCATGAAATTAGCAATGTGCTTGGTGTTGGCGAGGCAAGCTCATTGGGATTGGCTTTAAAACTTAAGCAGCCTTTGATAATTGATGATAAAAAAGCTGCATTTATTGCCAATACACTTGAAATAAAATGCCACGGCACTTTGTATGTTGTCTTGTTGGCGCTTAAGAAAAAAGTATTAAGGAACAAGAAAGAAGCAATTAATATTGTAAACCAATTGATAAGCAATAAATTGTACTTAAGCAGCGATGTTTTATCAGAATTCTATGCATTGCTGGAAAAGATTAAAATTAAATAAGAACAATATTGACTAAATTATAAAATAATGAGATGTTTATCGAGATGGTGGATGAGATGTTTAATGATCTCTTATCTTATTTTTCTCAGGTTTTGATATTTTTGCATCACGTAATTTGCCGCTGCTGATGCCGTCCTTTGCTCGTCCCGCAATAATTTTAGTCTTCTGCTCTCAATAAATAAACCTAAATCAGAAACACCTCTTTCGCTTTTGAGCCTTGCAACTTCTCTTTGATAAATCTCAGGAAAATCTCCATACATCCCAACAAATTCAGCTGCTTTTATTGGGTCTCGGAGAAATGCAAGCTCGGCAGTAGCATCAAAAATTTTGTCAAATACTGCTGGGTTTATGTTTATTAGCATTGGTTTGTATATAGGATGCTTCAATTTATTGAGAAGCTGCTGTTTAGAGTAAGGTTGAAGTGACAGGTAAGCCTGCACTTCTCCTATTAATTGAAAAACAGGATATACTTTCCTGTAAACTGCAGCCACATTGGCTAATGCTTCTTTTATTTTTTCTGGTTGAATAGGCTCTTTGTAGAATCTTTGTACCAGTCCTCTAATCCTTTCAAGATCTGTTTCACTTAATCTTTCTAAGTTTATTTGCTTCCCTTTGAAAAATGTTTCGAGCTGGTCCCATACTGAATTTACATCTTGAATATGATGTAAAGTTTCATGCGCTCTTTGCACCAATGTAGGCTCTCCATTCAAATAATTCGAAAATTTTTTACTTCTGGAAATTTGTTTATAGAGAATAACATTGTTTATGGAATCATATGTCATATCTATACCTAGTGACATAAGTATTTATACAAATCAAGCTTAAATCTTCTTGTTCTGTAGTAAGAGCATATTGCTGACTTGAAGTCAGTGAACGAGTCATAGAATGTTGAGCCCAAGACTTCATCCTTTCCCTGATTCCAGC
>JACPTC010000051.1 GCA_016192985.1 Candidatus Woesearchaeota archaeon | reverse complement strand
TGAAATCTTCTTAATTGTCAAATAAAGAAATTTCGCATCAGGCTCTTTGCCAAAATACTCATGTTGCTGAAAAATCAGACTGCCATCTTTATTTTTCATCAACTCAAGTCCGCTTATTCGTGAATTTTTTGTTTCCTTTAATAAATTTTTGATAATCATACTGCACCATCACAATACAGCTACCACATAAATGGTAAAAAACAGAAATTTATTGTGGTTTGTAATGTTTCTTCCTCAAATCTGGGCTTATCCTTGTCAATTCATTTTCAGGCAGTATGCCGAGCAATTTCCATCCTAAATCGAGAGTTTCTTGTATGCTTCTGTCCTCATCCCTTTTCTGCCTTACAAACTTGTCCTCAAACTCAGCCGCAAACTTTAGGAATTTTTTATCTCTTTCGCTTAAGGATTCTTCACCAACAATTGCAACAAGCCCTCTCAAGTCACGGCCTTCTGCATAGGCTGCATACATCTGGTCACTCACTTGCTTGTGGTCTTCTCTTGTTCTTGTTGGGCCGATGCCGAGGTTCATAAGCCTTGACAATGATGGCAGGACGTCATTCGGCGGATAAACGCCTTTTCTGTGTAATTCTCTTGACAAAACAATTTGTCCTTCTGTGATGTAGCCAGTCAAATCAGGAATTGGATGGGTTATATCATCACCCACCATTGTCAGTATTGGGATTTGGGTAATGCTTCCTTTCTTTCCTTTAATAACGCCTGCTCGTTCATAGATTGTTGCAAGGTCGGTATACATATAGCCGGGATAACCTCTTCTTCCTGGAATCTCTTCACGGGCAGCCCCAATCTCCCTCAAAGACTCGCAATAATTAGTCATATCAGTAAAGACGACAAGAACGTGAGAGTCGTGCTCGTAAGCAAAATACTCTGCAGCAGTCAAAGCCATTCTTGGAGTGACTAATCTTTCAACAGCGGGATTGTTTGCAAGGTTAAGGAACACAACGCTCCTTTCCAAAGCACCTGTCTGCTCAAAATCATTAATGAAATATTGGGCTTCTTCATTAGTGATGCCCATTGCCGCGAAAACAACAACGAAATTTTCCTGTTTGCCGATGACTTTTGCTTGCCTAGCAATTTGCAGTGCAATTTCATTATGGGGCAAACCAGAGCCAGAAAATAAAGGCAATTTCTGTCCTCTGACAAGCGTGTTCATGGCATCAATCGTTGAAATTCCAGTTTGTATGAAATCATGCGGGGATGCCCTTGAAAATGGGTTTATTGCAGCTCCAATAATGTCCAGCCTTTTCTCTGGAATAACCTCAGGCCCATTGTCAATAGGCTTGCCTGAGCCGCTAAGAATCCTGCCAAGCATATCCTTTGAGACATTCAGCTTTAAGGTGTCTCCCAAGAATTTCACTCTTGTATCAATATCAATTCCAGCAGTTCCCTCAAAAACCTGCACGACAACAATGTCATCGCTCGTGTCCAATACTTGCCCGTTTTTTGTCTCCCCATTTGGCAAAGCAATCCTCACAATGTCAGCATATCCAATAGGCTCTGTCTTCTCCACAAAAATCAACGGGCCGGCAATCTTTGTTATTGTTTTGTACTCTTTCATCTCGCCTCAACCCAGTTCACACTTTGATCCTGCCATAACTTCCTGAAAAAATAAAAATATTCCTCAAGCCCTGCTTTATCTTTTGCATAGATAATATTGCCGTCTTTTACCACCTGAATTTTCATGAAAAGAGGCATCTGCTCAAATATTTTAATGTCATATTTTTCATTTTTTGCCGATATTCTTAATATTTTTCTGTAAATATTTTTTATTTCTTCTTTATCATTACTTTTTAATACAACACATACGTCTATATCACTTCTTATATGGGCATTTCCTGTTGCGTATGAGCCATAAATTAGAATAGCAAATGTCCCCTCCCTTATTTCCTCTAAATCCTTTTTTAGGTTTGTCAGAATATTATTATCCATTTTTAAGATTTTTTAGGTAATCCTCAACATCATCAAATACTATGACAATTTTTGGAATTAAGTCTCTGCTACTTTCAATAAACCTTTTTTCATCTACATGATTGTACCTATGCACTATTCTATTCCTCAATCCATTTGCTTCAATACAGACACTTGCATTTTCTTCACTTAAAATTTTCTTTTCTCTTAATTTCTCTATATTTGAATAATCATCATTCACAGTTAGATTTAAATCGGAAAGAATCATAGAAAAAATGTCAGCTGAGCATTCCACAACTTCCTGAAATGATTTTTCAGAGGCAAAAAAAGCTTTTCTTTCTTTTATGTCCTCTGCATAAAGCCAGTCTTCTAAATCAGAAATTCTGTCTCTAGCATAATCTATTTTTTCTTTATATCTTTTTCGTCTTTCTGAAATTTCTTTTTTCATTTTTTGATTTATGGCAGATTTATTATTTTGAATTCTTTCATTTTAAACCCGAAATTTGTAAAAAGTTGTTGATTATTGTTTTGCTATTTCTTTCATACTCAGACTTTAACATTTTGTAATCTCTTATTAAAGAATTCGAGTTCATTAATTTTAAATCATCATCCTTTTCAGTCCATTCTTTCAATAACGGCTCATTCAATTCCAGATGTCCTTGGAAACCATACGCATTTTTTCCAATCTTAACAACTTGATTTGTGCAATATTTTCCCTTTGCCAATAATTTCATATTAGATGCTAACTTTACAGTTTCACCATGCAAATGAAATATTTTTATAGGGGATGCGATTCCATTAAAGATAGGGTCTTTTTTTCCTTCATTTGTTAATTCTATTTCAAAATTTTTGCCATTAGTGTCTCTAAATCCGACCTCTTTAACATGGTTTTTATGGACTTCCCCGCCTGCCGCCATTACTAGAGTTTGCATTCCTAAACAAATTCCAAAATAGGGCATATTCCTAGCCAAAAATTGCTTTATTCTTTTTATCTCACTCTTCATTTTTGTTGTGTCATCATTAGCACTGTCTGGCCCACCAAAAACAAAAAGTGCAGAATATTTCGAGGGACCAGGAAAATTTTTTCCTTGACTTAAATCAACAATATCAAAATTTATATTATTTTCATTTAAAATTTCTTCAATTAAGCCTGGACTTTCACGGGTAATATTTTTAACTATCAAAACATTTTTCTTTGGCATTTAAACCTTCAACTCCTTTTCCATCTGCTTATTTATTTCATCAAGCAATCTTTCATGGTCTTTTACAAACTTGACTTCGCTTAACCTGTCCTTTGCCTTGGTTGTTAGTATCTGTTGCACCCTCATTCCGCCATCCAAAGCTGTGCTGGATAACCTTGAAAAATGGAGTATTGATTTCATTATTAGATATGTTTTCCTAAGCTCGCAATAAGTGTCAATTTCGTGGAATGCATTTTGCTGCAGCAATACTTCTCTTATCAATCTTGCGACTTGCAGAATCAATTGCTGCCTGTCGGGCAATGCGTCAGAGCCAACTAACTGCACAATCTCAAGCAGTTTTTCCTCTTCCTGCAAAATGCCCATTATCTCTCTAGCCAGACTATGCCAGTCTGGAGCTACATTTTTTGAATGCCATGGCTCCAGCGCATTTGAGTATAAAGAATAAGAAGTCAGCCAGTTAATTGATGGGAAATGCCTTCTCTGGGCAAGCTTTGCGTCCAGTGCCCAAAAGCATTTTGTGACTCTTAAAGTGCTTTGCGTTACTGGCTCTGAAAAATCTCCTCCAGGCGGGCTTACTGCCCCTATAATGCTTACGCTTCCTTCCTTTTTTGTTCCAAGCGGTATAACTCTTCCAGCTCTTTCATAAAATTGAGCAAGCCTTGTTGATAAATAAGCAGGATAACCCTCTTCACCAGGCATCTCTTCCAATCTTGAAGAAATTTCCCTCATTGCCTCTGCCCATCTTGAAGTTGAATCTGCCATCAAGGCAACAGAATAGCCCATGTCCCTGAAGTATTCTGCAATTGTAACTCCTGTATAAACGCTTGCTTCTCGCGCTGCAACAGGCATGTTTGATGTATTTGCAATCAGCACCGTCCTGTTCATCAATGGTCTGCCGCTTCTTGGATCTGTAAGCTCTGGAAATTCTGTAAGCACTTCTGTCATTTCATTCCCTCTTTCACCGCATCCCACATAAACAATTATGTCTGCATCGCTCCATTTTGCTAATTGTTGCTGAGAAACCGTTTTCCCGGCGCCAAACGGCCCTGGAATTGCAGCTACTCCTCCTTTTGCCAACGGAAACAACGCATCAAAAACTCTCTGTCCTGTAATCAAAGGCACTTCTGGCTTTAGCTTTGCGCTTACGGGCCTGGCTAGTCTTACAGGCCAATTGTGCTTAAGTCTCAATTCAAATCCGTTGTCAAGCTTGCCAATAACCTCATTAACAGTGAATTTTCCAGACTTAAGCTCATCAATTCTGCCCTTTTGGTTCGGGAAAATTAGTATTTTATGAACAATGCCGGGGTTTTCCTCAACTTCTCCAACAATGCTTCCGCCGCTAACATCCTCCCCTTTTTTTGCTGTTGCTTTGAACTCCCATTTCTTTCCAATATCAAGTCCAGGGGCGTCAACTCCTCTTTTGATAAAGTCTCCCATTTGTTTTATCAAAACTGGCAAAGGCCTTTGGATGCCGTCATAAATATTGCCAAGCATTCCCGGACCGAGCTCAACCTTTAACGGCTCGCTTGTATTGACAACTGGCTCGCCCGGCTTGATTCCAGAAGTATCCTCATAAACTTGAATAATTGTTTTTTCCCCTTCTATTTGGATAACTTCCCCCATCAAATTTTCGTTTCCAACCCTGCAAACATCATACATCCTTGGCTTAATTCCCTTAGCCACAACAACAGGCCCTGCAATTCTATACAAAATTCCTTTGCTCATTTTATTTCCACAAGTCGACCCCTATTGATTTTTTTATGAGCCTTTTTAAGCTGTCCTGCTCAACTTTTGTTGATACGGGAATAAAAACCGGCTCGACAGACGCCTCTATATCCTGCCTCTGGTGCAATTCAAGTCTTTCCATCAATTTTTCATCAACAACAACAATGCCGATTTCTTTTTTGCTTTTCATGTTCTTAAGCTCGCTGAAATAATTGTCATTGACCTCAACAATGTCCCTTATGCCAGCTAACTGAAAACCGACAATGAATTCATTGTTTCCGACAACAGCAAGTTTTACCATTTTAAAACACCAGCTGGCTTTCCATGAACTCCTCGCTTAAGCCAAGCTGCTTCCCTTTCACGATAATTTTCATGTTTCTTGTTTCAATGTCTTTTGCAAACATGTATCCAAGTATGACATCAATTGACAATGGGTGCTGGTGCAGCAGCAAAATTGACTGGTGCAGCAGGTGCTTGTAGAGCCCTGTTTCAAGCATTATCAATGAGCTGTTTTTTTGGAACTCCTCAATGCCTTTTTCAATGGCATTTCTGTACTCTGTCTTTTCCAGTGCCCTTGAAATCTCGTCTAAATCGTCAAGGTTTGCTAAAGCAATTATTTTTGAATCGCTTAAACTGCCTGATTGAATGATAAAATCTTTTATAGTTTCTTTTCCAAATTTTGCCTTTTTCAGCCTTAGCAATGTCAATATGTTTAATATTTCAACTTCCTTAAGCAAAAAATTCCTGAAAAGAGCGCCTTCCTTTGGCAGATTTTTTGAAAATTGCATTAAATGTGTGTAGTAAAATTTATCAAATGTGTTTTCAAGTGCTATAAGGTTATTTTTTTCTTTTAAATCTTTCAACCCATTTGAAAATAAGCCAAAATCCACAACCTTATTGCTTTTCAAAATTTCCTCAATTGACTCTTTTTTCAAAAGCGACATCAAAAAATCATGGCTCAATGTTCCTGCTGCTGTTATTGAATTTGCGATTGTTTTTTCATCTGTATTCGTGAGCTTCCCCCTCAGTATTGTCTTTATGTCCTCGATGTCTTTCCTTTTTGCATATTCCCTTATCAGCAAGGCAAGCTCGTAAGGCGAAATTCTTATCAGTTTCTTGAATGATGCCGCAAGGCTTTTGTTCAATGCAAGCTCCAATAGGTAAGCTCCGCTGTATTCGCCAGCCAATTCATTGATTTCTTTTTTATAGCTTGAATCCTGCAAAAACTTTGCAATTTCGCTGAAGCCCATCTTGAGCATTTTATGGTAGTCTTCCTTTTTGAAAAGCAGAGACTTCATCACTGCTGTCCTTACATAAGTGTAAGGGTAAAATCCAAGTTTCAGCTGCCCAAGTTTTTGCATTTTAGCCAAACAATATTCTGCTTATATTCTGCAGTTCAGTTTCCTTCAGGCTTTCCAGTATTGCATCAAAGCTGTAATCAACCCTTATTGTCTTGTCCCTGTTCTCTGCCATAATGCCGCCGATTATGCCTGCAGTTTCGGCATTAAAGCCCTTCAGGAATTTTGCATCCTTTTTGCTGCAGTAAACAGTTGATATGTCAATGTCGCTTTTTGCCTTTTCAAGCAGCTTTTTTATATAAAATTCTTTTTTTTTGTCGTCCAGATTTTCAAGCCTTTTCCTTGCTTCATCAAAAGCATTGTCAATGAGCTGCTTTTTTGCCTCAAGAAGCATTTTCTTGTTTTCCAGATCTGCAGAAGCTAATTCCTGCCTTTTGATAGTGTCAATCATTCTTTTTGCCTCTTCATCGCTCTTTTCCTTCATGCCTTCTATTTTGTTTTCGGTTTCTCTCCATATTCTGTTTGCTTCTTTTCTGGCTTCTGCAATCAATGAGTTTGACTGCTCCTTTGCGCTGTTCAATATTTCATCCTTTACTGCTTCCAGTCCCATCTTTGCTTAGCCGCCTTTTGCCAAGTTCAATATCAGTATAGCAACAACCAGCCCGAATATGACAATTGTCTCTGGAATTACAGTAAGGATTAGCCCCTTACCGAAAAGCTCTTCTTTTTCTGCCATTGCGCCAACTGCTGCGGCTCCGATTGTGCTTTCTGCCATTGCAGCTGCAATTGCACTCAAGCCTATTGCAAGTCCAGAACCGATTGCTATCAATCCAGTTGATATTTCCGCCATTTTTTACCTCCGTCCTATTCTTAATTCAGTTTTTTAATCCAAAAGGCTTATACTTTTGAGCGCCTCCATGGAAAAATTTTGAAAAAAACTCAACATAGTGCAATCTTAAGGAATGTAAAAAGCTTCCAAGCAATCCAAGCATTATATTTATTGCATGCCCAAACACCAAAATAAAAACTCCAATCAAAACAAAAAACCCTCCTTTGTGGAAAAATTCTGCAGACTGTTCATTTATGATAACGGCCAATATAACGGAAGATAATCCAATAGCCATTAGCCTTGCATAAGACATGATGTTAGTCAATATGCTGGGCAGTTCTATAAGCCCTTTTACTCCCTCTCCCTTGAAAAGCATCAAAATTGACAGCCCTAAAAACGCTGCTCCAACCAGAGGAGGAGTGGAAACTGTGCCGAAATAGGATAGGGCAAGCAGCGCAATGCCAATCTGCAAAACAATCCAGCTTCCTTTTGCATATAGGGCATGCATAAACCCATGCGACCTGAATTCATTGATAAATCCCACTATTAACCCTATATTGACATGCACAATCCCTATAGCAATTGATATAAACAACAATTTGAACATTTCATGCTCCCTGCTTACTATTGGACGAATAAACTCATAGCCAAAAAATTCCCCAAACAGCAATCCAAATAAAATTGTTACAAATGAAGCTAAAATCAGGATGTTGGAGAAATTTCTTGCCTTTGGCATTTTCTTTTTCAAAAGCCAGAAAAACAAAAGGCTCAGTGCGCCATAACCAACATCACCAAGCATTATGCCGAAAAATATTGGGAATGTCAGGAAAATAAAAAAAGTTGGGTCAATTTCCCTGTAAGCTGGCATGCTGTACAAATCAATAAAAAACTCGAATGGCTTTGCATATATAGGATTTTTGAGCTTTACTGGCACTTTGTCGTGCTTTTTGGCTGGCTCAAAATGAATGAAAATTTTATTGTGGGTTGCCTTGGTTAAGCTTTCTATGGAGTTTTTGAGCTCATCATTTGGAACCCACCCCTTAACAAGAAAACTGCTTGGTGTCGCGGCAAACTTTAATGGAGCTTCAGCTTTTTCAAGCTGTTCAGTTAGGAATTCTTCAGATGATATAAGGAAGTCTTTGTTTTCTCTGCCAATTCTTTCAAGCCTTTTTTTTGCCTCGGCTCTTCTTTGCTGAAGCTTAATTGTTTCATCTTCCAGTTTTCTTAGATTGCTTGATGCATTTCCGTTTAGATTGCTTATGTTTGGAAAGCTCACCTGGGAAAATCCTGCATTTTCCAGGATATTGCTGATAACATCTTTCTTTTTAGCGTCTGCAAATAATAGCAAAAAGCATCTTTTTTTGGTGGACGAGTCAAATAGCATAAATTTCTTTGTTGCTTTTGATATTTCTTGAATTAAAGCTGATGTGATTTCTTTAGTTTTTACATAGCCTGCAAAATGTACGATAGTTTTATAAGAGCTAAAGGCTTCAAGAGGCACATTAATATCTTTCAGAATTTCGAGCTCCCGGCTTAATGCCTCATTTTTTGCAATAGTTTCCTCTATTTTTCTTAATTCTTCCAGATTTTTGCTAACTTCCTCGTTCAGCTTCTTTGCAGCTGATTCAATATCAATGCCACTCTTAAGCTCAAACTTAATCTCCTCTTTTTTTATGTTCAATGCTGTTGCCAGCGCTCTTACCCTAACGAGAATTTCAGAGAGCTTGTTTGCGCTTTCCAAAGGCTTTCCTATATCCGCCAATTCATTTTTTGAGTGCTCAACAATGTGGAGTATTTTAAGCATGTGAAGCTCATTAATGACCGCATCGAGCAGATTAGAATGTCCAGTTATTATAATGTTATTCATCTGATAAGGGGCAAACATTTTATATCATTTCCTCAAACTTTTTCATCATAAATTCAACAGCTTTCGCAACATTTTTTTCTGTTTTTATTTTTGTCTGCTTCGCAATGGATTTGCCTTCTGCCAGCTTTTCTTTTCTTATCAGTTCAGCTTTCTCGTTGAATCCCATTGTCTTTTTTTCCTGCAATTTTCTTATTTCTTCCTGTTTTTCCTCCAACAATTTTGAAGAATTCCTTGTCGCTTCCTGAATTATGGATTCTCTTTCTCTTCTTGCTTTCTCCATGATTTCATCTGCCTTTTTTTCAGCCTCTTTTATTTCCAATAAAATTTCAGCTTCTTTTGACTCATGCACAGTTTCGATGTCCATATTTGCCACACTTAGCCAAAGTATTTGTATTGTGCTTAATAACGATACCTAAATATTATATGAAAAACATTTGTATATGGATTATTTAAAGTATTTGTTGTATTTACTGGTTATACTACATTTGGGTTTAGCTTATTTAGCAAAGATACTGCTCATTTTGCATGGAATCTGGGCACATTATCCTTTATATGAAATATTTTTCAATATTTTTGACAGGCTTTGTTATAGGAAGGCTTACAATGGCAATACAATATGCAGTAATGAAGCCCAAGCAAAAATAATCATTTTTCTATTTCTCTTGTTATAGCCCAGTCAGTTATCACTTCAGCTATTGTGATTAGCGATAACCTTATCCTTTCCTTGTCGTAGCTCTTTATGTCTTTGACTTCAAATTCCTTAATTTTGCTTACTTTTTTTGCAAATTGCAATGCTACCTTATGATTAAGATTGACCGTATTGTCTATGATATATTGCAGCTGGGTTATGACCTCATGCAAAGTTGTTAAAAATTCTGATTCTTTGTTGCTTATTCTTATCAGATGGTCAACCATCCGTTCAAGGTCCTTGGAAATCAATGATATATAATACAAATCTATAGTCTTTGACTTTGTTGTTCTCTCAAAAGTAAGGGAGCTTATGATTGACTTGTCAATGAGCATCTTGCTCCTGTCAATTTCATCCTCATAGCGGCCTATAAGCTCCTTATCATAGCTTTTCTGCATAACTGTAATCATATTCTTTATTTTCTTAGTCATAGTCTTTATTAGCGATTCTGGGTCATTCACAGTGACAGCACCGTGGCAGGTAATCTGCTTTTTGTCTATCTCAACAGATTCAAGGCTTATGAGCCTTTTTTGGTTTAGCAGTCTTGTAAAATCCATTTCCTTCTCAAAGTTTATTTCAAAAGAGCTGACGGGGTTAATGTAGCAGGCAACCGCCAGCTTGTGTATCACTTCCTCATCATCTTCGGCTATGCTGAGCTTCAAGTGCTTTGGCTTCCTTTCTATTATCTGAGGTGAAATTGTTAATGTTCCGTCGCTGCTCTGCTCAATGCTTACTTTTGACTTTGAGCCAATTTTGTGCTCCCTGCACCAAGAAGTCGGCAGATAAAGATAGTGCATATCCCCAGTCCTCTGAATGTTTCTAATCTCCATATTTAGTGAGTATTTAGGAGGTATATATAAAGTTTTTGCGGATTGCTCTGCTGATTCATCCTTTTCTAGAAATAAACTTTTTAAAGTGTATAGGATTCTGTTTTTTTGCTGCGCCTGTAGCTCAGCTGGACAGAGCGAAAGGTTCCTAACCTTTAGGTCCGGGGTTCAAAACAACCTTTTCTTTGCTCGCTTATGAGTCTCGCAAAGAAAAGCTTGATGAAAGTCCTCGCAGGCGCGTTTTTACTGCCTCGATAGCTGATGAGGAACCCATGGAGTAGTACTGTAAAGCACAGTATGAAAAAATTATCTGAAGCTGAGAAAGCAGAAAAATAAACTGAAATTTTTACAGTTTTTGAATATTAATTACTTGGAAAGAGCTTCCAAAAATGCATGAACAGATTTTTGTAATCTAAGAACAAAGGTTTTTTGTTTGCTAGGCTCTAGTTCACTATACTTGTAGTAGTCAGGATCAGTTTCAGGCAAAGCAACCTCCTTTAGGCGCACATATAAATCTGGAAATTTATCTTCTACACCCCATATTATAAATTGCATAGCTCCAACCACTCCATTTATAATATTGCCCCTGCTTAGAGAAAGCCTATCAACTAATTTCGTATCTGCATTTCCTATTTTTTCGTAAAATCCCCTGCGTTCCCCATGATCTTGAAAATCATCTTCGATAAAATACCTTTCAAAAAGATAGTTTACTAATGTTTCTACAAATCCTTCCTTTCCAACTACATATTCTGGTCTTGGTTCAGAAACCGGAGTATAAAAAGGCTGAGTGACTCTCCATTTAAATTTTTCTTCTATATATAATTTCACAGGGTCTAATACTACCACTCTTTCCAGCACAGAACTATCAGAAGTCGGTTGAACTGAATGCTCTACTAGTGTTGAGCTTATTTTTCCACCCTTTATTCTTTAAGTTCACTTTTGGAATCGCATGTATTTAAAGTTATTGTTTTTCTACTTTAAAGTAGATAAAAATGATTTAGAATTTAGGAAAGTGCCACTTATTTTTAAAGATTTTTAAAATGCCCATCTGGCTTAATTTTTCTTATGAAGTTATCGAAGAAATCTCACATATATTTTAAAGCCTTCTCCATTGCCGGAATAACCTTTTCGGCTTCGTCTTTAAACATCCTTCCGAGTTTTGCAAAGCTCCATTGCCCGTCTTGGCTCATATTCTCCCTTGAAATCTGCATTTTCTTCTCGCCGTCATTGTAGGAGAAAACACCAACTGTAATCCTTGTTGTTTCAAATGCTATCGTCTCTGAAAATATTTCCTTGTCCAAATCCTTGTTGAATTTTCCGAATGCCATAATATCACCAAAAAGAAGAAATAAGCTAATCGATTTAAATCTATTTATTTGATGATTGATTTTTATTAGGATTTAGAGAAAATTATATTTGCGGAACTTGTTCAGGCTTAGGAATATAAGGTGCAATTTCTCTATTAAAAACATCTAACGGAACGCCTCTTTCTGTATAATATGCAAGAGCATCTGAAAGAAATCTAAAATGCCTTGGTCCCTGTGAACTTCCAATTTCGCCTGTAAATCCATAAAGAATTTCTGCATCACCTACAAGTCTTCCATCTTTGATATGAACATACAATTCTCGCTTTCGTCTCCAACTTTCTCTTCTCGTGGCAACTAATTTATGCTCTAAATCATTCTTAATAAATGGACCAATCGGCCCCGGCATTTGATGTGTTATATTAATCATATCGAAAAGAAATGTTACTTGATATATAAAATTATCGTTTGAAAATTATCTAACGAATTTCCTCAAAATTTCCATAATTTTTTCCCCATCAACCTTGCCACGATGCTTTGCCATAATTAAACCCATATAAGCGCTTATGTTTAAGTTTGGCTTTTCTTTTACGATTTTTTTTATTTCATTTTCCAAATCTTTTTCCGAAAAGCTCTCAAATTCTGCAAGATTTATTTTTTCATTTTTTATTTTCTTGACCAGCAAATCAATTATTGCCTCTTTCGCAATTTTACCTTCATTGAGATAAGACAGAACTTCCTCAAAATCCTCATTTTTTAATTTTGAATTATCAAGATTAAACCTTGTTTTGATTTCTTTTGGCAGGGTGATTAAGGTGCTTGCTATCATTGATGGTTCAATTTTGTCAAATTTTTTTACAAATGATTCAAAATTTTCATTTTCAATAAGCTCCCTTGCCAGTTCTTTATTTGTATTATACTTCTTTAAAAAATCATCTATTTTTTCATTTAATAATTTTGGGAGTGATTTTTTTAGCTCTTCGATATGCCTTTTATCAATTTTTACAGGAAGGACATCAGTTTCAGGATATAGCCTTGCAGCACCCGGCAGCGGCCTCAAAAATGATGTTGTGAAATCCTGCTCCGCTTTTCTAACTTCTTTGCTTAGTTTTTTCCCCTGCTTGATTGCATCTGCTTGTCGTTTTACTTCATACTCAATCACTTTTGGAATGCTTTTTAAGTCCTGAAAGCCTTTTATCTCTGTCCTTGCACCATTTTCAATGGAAATGTTGACATCCTGCCTTATTGTGCCTATGCCTCTTTTTACATTTTCAACGCTTCTCAATATCATGCCAATATATGCTGCAACATCCTTTGCATGATCTGCGCTCTTTATATCCGCGCTTGTTGCTATCTCTATCAAAGGAATTCCTAGCCTGTCTAATCTGTATCTTACAAAATCATTGCCCTCTTCTAGTTTTTGCGCAGCCTCTTCTTCTAAGCATATTGTCGGAATTCCAACTCTGCCATTGGAAGTTTCCACATATCCATCCATTGCAATCAATGCTGTCCTCTGAAATCCGCTCACATTGCTGCCATCTATGACTGTTTTTCTCATAACTTGCATCTCATCAACGATTTTTGCGTTGAGCAGCAAAGCAATTTTTATTGCTGTTTCAAGCGCTTGTTTGTTTAATTCATGAGGCGGTTCGTCGTCCTGCTCAACGAGACAAACATCTTCAGAACTAGCCTCATAAACAAAATATTTTTTCTTTGACACCTCAAACTCTGCTGCAACATCAACATCTCCAGTTTCTCCTGCAACTGCCCTAAGCTTTCTCTTTATCCTGATATCAGGCTCACGGTCAGAGTTAAGTGTAAGGCAATTACAGAACAGCTTTTTGCCTTCCAATTGCTGGTGGCACTCGAGCCCACACCGAAATCCTAATTTTTCATAATTGATTCCCATTTTTATCATCAAGCCCAAGGATTTTTTTCTCTCTTTCGTCTTCTGTTAAGAATCTTTCCTTTCGTTTTGGTCTTTTCAGCAATTCAGTTACAACTAATGCCAAACCGCCGGCACCCATAAAGCCTCTTGTCGCTGCTCTCAGTCTGACTGCATTTTCCCTTAAATAATATTCTTGTTTTTGGTATTGTGATTCGCCCCAGTTAAATGGCTGTGTGTCAGGACAGATATATCCTAAAATACCTCCAGCAGCCGCGCTTAAGAGAACAATATAAAATTGATTTCGCAGTTTCATTTCCTCTCCCAGACAAAAACATTGTTTTTCATGACTTTTTTAATCCTATGCAATGGTATGTTTGATTCTTCCTCATTGTCCAAAACCATAAAAAATCCTTCCAGCTTTTTAATCTTTGCATAAGGGATTTGGATTAATTTGTTTAAAATTCTATCAAAATAAAAAATTGAGTATTGCTTAGGGTTTTCTCTTTTGTCCCACTTGATTTTGTTGAGCAAATGGTGGATTGGGGGCATTGCAAGATATTTAGCCTCCCTTATTAAGAATTCTTTGCTTTTCTTCTTTGTCCTTTTTCTTTGCGGCAATCTCTTTTTTGTAATATTCGGCAAGCTCTACTATATTATCTTCTTCCTCTGCTTTTCTTAATTTTTCCTCATGGAGCTTGATTTGCTTTTCAATTGAAGCTATCCCTTTTTGAAGCCTCTTTTTTCTATTTGTCAATTTGTTCCTCCAGCAAGTTCAGCTCATTTTCCAAGATATTTATCAGTTTTTCTACAGCTTGTATCTTTATTTTTGGTTTTTTTGTATTTTCATTATTCCTGACAAGCCTATAAGCTTTATAACAATCTTCATATTCTATGCGATTTAATCCTTTGGCTTTGAGCCAATTTTTAAATTTTTTATTTGAAAATTTGGAATTTTCCAGAATGCATTTGATTATGAATACTCCTCTTAGCCTCAACATTGACGAGTAGACTACAGAATAAGACTTAAGATAAGTGTTATCAATTTTATCCAATTCCAGAAGCTCTTTGTTGCTTTTTATATGCTCCTTTGATTCTTTTAGATAATTCTTGAAGCCTTCTTTATTTGGCTTTATACTTTTAAGTTCTTCAAGAATGTAGGCATTGATTAATGGCTCGGCCTCCTGCACCATTTGGTAATAGATTGTTGGGTATTTCTCAATGGCCAATTTTAAATTATCAATCGGAAAGGATGTTAACTCAAGTTTATCCTCCTTAAACTTCAGCTTTAGTTTTTTGTCTTTGGTAATAACCAAAACATCTACATCTGAATCTTTTGTTTGCTCTTTCCTTGCATATGAGCCGTATATTGCAACAGAGATTATATCCTTCAAGTATGGCTCCAGCAAATGTATTATTTTTTCTTTTAAGTTTAGTTTAGGCTCTTCCGGAAGTATGACTACAACTTCTTCCCCTAACCAATCCTTTGGCACCCATACAGCACCGCCGTTGCCTGACTTGACAACAGTCTTTACAAGCTGCTCCTTTACGGCAAGTTTTTGTAGTTCCATAGGTATAGACATTGTATAGACATATATTTAAAGGTTTCGGTGATTATTTTGTAATTGTAGGGATTTTTTCTTGTACCCCATTTTGTTGGGCAAGTCTTGGATTTGGCTGCATGAAAGAAATAAAATTGAAAGTTATAAATATTATATTCATCTCAGATTGTAAATCTTGGTGGCAATATTTCATTGCCCCATTTTTCAGTCATCATATATCTGATAAACTCCCTTCTTCTGGTTCGTTCTACTCCAAGATTGTCTGCTAGAGACAATGTCATCATTGCCTTGTATTCAGCAGCAGTCGGCTGCATATTGACAGCTGGTAAATCATGCCCTGGGACTGCATATATTTGCCTGTCTGGAATTCTTCCACCAGGAATTGGAACCCTAAAAATTGACAAATCCAGCTCTCTTGTGGCTTTTTCAAGAATAGAATAATCTTTGCCATCCACATTTCCTGCTCCTTTAGAAACATAGATTATTATTTCTGGCAAGCCATCTTTCAAAAATCTTTCAACATCATGATTTCCAGTTTCCTTAGCCCTAAAATAATCTTTTAATGGGCTTAAATGCTGAGAATCAAAAACAACCAGCACTTTATTTTCGTAAGGAACAACATTTTCCATAGATAAAGGTTTCTTAAGTTCGTTCTCAATTTTTTTCTTCAAATAAGCGCCGGTTGTATAATGTATCCCGTCACTTGCGTATCTTCCTATTGATGGGACTCCTTTATCTAAAAGATAAACAGGCAATTCAGTTTCAGAGCCTTTAGTCGCCGCAGTTCCTCTTATAGCATCTTCTTTGTTGGCCAAAATTCCGGATTCCCCCACTTCTCCTTGAGCAATAATATTTGCTGCAACTACAAAATTCATCATACCGTCGCTGTCAATTCTCAGCATCCCTCTTTCGTTAAGAAGTGGAATTTGGGAAGAAACTACAACTACCGGTTTGCAAAAATTCAAGACTTGTCTTTGGCCTTGCCACAAAGCGATTGGGTCATAATATGGAAGAGCTAATGCAACAAACTTTGCAGTTCTATCACCTGTATCTGTTCCGTGTAAAATAATAGCACCATCGTACTGCGTATATTTCTCTCTAAGTTCCGCGACTATTGCTTGCCTGTGGGAATTTTGCATTTGGCTGCTGTCTATTGCAAATAGATGATTTATTCTTACATCAAGAAGTCCTGAACTAGTGTAATCTCTAAAGCCAAGCATATCCATTATTAAGCTTCTTAGCGTTTGTTCTGATTGGGCTGGAGTAAGGTGGCCTTCCTCATCAACCATAGAAGTTATGGTTCCCCCAGTATTAAGAATGTAAAATCTTACCGGTCTTTTCTCTCTTGCTAAATGTCCTCTTAATAGTTCTTCTAAAGGTTCTTGTACCATTTTTACTATTATAAAGTGATTATATACTTATATAAAAAAATATTCCAGAAAAACTGGAACTTTATACAAAAAATGGAAAAATTTATATAGAAAAATGGAAAAATATTCCATTTATGGATGAAAAAGATGAAAAAATACTCAATTTATTGAGAGAAAACAGTAAATTAACTACTCATCAAATTTCAAAGAAGTTACTTGTTCCTATAACAACTATACATAATAGGATAAAGAAATTAGAAAATGAAGGGATTATCAAGAGGTATACTCTAGAAATAGACAATAAAAAATTAGGCAAGACCATCGCGGCGTATATTAATATTGCAGTTGATTACAAGCTTCTAAAGCAAATTAACATGTCACAGCATGAGCTTATGAAGAAAATAAAAAAAGATGAAGCGGTCGAAGAAGCAGCAATGGTGACTGGCGGAACAGATATACTTATTAAAATAAGGGTAAAGAGCATGGACGATCTTGATAAATTTGTTACAAGGCATTTAAGGAACTTTGATGGTATCGAAAAGACACAAACAATGATTATTTTAAATGAACTATAGTTTGTAATTATTTCTAAGTAGTAACAAAATCGAAAGATTTAAATATAAGTTAAACATGTTTATAGTTATGGCTATAGGAGAAGTACATGTATTTGTAAATAAAGAAGCAGCTAGAAGGGTTGGTTTAGATTTAACAACACTTACGACCTATGACAGATTATTCGGGGATAAAAAGCTAAAACAAGGACAAGATTTTCAGGTCTTTGCTGTGCCTCGAAATCCAAGAGATAGGGAAAAAGCTACTCATGGGGATTACAAAAGGTTCGAACAAGACCAAGCCTATACAAAAAGAGTTATGTATGTTGGCAATTAATTCTCTTAAAAAAATAATCAGGTTCTTTTATAAATTTCAATACAAAAACGCTCTCTCGTCAATTCTTTCTGTTATCTCCCCAGCATAATTTGTGAGCATCATATCTTTCACTTCTTCTATATTCTTGGCTTGAGGCAGAACCCATCCAAGCTTTATATAGGCTGTCTCGGGAAGCATGTCCTCTGCAAAAATGCAATTTAATTCAACTGACAATTTTCTTAAATTTGTGTAAACATAAGGATGAACTCTTCCGTAAATTGTTTGGCTTGCAATAACAACAGGCACTCCATTATCAATCAATTCTTTTATTTTTTTTATTAGCGCGTATTTCGGCTTGATAGTTGGCACATGCCCAAGTGCAGTTGCAGCAATCACAATTCCTTTATACTTCTTCTGCCTATAGTAGTCAAGAATATCTGGGTCAATTCCAGGATGTACATAAAGCAAAGCAGTTTTGTGCTCAAAATTATCAACAACTTCCACTTCATCGTTGCTTCTCTTGGGGTAGCTGCCATTCAAAATTTCTATATTCCCGTTTTCATAAACTTTGGCAAGCGGCAACTCGTTTATTGGCCTGAAAGCATCTCTTCTGCTTGTGTGCATTTTCCTTACTTTCGTGCCTCTGCTGAGTATGCAGTATTCATCATCGCTTGTGCCATGCATGCAAGTTACAACAGCAGCGCCATCGAACTTTGCAGCAGTATGAACTGCGCAAAGCAAGTTTGAGAGTGCATCTGAAGAGCCCCTGTCAATGCTTCGCTGTGCAGCGGTAAAAATAACCGGCTTGTTTAAATTTCTAAGAAAAAATGACATTGCGGCTGTTGAAAAATGCAATGTGTCTGTGCCCTGAGTCACGATTACGCCAGAAACTTCGCTGTCATTGAGCTCTTTTGCGATTCTTCTTGCCATAATCTGCCAATCTTCTGGAGACATATCCTCGCTCATTATGCCCATTACTTTTTCTGTCCTTAAATTGGATATTTCTTTCAATTCAGGCAGCATTGCAACAAAGTCTTCTGCTGTGTAGTCTGCATATACCCCGCCTGTTTTGTAATCTACCCTCGAAGAGATAGTACCGCCAAAGGAGAGAATTGAAACTGTTGGCAGGCCTTTTTTATGGCTCAGTTTTGTTTTTTCCTCTTTTTTCTTCTCATACTTTTTGATTACTTCAATTTTTATTATTTTATCATTCTGGATTCCTATATTATACCCATTGCCCAATTTTATGATGGTATGGTCTTTTTCAAAAATATCTGGGCGGGGCATAAGGATTCCTTCATACGTTTGCTCATCGGTATGTACCTTAACAATATCGCCATATTCTGATTTCATTTTGAAGTTCAGCAATATTTAAATATAAGTATTTAAATGTATACTAAAATACTTTTTAGGAGGTGCCTGTATGATTGGCTCAAGAGGAAATAAGGGCAGAATTGAGGAAAAGACGCAAGTGATATATGACATGATAGAGGAAATTTTAAAAGAGATAAAATCAGGAGAAATTGACCATAAACTGCTGATAAGAAGGCTTGAATATATTAAAAAAATAAGCCATTCAATAACACTTTTAGGCGAAGATATCAGAGAAGTGATAAGCGACAAAATTGACAATTTAGATAAGGAATTGGTTAAGCTGATTTAGGAGCATTTTAAGCTAAACATGCCCATTAAAAGAAGGTGACTTTCCATTAAAAAGATTGCTATTTTATTAGTTTTACTTGTACTAACTATTTCTGCTTATGCAAGGTCCCCAGATGTTCATCGTGATAATTGCATTGATATACAGGACCTGACTATCATTTACAAGGAAATTGGCAGAGCTACGCCAACAGAGGCAGATGTCAATGAAGACGGAATCATAAACAACCAAGATTATTCTATTGTTGAAAACTTATGGCTTAGGGCTTCTTATTCCCCAGATGCTGCTTGCAGGGGATTTAGTTGCAGTCTGGAGCTATGCAACGGAATAGATGATGATTGCAATGGGATAATTGACGACAATATAACGCCGGAGCTAAACAGCAATCAAAATGGAGTTTGTGAAGGCTCTGTAAAAGCGTGCACTTCTCAAGGCTTTGTTGAAGATTACAATGTTCCAAACCATCAGGATATTGAGTCAAGCTGTGATAATCTTGATAATGACTGCGATGGATTGGCTGACGAAACTTGCGGCATTAATGGCTATCTTAAAGTGGCTACTTTGAAAGACAGATACAATATAGGGGAGAGAGTTGAATTAACTGATCCACCGGCGCCAGCACAATATTCTTTAGAAAATGGCATTAGGGCTGCTGAAAGTGTCAGAACAAAGCCTAAAAATTATAAAAATGGACAAGACAGCATAACAGGTGCAGTGTCTTATTTTGATACAGAATCTCATGAAAGCAACCAAGAAATAAAACTTCCAGCATATGATTCAAATATTGAAATTAGCCCTTTAGAAAGGGTTAGTGATGCAATGCCAACTGTTTCTGATATGAGAAAGAGTTCAGGCTACATAGTCCAGTTTAAAGAGCCCCCGATTCTGGAAAAAATGAAACAGCTTGAAAGGCAAGGGCTTCCTGAAACAGCAATAATGCAAGAGCTGGTGGAGCATAAGAAAAAAATTGAAGAGCAGCACGCAGAGGCAAAAACTGATATATCAAGAATAACCTCAAGAATACCTGAACCTGTTGCGTTGGCAGCTTCAAAGGAAAAAGATTCCAGTTCTAAAATTTTGATTTTGGCGGTTGTTTTGCTTGTTGTTGCTTTGTTGTTTATGATTTATGTAAATAAAAAGAACAGGGGATTTGGTATGTATTTGTTGTTCATAGCAATAACTTTCCTTATTCTGCTTAACTCGCATTTTTCCAACAATATTCCAAATAATAGAGCAACAGGATATGCAATACAATCTTCAAGTATAGATGATTTAAAGGCAATAACTTTGAGTGAATTTTCGATTGCGTTCAATGGAATTGCCTTGGATATTTCAGAAGATGAGGCTAGAGCTATAAGGAAGCTCGATATGGTAAAAGAAGTTTATCCGAATCTTATTGTAAATACAACTTTGATGGATTCTGTTCCTTTGATTAATGCAGATGATGTATGGAGGTTGGACAGGGACGGAAATAATTGCGCAGAAAGCGGTAAGGAATGCTTAACAGGAAAAGGCGTAAAGATAGGAATAATAGATACAGGAGTTGATTACACACATCCAGATTTGGGTGGATGCTTTGGCACAAATCAAGGACCAACAATTGTAACCTGCGAAAACTCCCCTTGCATTGCCTCAAAAGAAAGGATTGGCTCAAGGGATAATATACAAGGAACTCCAGA
>JACPTC010000007.1 GCA_016192985.1 Candidatus Woesearchaeota archaeon | reverse complement strand
TTCAGTATAAATTAAGTATATTTAAAGAATATAATATATGTTAAGAAAAAAATTAATACTAAAAAAAGACTTAAAAAAGTATAAATTAAGTATATTTAAAGAATATATATAGTTTAGAAGAAGAAATTATGACTTAAAATATACTAAAAAATGTATAAATAATGGATAAATTGATGATTAGAAAATTACCTAAACCCAATGCTTGTATTTGTCAAAAAATTTTCAAAAAGAGGCTTATCATTCCTTTCTCTTGAAGCTATCGGGATAGAAACGCTGAATGAGTGAGTGTAAGGAGTCGCTCCGTGTATGATATATGCTGTATCATCTCTACAATTTGCTATTTCAACTAGACCAGCTGAATAATTGTCCAAAGCTGCCAAGTCAAGCAGGGATTGCCTTTCATGAACATAATACTCTCTTTTCCGAACTTCAGAAACTCTTTGCCTCAATGCATCAAGTTCAGTTGAATCAATGATATCAAGAAGCTTTGGTCTAACAATTCTGGCTTCAATTCCAGCCCCAGCCAAATAGCCTAAAAATTTTGCAGCTAAAATTCTACCATCAACAGGCGCATCATAGGTAAGATACATGTTTGTTCCAGAAACAACCGCTGTTTTTGGTGGGGGTAGTGCTACGCGTTGGCTCAGCTCAAAAAATTCTTGCTGGGTTATTGTATCAACGCTTTTTGCGTATGCCAAAACCTGCAAAGATGTTGGAGGTGGGATATCACAAGGTGAGACACCAAAAACCTTTTGTCTAGCAAAAATAGTCATTTTTAGTCGAGTAACTATAATTAACTTTTAAACTTTCTGTTTATGGTGCTTTGTACAAAAACTCATAAACCAAAATCTCAAAAAAATCCCTCTAACTTAGTCTGCTCCTTTGTTTCGAGCAGGTCTTCTTTTTTAAATCCAAGCACATTGAAAATCCTTTCAACAGCAGGAATAACCTGATTGTTGATGTAATAGTCGGCATCATACTCGTTTTCCTTTACCTCTTCAGGCAGCTTTGATCTGTTCCTTATCATGTCGTTTCCCTGAGTCACAACATACTTTATCATTGAGCCTGGTCCGATGGCTCTGCCCTTGTTCTTCAGCCTTTGTGCAACAGCAACATGAGGGCCCTTTGCAGCATAATCCAAAATGTCTTTTTGCAGCTGCGTATGGATTACTACACTCTTAATAGGTATCCTCTTGTTTTTCAAATCATTGATAACATTTTTTACATAATCAAGCGCTTTTTCGGTATTGCTTTCTCTTAATATGATGCCAAGCACATTTTCCTGAACATCCTTTGCAATGAAAGACCAGTTTCGCCTTACTGTTTCAAACCCTTTAATGTTCAACGTGCCCTCTTCAGACAGCAATGCATATTTTTTCTTTGCGCCGGAAAGAGCAAGCTTTGCAGACACAAAGATTCCTGATGGATAAAATCCTTGATACTCGAGCTCCATCAATCCCGGCAGCTCCAGATTTACCGATTCTGCAAAATTTTTTGCGACGTCCTTTGGCCTGTTGTCAAGCGTAAGGAAAACGCTGTCTGTGTCGCTGTACAAAACCAAAAAACCCTCTTTCTGCGCTTTATCAATCACTTTATGTATGTAATGCCTGCCCCAGGCAGTTACACATCTTGCACACTCTATTGAATACCATCTTGCTCCAAAAAAGCCAAGGTATCCATAAAAAGAATTTGCCAGCAATTTCAAGCTGTTTTGCCTTGCATCAAGAAATGTGAACTTCTCAGGCACCTGCGGGCGGGCGATTCGCTCACTAGCAGTTCTCTGCTCTTCTTTTATTATCTCTTTAATCCTCATCCTCCTTGTTATTAAATCTTCTATTAAAATTGGAATAAACCCTTTCCTTTTTGCGCAGAACCAGTGCCTTTCATTCTCGCCTGGGGTAATTTTTGCCGTGTCCTCGCAGCATGCGCAATCAATCGAATCAGTACCTATGTTGTGCGAGCTTAATATTGTCGGATACAGGCTTCTGAAGTCAAACACAGCTATATCATGATACAAGCCAGGCTTTGGCTCATAAACAAAAGCGCCTTGATAGGTGTTCATCCTCCTCCTCATCACTTCGTCATGAACGGGCTTGTTTGGAGCAATCTCATTAAATTGCGGAGCCTGCTTCATTATGTACCATTCAACAAGCTGGGAAAAGCCCATCCTGTTTACGTCATAAATTGGTATGCCGACTATCTTTACCATCTCAATAATTATTGGCAGCATTTTGACAGCCAGATTGTAGGTAAGCACAGAATCGTGGGCGCAATAGTCGCAAAATTTCCCAAGCTCTTGGTGATTGTTGTCCCATGCATCAGACAATTCTGCCAGCGAAACATCATGCTTCTTCTCTTCCAGAAGCTCAGCGGCAACAGAATTCAAATCATAGGTATATGTTTCCAGTGTAGTTCCCATAACTTTTTTTATGAATTTGAATATGTCCAGATGGGTAATGCCGTTTATCGCAACAATTGTTTCGCGCCCGCTTTTGACCTTAAGCTCAGAGAAATCGCACCCGATGTCAAGCTTGATTTTGTGCTTTTCAGCCCTTGTCTTGATGTAGGGCAGGTCAAATCCGTCGGAAAAGTAGCCCGTTAAAATATCGGGCTTGAAATTTTCAACAGTTTCCTTGAATTTTTCAATAAGCTCTGCTTCGCTGCCTACAAATTCTACATGGACAATATCCGTCTTAAATTTTTTCCATACAAATACCTTTTTGAGCCCTTCCCCGTAAAATGAAAGCATAATTATAGGATTTTTTTCCGCATCAATGGCAAGGTCAAATGGGCTGTAAGTCTCTATGTCAAAAGCAAGAATCTTTGGGTTGTGCAGTGTATCGCTGCCTGACTGCTCAATGATGTCTGCCCTGAACACAGCAACCCTTGACTTTTGGTTTACAAACTCTCCTGTTGCCTGATGCAATGTTAATGGAATAATGCCCTTGTCTATAAAGTATCTTCTTACAAAAGGAATGTCAAACTCGTGGATGGAGCTGACAGATTCCCATTCCCTTGCAATTCCCGCTATTACAGGAACACTGCTGGGCAGATTTGTGTACGCTTTTATCGCAACCACATCCTTGCCAAGAAATCTCTTGCTCACGGTTTCCGCTTTTGCCACAAATGACACTTCACCCTCATTCTGTACCCTTATTTTCGCAAGCTTCTCGCTTATGTTGCTGCTGTCTTTTGGGATAACATAAAAATAAGGCTCAAAGCTGCTGTCAAGCACGCATATCTGTTTTCCGTCGGCTGTTCTTCCATATAAGTTAATGACTGCCTTTCCGTCAACTACCTTGTAAGCTGCGTCCAAAGGGAAAAACTGTATTTTTTCTGTCATAATTTAAACAGCAAAGGCTTGTGGGTATATAAAAATGTTGGTAGCGGAGCAAATGAAAGAAAGGTTTATATTTAAAATAAAAAGAAAAACTTTTTATAAATTAGCCAAGTTTAGCATTTCGGGATGAAAAGAGGGGTGGTGTTTGCCGCAATTCTGCTATTTTTGCTTCCATTAGCCCATGCCATATCAATAAAAGAGCTGATATCAAGGTACAGCTTTTCCAAAAGCTCTGCTCAGATTAATATAACCCGCTATGATGACTACATGATTGATAAAAATGAAGACGGAATAAATGATACCATGATTATCGAGCTGGAAACAGACAATCAAGACGGCAATTATATTTTTGTTGTTAATTTAGCGGATAAAGGCGGCATTTTAATCAACGAAACAAATAAGACGCTAAATGCCGGAACAAATAAATTGAATATTACTTTTGATGCAATATTCCTGACGCAAAGCCAATTCAATTACTCGATAAGAGTCTACAACTCTACCTACAGTCTTAAATACAGGAAAGACAACATCATCACGCAGAATTATCCTAATTATGAAAAAGGATTCAGGATAGCCAGTATTGCGGATTACAAAGAAGATAAAACGCTTAAAATAATAATAGCATTGAATTCAACTCTCAATGGAACATTCGAAACTGTATTGTTTCTATCTTATAATAATTCCTTTATTTTTGCAAAAAGCAGCCACATAATAGCAAATCAACTGCAAAACCTGTCTTTCTATTTTAACAACGAAACAATAAAGCAAACACACCACATTGGAAATTTCAATGTATCTTCATTCAGGATTGGCAAAAAATCAATCAAAACAGATTTTACAACATTGCCATACAACTTCAAAGATTTTGCCGCTTCATCCTACATACATGAATTTGTTGATAATGGCGCGGATTTTGACAGCGACGGCAAATTTGACGCTTTAAGGATAAAAACAAGCGCTGAAATTTTGAAAGACGGAATTTACACCATTAAATTAGGGTTGTATGATATCTTTGGCAACATGGTTGAAACAAAGAATGCTTCAGTTTTCCTTACAGGCGGGAATAATCTTGTTTTAGTTGATTTCAACGGCTCAAAAATATACGACAAAAAACTTAATGGGCCGTTTATTGTAAAATATGCCCAGCTTTTTGAGAGCAGCACTTTAATAGACCACATAAAAAGTCCCCATGCGACTGCAGTCTATAACTTTAATGATTTTGACAGTCCGAATCTTCCTGATTTGACCGCAAATATATCTGTATCAGATAATCATCTCTACGGGCAACCAAATATTACAGTTAATGCTACCTTTAAGAATGCAGGAAACAAGCACGCATTTAACATTTTTATTGATATTATTGGCAATAACTCCTTTTACATGAGCAATAGCTCAAATCTTTTGCATTCGGGCTCAGAAATCATATATCAGATTACCTTTGTCAATATATCTGATTTTGAAATAAGCGCCATTGCTGATTTGCAGAATTTTGTTGAGGAATCAAATGAGAGCAATAACGCTTATAGGGCAATCATAAAATTGAATAAGCGCCCGGTTTTATCCGCGGTTCACAATATCAGCATAAATGAGACAGATGAAATTATGCTGAACCTTTCCGCTTCTGACCAAAACAGCGACAGCTTGACTTACTCAATCAACTTGTCAAAATTTTCAAAAGAATTAAATATATTCCGGTGGCGCACAACCACGACTGACAGCGGGAATTATACATTGGCTGCAAGCGTTTCTGACGGCTATCTTAACGACATTTCTATTTTTAAGATTGTTGTCCTTGATGTACCGGAAAAGGATAGTGATAATGATGGAATAAATGACAGCATTGATAGAGTTATCGGCGATGAGCGCTCAGTGAACACAACCAATATTAACGTAACTGTATCGCTCAACAACTCGAAAAATCTGACGAAGATATTGAATCAGACTGTAAATGTCAAATTCATGGATAACAATCTTACTATCGCAGAATTTGATTTTGATTTTTCCAATAATAAATTGAACATGAGCAATATTACAATCAACAAGCAAACAGCTAACTCAACAGGCTCGTTGCTAGTTAGGGGAATAAGGCTGTCTGAGGGTGCAACTAAGGCACTGTATGTTGATAAGGTTAATCCTGCATTTAACGGAGTTTGTATAAAGGATGTGGAAATATCCTCGATAAATGAAATAAGCGGTTCGTGCAGCTTAGATAATGAGTATGCTGTTGAATGTGACGGCACATTGCAAACCTCTTATGCTTGCGCTTATAATTCAACAGTGAACAAATTTAAAATTGAAGGATTGAGGAACTCCGGCATTGTCCAGATTAGTTATTTGAAGCCTGCATCAGCGCAAAGCGCAAGCTCACAGCAACCAGCAAGCCCTTCAAGTAGCTCTTCAGGAGGAGGAGGAGGAGGAGTTGCTTGCATCTCCAGCTGGCAGTGTAGAGAATGGTCAAAATGCGCCCGTGGATTAAGGTTGAGGGCATGCTCTGACTCAAACCAATGCGCTTTTCCTTCAAAAAAGCCCGTTGAGCAGGAGCAGTGTACCGATGCACCAAAAGAAAAAGAAACCCTGATTGGGAGTATTGTGAAAGCAATCGTGCCCATTGGATTTGGGAAGATAAGCAATGACGAAGTTAAGCCAATGTATTCAGACAATTTAGGCAGTATTACAGGGCAGGTTGCTGGCTTTTCTGGTGAAGCTAATCAAACGGGAGTCAGGATTCTTCTTGCTCTGCTGACGGTATTAGTTATAGTTGGAGCGTATATAACAACAAAATATAAATTGCTCCCAAAAATTCTTAAATAGCCAAGCCATCTTTCATTTGCGGGGCTGTGGTGTAGCTTGGTATCATTGGCCCTTGGGGACAACCTTTTGCCAAAATATTGCCAATTTGGGTCCGACCTGAGTTCGAATCTCAGCAGCCCCATATATTTTGTTTATGAATTTCAAAATAAAAAGATATAGACAAATTCATTGAAAAGCTTAAAAAATAATCGATAGATTTATATATGTATTCAATATGTATCTAAATTGTAGTTAAGTATATATTTAATTGTATCAAAACAAGAGGTATGCAAAAGGGGATGGTAACTGCTTTATCTTTATTGAAATCAAGTGGCTATAGACAAAAAATTATACAAGCCATAGGTAGCGATACTTTAACTCCTTCTGAAATCGCAAACAAGATAAATATAAGGTTAAACCACGTTAGCCTATTCCTTAGGGAATTAAAAGAAAAAAAGCTTGTTAAATGCCTTAATGAAGAAAGCAGAAAAGGCAGATTATATGAATTAACAGAACTTGGCAAAAATGCAATCAATAAACTTAACCAAAAGCACTGAATTAAAGTTTAAGGATACAAGCTGGGATTTTCAAAAAGCTTTTACTAAATATAGTAACCATGGATTTCATACTTATCCTGCTATGATGATACCACAAATAGCGAAAAGGCTTATGGAAACTTATGGTAAAAATGCAAAATTCCTTCTTGATCCTTTCATGGGCTCTGGAACTGCCATTTTAGAAGCAACTTTGCATGAAAATTTCGAAAAAGCCTATGGGATAGACATAAATCCTCTTGCACTTCTTATTTCTAAAGTAAAAACAACACCAATAGAGCCAAAGCTTTTGGCAGAAGAATATAAAAGATTAATGACAAAATGCTTAGAAGACAAAAAAATTGTCAATTTCAAGCAAAAAACGATAGAAAAACCGAACTTTACCAATATTCAATTTTGGTTTAAACCACAAGTTATAACGGATTTAACAATAATAAAAAATAATATTTATTTGATAGAAAATAAGAATATTAGAGATTTCTTTTTAGTTGCATTTTCTGAAACTGTAAGAGATGCCTCTAATACAAGAAACAACGAATACAAGCTTTATAGACTAAGTGAACCAATGCTCAAAAAACACAATCCAGACACAATCAATTTATTCAAAGAAAAAGCTAAAGAAAATATTGTTAACATGAAAGAATACTATCAAAACTATAATCTAAACTGCAAAGTTAAAATTTTAGCAGAAGATACAAGACATAAAACTTCAATCCAGGACGAAGAAATCGATTTAATTGTAACATCCCCGCCTTATGGGGATAGTAGAACAACAGTTGCTTATGGACAATTCTCTAGATTATCATTACAATGGTTAGGGCTTAATAATAAGGACGTGTTTAATATAGACAGAAAAAGTTTAGGTGGTATACCTACCAAAGATTTGACAAATAACTTAAATTCTCCAACACTACAAGAAACACTCAAAAAAATTGCTGCTAATGATCCTCTAAGGGCAAGGGATGTATTAAGCTTTTATGTGGATTTTGATAAATGCGTTCAAGAAATTCATAGAGTAACTAAAAAAGGAGCTTTCTTATGTTTTGTTGTTGGAAACAGAACTGTTAAAGGAGTACAAATACCAACTGATGAGATAATATTGGAGTTATTTCAATCTAGAAACCACTACAAGCACCATAATACATTTATAAGAAACATTCCACACAAAAGAATGCCTAAATTAAATAGCCCTACAAATATAAGTGGAAATCACGCAACTACAATGAATGAAGAATGGATAGTGATTTTAGAGAAACAATAGCTAAATTTCTTCTACATCAAAGACTTTCTTTAAATTATGCTTTTGAAATCTAAACCCAGAACCATGGTCATGTGTTTTTCCTTTATTTTTACCACTTCTGTAAACTCCAATTCTTATATCGTAAAGAATAATCCCTTCTTTCACAAGTTTTATAAATTTTTCAAAAGTTAATCCTGATAACAAAACCGCTTTTTTGAAATTAAAGAACTCATTCTCATTTTCTTTTTTAGTTTCTGCATTTATGTAAGCAATATATTTACATTTACTTTCAAGTATCTTTTTTAAATCACTAAAAGTATAATAAATTTCTTTATCAATAATTTTATCACTTTGTAAATTTTTTACGAGTAAAAGTATCTTTTCGGAATTTTCATCTATTTCTAGCTTAAAGCCAAATTTATTTACAAAAGTATTGAATTTTAAGGCAGAAAAAGTAGTATGCAATGTTTTTAGATTATTAGCGTTAGGGTCAGGAGCACCATAATTCTCTCTTAAATGGGAATTTACCTTTGGAGGATGTGATGGTGATTTAGTAAATAAAGTAACCATGCCTTTGCCTAACTCTCTTGTAGATTTTATTTCTAAAACATTTTTATAGTCTGCCAACAAGTTATTATTTTCTACAATACCTATCCAATCTTCAAAAGTTTTACCTATACCTGTGTCATGGATTCTATGTGATTCAATCCAACCTTTTTCTTTTATAATTTGAAAATCTCTTTTGAAACTTTCAGTAACTTTAGTATCCATAAAATTCTTTCTAGATACAAAATATATATTGACATATCACAATTTAAATATAATTTAGATACAAGAATTTTTAGAATTAACAGCATTTAACCTAACCACCACCCCCAACATTTATATATAATAACCAATTTTTACAGATATACTGGGATAGATTATTATGGCTTATTTCAAAACAAAATATGAAGATTATCTGTATGTCATTTTTCGCATAGGCATTGGTGCGTTATTTTTCATGTATGGCATGATGAAATTGTTTGGATTATGGGGCATGCCAGGTGGTCCTGCTAAATTTGGAACCTTGGTCTGGTACGCTGGTGCAGCCGAGTTTTTGATTGGATTAGCCTTAATATCTGGTGTCCTGACGCGTCTTGCATCGTTCTTTGGTGTGATAGAGATGCTTGTGGCATATTTAATGGGACACGTTGCAGTGGGTGGATGGAATCCTGCAGTAAATCAGGGAGCGCCTGCCCTTCTGTTCATGTTTGCGTTCCTCGTTATCTTAGCGTATGGTTCGAGAAAAGCCAGTTTGGAACAAGCAATCTTTAAGAAAGAACTATTCTGAGCTTTTTTGTTTTATTTGAAATTCAATAATTTGCTCAAACTGATTAAGATAGTCCCTCAACCCCTATATTCTCTTCTTTTATGGTGGTGAGAATAAGCTTGGTTTCAGTTCTTTCAACAAAATCATAGGTCTGTATTTTTTTGAGGAAATTGTCCATCTGCCTTCTTGTTGGAAATCTTGCAAAAATAACTGCGTCAAATTGCCCAGTTACATCGTAAACTGCAAAAACATTTGGATGTGACGCGATTTTCTTCTCAACCTCAAACAATTTGCCATGCGAGATTCGCACCTCAATCATTACCTCAACATCATACCCTATTCTTTCATAATTCAGCTTTGTTGTGTATTTGCTTATAATCCCTTCTTTTTCAAGTTTTTTTATATGGTGCATTACTGTTGCTACAGATACGTTAATTTTTTTGGCTATTTGCCTCAATGAAAGCCTGGAATTTGCTACAAGGATATTCAATATTTTTTTGTCCTTTTCTTCTAGCTTCATTTGTTTAGTTTATAATAATATTTTGGAATATTTTTAAACAAATATTTAAATTTTTTTGTTTTTACGAACTTTTGTTTAAAATAACCTTGAAAAGATATATAAATATTGACAAAAACCCAGATTACAGCTTTGGGCGCAATTAAGCAAGATTGCGAAATTTTATTAAGAAGCTAAAAAAGTGCGGGGTGAAGCAAAAAATGAGCACGACAGAAATTCTGGAACTTATAAAAAAAGAAAACGGAAGGGTGGTGCAAAAGTCAGATTTTATAGAAAATTTAAGGCGAGACCTTGAAAAAGTCAAATTCGTGGATTTGAAATTTACAGATATGCCGGGCATGTGGCAGCATTTCACGGTGCCAATATCAGAGCTGGATGAAAATTCAATCCAAAACGGCTTTGGGTTTGATGGCAGCTCAATCAGAGGCTTCAAGGAAATATACGAGAGCGACATGCTTCTTGTGCCTGATTTAAAGACAGGGTTTACAGACCCTTTTTCCGAATCTACAGTAAGCATCATAGGCGGTGTCAAGGACCCTGAAACAGACGAGTTTTTTTCAAGGGACCCAAGGTATATCGCGCAGAAAGCAGAAGCGTATATCAAGGAGATTGGCATTGCTGATGTGGCTTATTATGGCCCAGAGCTTGAATTTTTTATCTTTGACAGCATAAGATATGACCAGAAAGAAAACTTTGGATATTACTATATAGATTCCTCAGAAGGAAGCTGGAACAGCGGGGCTGACACAAACAACCTTGGCTACAAGCCACGATACAAAGAAGGCTACTTTCCAGTTCCACCATCTGACTCGTTGCAGAACATAAGAAATGAGATTGTGGAAACAATGATAAAGTCAGGCATTAGCGTGGAGTGCCATCATCATGAAGTTGCCACAGCAGGCCAATGCGAGATAGACATGGGTTACTCATCTATGTTGAGGATGGCAGACCAGGTTATGATGTATAAATATATGATAAAGAATATCGCATTAAAGCATGGAAAGACAGCAACATTCATGCCAAAGCCATTGTTCAATGACAACGGGAGCGGCATGCATACCCATATGAGCCTTTGGAAGCAAGGTAAAAATTTGTTTTACGATAAAGATGGCTACGCGTTACTGAGCGACACGGGTTTGCACTACATAGGCGGCTTGCTTAAGCATGCGCCAGCATTGTGCGCACTAATCGCACCAACAACTAATTCATATAAGAGGCTTGTTCCGGGGTTTGAGGCGCCTGTGAACCTTGTTTATTCAAAAAGAAACAGGAGCGCTGCTGTCAGGATTCCTGTTTATTCAAAAAGCGACAAAGCAAAGCGCATAGAGTTCAGAACGCCTGACCCGAGCTGCAATGTTTACCTTGCATTTGCGGCAATGCTTATGGCAGGCATTGACGGCATAAAGAGAAAGATGGATCCTGGCGAGCCTCTAGACAAGGACATCTATCATTTGAGCCATTCCGACTTGAAAACTATCCAAAGTGTTCCAGGCTCATTGTCAGAATCAATAGATGCTCTTGAAAGCGACAATGAATTTTTGCTTCAGGGCAATGTATTCACAAGGGATGCTATAGAAACTTGGATAGACTACAAAAGAACAAAAGAGATAGATCCTGTAAGGCTAAGGCCGCATCCTTGGGAATATCATCTTTATTTTGATATCTAAATTTTTATTTTGAATTTTGATTTTGTTAGTGACAAAACTAATTAATAAAACTTATAAGTGAGGTGGCAAGGAAATGAATAAAACATTATTATTGATTTTAATTATAGGGATTATTTCATCTTTATCGGTTTATGCTGATGAGCTAAACTCCGGCGATATTGCTTGGGTGGCTTCTGCAGCAGCATTGGTAATGCTAATGACCCCTGCTGTTGGTTTTTTCTATGGCGGTCTTGTAAGGAATAAAAATATAGTCTCAACAATTGCTCAAAGTGTTGCCATATTTGCTGTTGTAAGCATTGTATGGGTTTTATGGAGCTATTCACTTGCATTTGGCCCAAGCATCAATGGTGTAGTTGGTGATTTATCCAGATTTGGATTGAATAATGTAGGAGCTGAACCGAATAATAGTTATGCATCAACAATTCCAGAGCTTTTATTCTTCTTTTTCCAACTGAAGTTTGCGGCAATTACTCCTGCATTAATTATTGGCGCATTTGTGGGACGAATTAATTTTCGCTCATTGCTGATATTCATTGTTTTATGGGCAACATTCATTTATGCGCCTATTGCCCATTGGATTTGGAATCCCGATGGATGGCTAAGGGGCATAGGCGCTGTTGATTTTGCAGGCGGCACAGTAGTTCATATTGCATCTGGAGTTTCTGCCTTGGCTGCTGCTATTGTCATTGGCAGAAGAAAAGATGCTAAAAATGGAAATGAGTTTAAACCGAGTAATGTGCCATTTGTAATTTTAGGGGCTGCTTTGCTATGGTTCGGATGGTTTGGATTTAATGGAGGCTCTTCCTTGGCTGCAAATGCACTGGCAGTATCAGCTCTTGTTGTCACTAACACAGCAGCAGCAGCTGCAGCTATAAGCTGGATGTTTGTTGATTGGATAAGGAAAGGAAAGCCATCTGCTGTTGGCTTGGCAATAGGTGCTGTTTGCGGATTAGTGGCCATAACACCGGCATCTGGCTACGTAAGCGTAATGTCCTCTATAATTATCGGATTGGTTGCAGGCATTGTGTCAAATTTGGTTGCAAACTGGCGTGCAACAAGAACAAAAATAGACGATAGTTTGGATGTGTTTGCATGCCATGGTGTTAGCGGCGCATGGGGCGCATTAGCAACTGGCTTGTTTGCAACATTAGCAGTAAATTCAGCTGGCGTAAACGGCTTCTTTTACGGCAATCCTTATCAAGTGGTTGTTCAATTAATAGCAATTGTCGCTGTTGCTGCTTACGCATTTATTGGCTCATATCTGCTGCTGAAAATAATGAGCTTATTGACAAACATAAGGGTAAGCAAAGAAGAAGAGGAAAAAGGCCTTGACCATAGCCAGCACGGCGAGGAAGCTTACGGGTAAATTCTTTGGATTTATTTATCTTATTTTTATTTTATTTTTTGTTTGAAATTGAGCAAATATTTTTAAATTGCCGCCAACCTATTTTTACTTATGAGAAAAGTGATGTGCGCAGGCACTTTTGACGTTATCCATCCAGGCCATTTGTTTTACCTTTCAGAGGCAAAAAAGCACGGAGACAAGCTGATTGTTGTTGTTGCAAGGGATGAAACATCAAAAGCATTTAAAGGCAAGAAGCCTGCTCACAATGAAAGGGAAAGGCTTGAGGCAATCAGAACGCTTAAGATTGTTGATGAGGCTGTATTAGGCAGGCATGGCAGCATATTCGCCATAATTGAGGAAATAAAGCCTGATGTCATTTGCTTGGGCTATGACCAGAAAGTGCAAAAGCAGCAGCTTGAGGATGAACTGAAGAAAAGAGGGATAAAATCCGAGGTTATAAGAATCGGCTCATACATGCCCAACTTATACAAAAGCTCAAAGATTAATGGCAAAAAATAAATAAAAATTAAAAAAACTTAAAATGAACCCAATATATCTAATTATTCTGTCTTTGATTGGATTTGCAGTTTCTTTTTACATTTTTTACACAAAAAAAAATGATAAAAAAATGTACTGCATTGTAGGGGAAAACTGCGACGAAGTTGTCAAGAGCAAGTACGGGAAAACTTTTGGAATTGAAAACACAATCCCGGGCATGGCATATTATCTTTTTGTGTTTTTTTATGGAATTGCTTCTTTGGCAAACCAAAATATTTTTAAAGGGAATATCATTTACTATTTTATAGTGATTGCAAGCATTGGCTCAGTTTTGTTTTCAATTTACCTTACGAGTGTGCAGGCATTTGTGCTAAAAAAGTGGTGCGAGTACTGCATTGTTTCGTCAATTGCTTCGTTGCTGATTTTGTTGGTATTGATTTTTTAAATTTTTTTAACAAAAACAGGATGCCAAAAAACAACAAATTTAACCGGTGGTCATTCATTAACCATCTTAAGGGTGGTATTGGGAGTCATATTCGCCTATCATGGCTATCTGAAGCTTTTTGTTGCAGGAGCATTGCCTGGAACAGCAGCTTTCTTTGCCCAGATAGGCATACCTTTGGCTAATGTTTCCGCAGTTATCGTTGCGTTTGCAGAATTCTTTGGCGGATTGTTATTGATTTTGGGAGTAGCAACAAAATGGACTGCATTAATGTTAATTTTCGAGATGCTTGTTGCATTTTTTATGGTTCACTTCAAGAATGGACTTTTAGTTTCAAAAGGAGGCTATGAATTTGTATTGCTGATTTTGGCAGCATTGGTTGTTATTCTTGCCAACGGTGCAGGTGCATTTTCCATCGGAGAGAAGTTTTTTAAGAATAAGTGGCTGCATTAGTATTATATTTCTTTAAGTTTGCAGAGGTTATTCATTACTATTATGAGAATACCC
Source organism: Candidatus Woesearchaeota archaeon (assembly GCA_016192985.1). Lineage (GTDB taxonomy): Archaea > Nanobdellota > Nanobdellia > Woesearchaeales > GW2011-AR4. Next base: position 2,419 of record JACPTC010000007.1, on the reverse strand, counting down.
AAAAAACTAAGAAAATATGCACTATGGTTGTTTATTGCCTCTGCATATCCAATTTATAGCAACGAAATTTTTGCTACTATCCAAGATGTATGGCCAAAAATTAAAACAACTGAAGAGGCAATAAGGATTTTAAATGAAGAAAAATCCAAACTCGGAATTGAAGTTAAAGTTGCTCTAGCCATGGACCAAGAAGATAAATTTAAAGAAATAAACATAGGGGCTTTTTGCGGCAGGAATGAGGAAGGATATTTTATAGGAATAGGCAAACCTAGCTTAAGCAGATTTGTGATTAGGCATGAACTTTACCATCTTTTTAGAGACGGGTGCAAGGGATTTGCACCTACCATAGACTATGTAGTAGAAAAAGTCAGAGAAGAAGAAAGAAATCCTCGTATCATGGATTTGGTACCATTTATTAAACGGAAATATTTAATAGAACCCAGAGCAAACATCTATGCTTTAACAGGATTAAAACTTTGAATTATCTCAAAAACCCGGCAAATAATCCCTTACGCTTCCTAAATTCAGTCCTTCCTTTGTTTTCCATTCTGCTTCCTAAATTCAGTCCTTCCTTTGTTTTCCATTCTGTATTTATTTATCACAACATGCCCGCAATAATCGTCTTCAAAAATCAAGGACATGTCATCTATTGCCAACTTTCTTGTGAATAATGGGCAGTCTGTCACAAGCGTGTCCGCATATCCCCCTTCAAATCCTATATGGAAGCCGTATTTTACGGAGTCCCTTTTTAGCTGGGTAAAATTCTCTCTTGTTATTTTCTTTCCAAGCCAGTCTTTCAAGCCGTCAGATGCAACTTGCGTTATCAGGATTTCATACCCTCTTCCGAGCATCTGCTCCATCACAGTATCATGGTCTTCTCCTGAATGGCTTGCAAATGCCTCCACTTTTAGCGGCCTTAGGGCATTTTGTATGCTTTTAAGCTGGGTTTCCTGAAGCCCTGTTCCTCCTAAAACAACAGCATCGATTTTTAGCCTTTTTTGATTGCCCTCAACAACTTCCTTTACAATGTTTGCCTCTTTTACAGGGTCAGAAACTTTACACTTAACATAAAATTGAGGAATATTCAAAATTTTTGCCAAATCTCTTGTCTGCTCCACAGTAGCGTAATGGAACAGGAAGCAGTCTTTTCTTGTCGGCTTAACAGAAATGAGGTATTTTATGTTCCAGCCTTTTAGCATTGCATGTTCGATTGCAAAGGTGCTGTCCTTTCCGCCAGAGTAGAGAATTGCAACATCCATTGGAAAAGGAATGGTTAATTAATTTATAAAGGTTGCGTAAAAATCTGAAAATCAAAATTACAAAGATTTTAAAAGCTTGAATGAATCAAGATAATTTAGGGGGAGATTTAATTGTATAATCCGCAAATTATAAGACTTCCATGTAGAATTCCCGAACCAAAAGATCGAAGGATAGATGCAGCTTATTTGGAAGAAGCAATAAGTCAAGGACCTTCATCAGCGGTTTCTCAAGTTGCAGAATATTTTTTTGGACTCTTAGCAAAAAGTTTTGGGACTATCCCAAAAAGTAGCTTAATTTTAGATGTTGCATGTGGCACTGGTGAAACTTCGGCAAAAATTGCTAAAATAGCCCCTCATTTAAAAGTTGTTGGAATTGATTTAAATGAAGAAGCTATCTCTTATGCCCAAAGACACCACAGAGAAATAGGATTGGGAAATTTGGAGTTTAGGGTCGGGGATGTCTATGACATTGGTGACCTTCAGAGTAAGGCTTCTGGTGTTGTAGTTTGGAATTCTTTGCATCATTTTGACCATCTTGAGAGGGCAGTCCGTCAAATATACAAAACACTCACACGACAAGGATTCTTTTTATTTGTAGACCTAAACAGAGAATTAGTTTTTGAATTGCCACACGATATGAAACTGCCCACAGGAGAAAAAGTGCAAGTTGGCAGTGGCATGTATAGATTAAGAGCTCAATTTTCTGATGCAGAGACAGTGGATATGGCTTTTGGTGGACAATTATTTGAGGAAAAACCACCTGAAAATATTATCAGATTTTTAGAAATTATTTCAGTAATGGCCTCTTACACACCGGATGAACTGGTCAAAATTTTAGAGAAAATTGGTTTTAATGAACATAGGATAGTGAGATATGACTTTTGGGCTAATTATTTTGGAATTGCTAAGAAGTAATATAACGATTGGTTTTGATAATATTTTTAAACAATGGAAAATAACAATAGCCATGAAAATAGCTCTGGCCCAAACCAATTCAGTTGTCGGAGATATTCAAGAGAACACAAACAAGATAATCTCCATAATCAAAAATACAAAAGCTGATATTGTTGTTTTTCCTGAGCTCTCAATAACAGGCTATAGCCCGCAGGACTTATTGCTGAAGAACAGCTTTATTGACGCTAATTTAAAGGCGTTAAATA
>JACPTC010000058.1 GCA_016192985.1 Candidatus Woesearchaeota archaeon | reverse complement strand
GGTTGATGGACATAAGATGTCAAAATCATTGGGAAATTTTTATACATTGAGGGATTTATTGAATAAAGGCTATAATCCGAAAGCTATAAGGTATCTTTTGCTTTCTGCAAACTACAGGGATCAATTGAATTTTACAGAAGAGGCTGTGAAAGCTGCTGATAATGCTGTGCAGAGACTGAATGATTTCATGATTAAATTAAGAGAAATATCTGCAAAAAAATTTCCCCCGACAAGTCAAGATAAAAAAAATTCGGAGGAAATTTTTTTGTTATTAGAAAAATCAAAAAAAGAATTTGAAGAAGCTATGGATGATGACTTGAGCATAAGTATTTCACTTTCCCATATTTTTGAATTTGTGAAAGAAGCAAATACATTGATGATGGCAAATAAAATAGGCAAAGATTACGCCAAAAAAATTATAAATTTAATGAAGGATTTTGATAATGTTCTCGGAATTTTAGAAGAGAAAGAGGAAAAATTAAGCCCGGAATTGAAAAAATTGATTGATGAAAGGGAGAAAGCCCGAAAAGAAAAAAATTATGAGAAGGCAGACAAAATAAGGCAGCAATTAAGGGAAAAAAGAATAATTCTTGAGGATACTAAGTGGGGGGTGAGGTGGAAGAAAGTCAATTAAAAAATTTTATCTGATTCACGAACGTCTCTTCTCCAGCTATAATAGAAAAAAATATAAACTAAGCCTATAAGATAAAAGCTATGCATACTCTTATCCCGGAAGGCTACACTACTCCAAATTATGAAACTCTTGCGAAATATGCTATAACTTTAAGTTTTCCACACAAACACGAAGATTTGGTTGCTATTCTTGGCTTGCCTGGCGAGACTGGGCTTATCGGAAGACTGCATACGGCTGCTGAGCTTCGCAGCAATGGTCTAGCATTAGGATTAAGTCAACGATTGGATGAGCAATATTATTTAATGCATAGCGGCGAGGATGGCTGGAGTTTTATACATTTCGGCCATCCCATTCTGGCATCAAGGTTCATAAGCTTATACGACAGCAAGACAGAAAGCGGAAGATATCACAGGAATCAAAAAGAGTTCAGAAGATATTTGAGGCAAAGAGCTGCCAAAATTGTAGCATCAGATATAGCCTCTGCTGATGTGGTGCTGGAAGATGGGAAAAAAATCAGAGAAGAGCATCGAAAAATGGGAGAACTTTTCGAATTGGAAGAACGCATAAAAATAGGGACATATGAATTCTAAATTTTTCAAAACTCAACTTCAATCTCCAAATCTTTCTCAGGAGCTTTTCCTCTCATCGGCTCAAAAACTATATTTTCAGCAGATGTTGCAGCTTTTATTTCTGCTTCTATTTCGTCAAAGTCAATCTCCTCAATTTTTGCTTTGATTGTCAGCTTTTTTATTTGAGTTTTTAATGATAACCGATTTGCTGTCTTTTGCTTCCTTACAAATTCTATCACCTTGATTACAAAATCCCCTATGTGCTCTGCATGCTCGTCAATCATATTAACATTTGGCCAACTTGTTAAGTGGACGCTTTTTGTCTTCTCATGTTTTCGGTAGTACAACTGATAAAGCTCTTCTGTTATGAAAGGCATGATTGGCGCCATCAGCTTTATAATTGACAACAACCCATTGTACAAGCCGTATTGAGCAGAAAGTTTTTCATCACTGCCTCTTTTTTCGGGATTGTAAAGCCTTTCTTTGATTATCTCTAGGTAATTATCACAAAAGGTATGCCAGAAAAAGGTTTCTGTTTCGAGCTTTGTATGAGAATATTCATAATTTATGAAATTTTCCGTCGATGTTTTTACAACTCTGCTGAGCTTTGACAGAAGCCATCTTTCTGTTAAATGAAGCTTGCTTGGCATTTGCCCTCTGAAATTTTCAAGATGGATAGATGCGAACTTTGAGGCATTCCAGATTTTTGTAATGAATTTGCTGCCTGTAACAAGGTCTTTCTCCTGGAAAGGCATATCATCCCCCAAGCGGGAGCCGGCTGCCCAAAACCTTAATGCATCTGCAGAATATTTATTTATCATCTCTCTTGGGTCAATCACATTGCCTTTGCTCTTGCTCATTTTCTTGCCATGAGGGTCAAGAACAAATCCCGATATCATCACGTTACGCCAAGGAATGCAATCATGATGGAAATAGCTTTTGACAACTGTGTTGAATAGCCAGAAAGTGATTATATCATGCGCCTGCGGACGCAGACTCATCGGTTGTAACTTTTTCTGAACATTTTTGTCAAATAATTCGACTGAAATATCTGGAGTCAATGAGGAAGTCGCCCATGTGTCAAGCACGTCCTTTTCTCCAATAAACCTGTCAGAGCCGCATTTGCATTTATGCAGCGGTTTATCAGCCAATGGATCAACAGGCAGATGCTTTTCCTCTGCAATAACTATTGCATTGCATTTTTCACAATACCAAACAGGAATTGGAATTCCAAAATGCCTCTGCCTTGATATGTTCCAGTCCCACTTCAAGCCGTTAACCCAATTTTCATATCTCACGCGCATATGCTCCGGATACCATTTAATTTCGCGCCCATACTGCATGAAACTGCCTTTCAAATCAAGATACTTGATGTACCACTGCTCTGTGTTGAGAATTTCTATATCAGTCCCGCATCTCTCATGCACATTTACAACATGCCTTATTGGCTCTATTTTTGCAATTCTTCCTTCTTCCTCCAATGCTTTTATCGCAGCTTCTCTTGCTTTTTTTATATGCAATCCTTTGAATCTTCCAGCTTTCTCATTTAGAATGCCATCCTTATTTAGAATTTCAATTGGCTCGATTTTTAATTCTTCGAGCCATTTAATATCATCCATGTCTCCGTAAGTGCAATGGTAAACAATTCCAGAGCCAAACTCCATATCAACGTCTTTGTTTGCAGTTATTGTTACTTCTCTGCTTGAGAAGGGTATTTTTGCTTTAGCTCCAATTAGATGCTTGTATCTTTTGTCATCAGGATGGATGTGAATTGCAACGCATGCCGGCAATAATTCGGGACGCGTAGTTGCAATTATTATCTGTTCATTTTTATTAGTATCGAATTTCATATAAACCATTTTACTGTCCCTTTCGCTGTCCTTCATCTCAACTTGAGCGATTGCTGTCTGGCATTCAGGACACCACACAAAAGGCGCTCTCTTCCTGTAGATTCTTCCGCTCTTGTAAAGCTCTATGAAGGAGCGCTGGCTTATTTTCCTGCAATGCTCATTAATTGTTGTGTAGAAAACGCTGAAATCTGCGCTTACGCCTATTCTTTTCCAATCATATACAAAATCTGGCCTTATTTCCTCCAGTGTTTCCAAACACAAATCAATAAAATCCTTTCTCTTCATAAACTGGCCCTTGACATTTTTCATTTTCTCTATCATTCGCTCTGTTGCCAATCCATTGTCGTCAGTGCCAAATGGGTAGAAAACGTTTTTGCCAAGCATTCTTTGGAATCTTACAACAAAATCCTGCTGCGCATAGGAAAAAGAATGGCCTAGATGCATTTTTCCGCTTACTGTCGGAGGGGGAGTATCAACTGAATAAATCTCTGCCTTGCTCTCCGGGTCAAAAGCGTAGACTTTTTCCTTTTCCCAGAACTCAAGCCATTTTATTTCTGAGTCTTTTGGATCGTAGTTTTTTGGGATTTCCATATTTAGGATAGCTTTTGAAGTGGTATTTAAAAGTTTAATTATTATTGGTTATTTAAAGATTTTACCCAGAAGCGCACCTATTCGGCCCAAACTCCAATTGCTCAGCCATTTGCCTTGGAAACTGTATACGTTTTAAGTTCATATTTTTAATCTGCTCGTAATTTGGCGGAGTCATAGGAAGATTGCTGGTTATATAGTTCATAAATTCCTGCTCAGAATTTATTTTTAATGATTGATTATTGTTTAATAAATCGCTCAATTTTCCAAAAATTGGTGCATTATTATAATTAGTGAAATGTGCTGGCAGAATAATTAAGTTTTTATCTAAATTTTTTATTTTATTTAATGAGTCAAATAATAATTTAGCTCCTTTTTCTATTACTTCTTTGTTTCTTCCTAAGTCTGGCCTGCCAACACCATCCAAGAACAATGTGTCACCTGTAAAAAGCGCTTTGTCGTTAACAAGCAGGCATACACTTCCGTCTGTGTGCCCCGGGGTTTTTATTATTTTTATTTTATTATTTCCAATACATATTTCTCCAGTATCCTTTAAATCAATAAAATCCGCTTTTATTTTTAAATCGTCGCTGGAAACATAATATTTTGTTTTTGTTATATTAGCTAATGTATTTGCACCCGACAAGTGGTCTGCATGGACATGTGTTTCAATCACACCAGTAATTTTAAAACTATTATCTTTTGCAATTTCCAAATATTCTTCAATAAATTGAGAAGGGTCCACAATAAGGCATTCTTTTTTTGAATTTGAACCAATAAAATAAGACAAGCAGCCTTTTCCAACTCTTATTATCTGCTTAACTAATAAGTCTTTTTCATTTATAACATCAGCCGCTTGATGCAAAGCATTCCATCCCATCATTCCTTTTTCAAGGACCAAGGTTTTGTAGCCCATTGACTCAAGAAGCATAGAGGCATTTTGGGAGGTAACACCGGCATTGCACACTGTCACAATTCTCCTGTCTTTCGGCAGTTGAATTAATTTTTGTTTTACAGTTTCAAAATTGCCATTCCAGATATCGCTGTAAACATCTATGTTTATGCTGTCTTTTATATGCCATTCATCAAATCTATTACTTTCCCTTATATCAAGTATTAAGATGGACTTATCATTATTTTTTGACAGCTCTTTTGGAGTTATTAACTGCATTTTAATTTTCAATTTATTTAACCTGATTTTTCAGCCATTCAATCTCTTCATTGTCAAACTCGAATTCATTGATAATGCCGCTCCTCATTTCCCTGCTTTTAAAAATTACGGGCAAATAAGGAATTGTGTTTTTTAAAATCTCTTTTTTAGACGAATGTGTTTTCAGCGCAATCTTTTCTGCGATTGCCTTCTTTTTCGCGGCTTTCTGTTTTGCCCACCAGAGCTTTAAAATGCGCCCAGTCGGCTTGTATACAACAAAGTTCCGGTATTTTTCATTTTTTGCCGCGGCAATTCCTGCTGTTATCAGCGCATTTATATAAACCAAAAACCGGTAGTGCTGCCACCTTTTGATTCTCCTGCTGAAAACATCTGCTTTGCTCAACATTTCATATGCTCTTGCAAGATCTTCAGGCTTTGTATATTCTTTCGGAAGATTTTCATCAATCCATAATAATTGCTCGTTCAAATCTTCCTCAACGCTTTCAAAAGCGGAAATTGCAATCTTCAAGTCAGTTGTTTTGAATACTTTATTTAAAGCAGTCATAATGTTTTCTGTTTTGTTCCTGTCTGCCAGTTCCTCGATGCTTTCGACTGTCAACTCCTTTTTTTCCTGAGTCAAAGCCTGCAAATCATTAATAGCAGCTCTTGCGTCTCCTCCGCATCTTCTTGAAAGCGCCCTTAAAGTGCCATCATCATATTTTATTTTTTCATAGTCGCATATTTTTTTTAATATTTTAAAAATCGACAGATAGTCAAGCTGCTTGAACTCCATAATGTTTGATTTGCTTCTCAAAGAGCTGAATTTATTATCGAATGGGTTTGTGGCTGTGAGTATCAAAGGGAATGATGAGTCCTCAATCAGCTTGGTTATTGCCTGTATGCCGCCCCTGTCTTCATGGCCAGACAATCCGTCAATTTCATCAACAAGGATTATTTTTCCCTTTGCAAATAGGCTTTGCTGTTTTATTGCATTTCCGACTTTCTGGTTTATTTGCTCTGCATTTCTCATGTCAGAGGCATTTACCTCGATTACCTCATAGCCCAGCTCATCCGCAATTGCATAAACGGAGCATGTCTTTCCAGTGCCGCTTGGGCCGTAAATCAAGGCAGAGTTCTTTTTCTCCTTTGAAAAATTAACTATGAACTTTCCTAGTTTTTTGACAACATCGTCTTGTCCAAATATCTCTTTTGTCGTTTTTGGGATATATTTATGTATTAACGGTCGCATATAAAATAGAAGGCTCTTGGATTTTATTAAGTTATTGATTGCAAATTTTGTGTTTGTATTATATTAAGGTGCAGTTAGTTCATGAATGTTGTCACTCCACAATTTAAACAATCAAAAAATTTAAATTTAATCGCAGATTTAGCTCTGGAAATGAACAACAATTCAAGGTTTTTCTTGGTTCTGCTGTCTTTAGGGGCGGCTATCGGAGTCGGGAATGTATGGCTTTATGCCCATTTTTCATTCAAATCAACAGGGCTGTTTTTTATTCCTTATTTAATTGCGCTTGTTGTATTAGGCGCGCCTCTTGTCATGCTTGAACTCTCAATCGGGCAGTACTTCAACAAAAATGTTGTTGATTTGTTTGCAATGATAAGAAAAGGGTTCAGCAGCATAGGCTGGCTTATGCTTTTCAATTCTTTTATAGTAATGAGCTTTTATGCAGTTGTGCTATCATGGCATATTGTATACTTTTTTGCGTCATTAGGATTGCAATGGAAAGATGATGCCAAAGCATACTTTTTCGGCAATGTTATACAAGTTTCTGACGGATTCAAAAATTTTACTCAGTTTTCATTGCCTGTTTTTATTGCGTTGGTTATTGCATGGGTTGCTGTTTTCTTTTATTTAAGAAAAGGATTTGAAAGCATGAAAAAAGGCTTTCTAGTAACAGTTCCCCTATTCCTCGTTTTGATGCTTTTCTTTCTGATGTATTCATTAAGCCTAGACAATGCCCTTTCCGGAGTTTATTCTTTTTTAAAGCTGAGCTTCAAAAGCTTGTTAAGCCTAAAGGTTTGGCTCGATTCTTTTGCGTTGGCAATCTTATCTTTAGGGCTTTCTTTCGGAATAATGCATGCTTTTGCAAGAAAAAGCGGGAAAGGGTTTATGGTTGGAGTATCTTGCATTGTAGTCCTTTTTGAACTGATGGTGAGCATTGCTGCAGGGTTTATCCTGTTTGGCATGCTCGGCTTTCTGGAGATGAAGCAGGGTGCAGCCTTGGACATTTCAGCATTTTTGGATTTAAGCTCGCAATTCACAATATTGGCGCAGGCACTGCCTTTTTTCCACAAGCCAACCTTCATTAGCTTATTGTTCTTCGCATTTCTGTCGATATTTTTCGTGCTTGGAACCGCTTCCCTTGCCTATTCGATAACGCATATTCTGGTTCATAAGTTCAAAACAAAACACATGAATGCAGCAGTATTTGTTGCCGGATTTGGCTTTTTGCTGGGGTTGCTTTTTATTATAAAACCGGGGTTCTATATAATGGACATTATGAGCCATTTTGTATATTACAATGTTTTGATAGCGATCCTTCTTGAGGCATTGGCTATGGGTTGGTTTTTTGACTCAGATAAGATTGCTTCTTTTATAAATCAAAATTCAGTTTTGAAAATAGGAAAAGTCTGGAGATTTGTGGTTAGGTATTTTGTGCCTTTGATAGTGTTGGTGCTTTTGTTTTCCCAGGCTAAATCCGACTATTTGCTCAGCTACAAGAGCTATCCTTTGATTTATTTGCTGATTTTTGGGGTTGGCACAATTGCTGTCCCGCTAATCGCTGCCTTTTTAATGCCGCAGAGATTATTGGACAGGAAATAAAAATATTTTTAAGCTGGCCTTAATTAATCGCTGCAATGCCGCTTTTTTCAATCATACTTATAATCTTAGGATTAAGCCTTTTTGAGATAATCATAAGCGTAGACAATGCCATCATTAATGCTGAGGTTCTTGGCACCATGTCCAAAAAGGCAAGGAGATGGTTTCTTATATGGGGCATACTAATTGCTGTTTTCCTAATTAGGGGGGTGCTGCCTTGGATTATAATATGGGCAAGCAACCCTAGCTTAGGGGCAATAGGGGCTTTTACAGCTTCTTTCTCAAGCGACCCAAAGGTTGCTGAGGTTATTGAGCAGTCTGCCCCAATACTGCTTGCAGGAGGGGGCACTTTCCTTGTTTTCCTTTTTTTCCACTGGATATTTTTGGAGCCAAAGAATTATGGCTTAATAGGTGAAGCTTTTTTTCACAGGCAGGGTGTATGGTTCTTTGCTGTTGTGTCTGTTTTGCTGGCAGTTATAGTTTGGCAGGCAATAAAAATAAATCCGCTCATGGCTTTTGGCGCTGTTGTCGGCTCAACAGCATTCTTCATAACACATGGCTTCAAGGAGAATGCCGAAAAGGCTGAAAGGGAAATGCTTGAGGGCTCTGGAAACATGAGCGATATAAGCAAGATTTTTTACCTTGAAGTTATAGATGCGACATTCTCTATTGATGGAGTTCTTGGCGCTTTTGCCTTTACCTTTTCAATACCTTTGATTTTGGTAGGCAACGGCATAGGAGCTATTGTAGTAAGGCAGTTGACAATAAGCAACATAGACAATGTCAAGAAGTATAAGTACCTGAAGAACGGGGCAATGTACTCAATACTTGCGCTTGGCATCATAATGCTTGCAGACAGCTTTGGAATGCATATTCCGGAATGGTTTTCACCAGTCATCACATTTGCAATAATCGGGTATTTCTTCTGGAAGTCTTATAAAGAAGTTAAAAAACAATAAAATTTTAAAGTGAATACAAATAATTCAATTAATCAATACTGCCCAGATTTAGTTAAAAATGGAAAAACCAAAATTAACAATCGATGAAATGGCTGCTTTCTGCAAGAGGAAGGGCTTTGTATATCCGAACTCTGAGATTTACGGCGGCATAGCCGGATTTTATGATTTTGGGCATTTGGGTGTTGAGCTGAAAAACAACATAAAGAAAGAATGGTGGAAGACATTTGTTCAACAGAGAGAGGATATTGTCGGCATTGACGGCAGCATTATAACAAATCCAATGGTCTGGAAAGCGTCCGGGCATGTTGAAGGCTTTACAGATGTGCTTGTTGACTGCAAGAAGTGCGGCTCAAGGTTCAGGGGGGACCAATTAATAGAAGATAAATTAAAGATAGCAACTGCTGGCATGTCCACTGATGATGTAGCACAGGAATTAAAACGGCACAAGGTAAAATGCCCAAAATGCGGCAGCGAGCTTGGCGAGCCTAATAGATTCAATCTAATGTTTACAACAAATGTAGGCCCTGTGCAGATAACTGCATCTGCTGCCTATCTTAGACCTGAAACTGCACAAATCATATTTGCAGATTTCAAGCTTGTCCAGGAAAATGCGAGGCTGAAGCTGCCTTTTGGAATTGCGCAGATTGGAAAAGCATTCAGGAATGAAATTTCTCCAAGGGATTTCTTGTTTAGAATGCGTGAGTTTGAGCAGATGGAAATTGAGTACTTTGTGCACCCTGAAAAGCAGGAAGAATGTAAGTTTATTGATGATGTCATGGATTATGAGCTGAATGTTTTGTCTGCAGAAATGCAGAAAGAAAAAAAGAATATGCAAAAAATGCCAATAAAAGAATGTCTTAATAAAAAAATAATAAAAACAAAGTGGCATGCCTACTGGCTTGCTTCAATGCACAAATGGTTTGTTGACTTAGGTGCGGATGCAGAGCATTTCAGGATAAGGCAGCATGTAAAGGACGAGCTTAGCCATTACGCTTTGGACACTTGGGACTTGGAATACGAGTTTCCTTTTGGATGGAAGGAATTGCAAGGATTGTCCAATAGAACAGATTTTGACTTAAAGCAGCATATGGGGTATTCAAAGACAGACCTTTCAATATTTGATGAAGAAACCAAGAAAAAAATAATTCCGCATGTGATTTGCGAGCCGTCGCAAGGAGTGGAAAGGGCTTTCCTTGTCTTTATGTTTGACGCTTATGAATACGATAAAAAAAGAGAGAATGTTGTCTTAAAACTGCATCCAAAATTATGCCCAATAAAGATCGGAGTTTTCCCACTGGTTTCAAACAAGAAAGAGATTGTTGAGTTGGCTAAGAAGATTCATAATGAATTAAAGCAGGAATGGACTTGTACTTTTGATTTAAGCGGCTCGATAGGAAGAAGGTATGCAAGGGCAGATGAAATTGGAATTTATGCGTGTGTTACAATTGACCATGAAAGCTTGGAAGATGAATCAATTACCATAAGGGCAAGAGACACAACAGAGCAGGTAAGAGTTAAAATAAAAGATTTGAAGGAAGTTCTTAGAAAATTTATGGACGGGGAGAATCTGGGAAAGTTGGGGGAGAATGTGGAGTGAAAAATTAGTTTATTTTATAGTTTTTTCATATTTTGACAATAAAAACAATGAAATTTCTATTGCAATATTTCTTGCTAACCTAAAATATTCCTTTTCAGAAACAAAATCATGACCACCTTCAGCATGTAAAATATCTATAAAGTTATTAATAAATTTATTTTCACTATCACTCAATCCAAATTTTTGTTTTATATAACCTCTTTTATCTCCCATTTCACTTCTATCTTCGAGATGGGGTATTTGTTCTTTAAATTTTTGCGACATCCTTATTGCAATATCCTTAACCAAATTTTCTAAAAATGCTCTAAGATTTCCAATCATTCCGCTATTTACAATTTTTGGGGTATCACCATAGATATATTTATCGATGTCTATAAGTAATTCATTATATTTACCATCAAATTCGAGATATTCAAATTTCTTGACTAATTCTTTTTTATCTTGATTTATTTCTATGTTAACACTCTTTAATTCATTTTTTAATAGTTCAAATCTTTGATTTATAAGTTTAGTAATTATAGCTTTCTTTATTTCAGAATAATAGCTATGAACTGTAAGAAGTTTTATATTATTCAAAAGTCGTCCTAATTGGTCATTATTAAAATAAATGTAGTCCTCATTAAATAACTCAAATAAGAAATTAATCATTAATGAAGAATCCCTACTTCTTCTTAATAAACCTTCTAGTGCGTCGTCAACATAACCTAAACGTATCAGGGTATAAAAACAAATTTGAGCAGAACCATACGGTATATAATTATAACCAAAATGTCCATCATACTCTTGACGCACATCACTACTATCGTTTGCTATTATAACTTTTAAAGAAGTTACAAAATTTTTTTTTGCCTCTTCATTATTTTGAATATTCGAAAAGATGCCTATCAAAACATCTGAATTAGAATATATTAAAGTGGATTTATTCTTGTCATCTTTTTGTAGTTTCCAAGTAGGTCTTTTATTTCTACATTCATTAAATTCTTTATCAACCACAATTCCTATTTTATCGAACACTTCTTTTTTGTCCATATATATTATAGGTTTTAGGTTATTTTTAAATCTTACTACTCATATCCGTTTTACCAGATGCCCAAAAATCCAAAACCTTTATATGTTAATCCCACATTAATGCTATATTAATGTAATATCAACATGGTACAGGCGATAATAAACATATCGGAAAAGGCAAACAGGGTAATAAACATAGTGAAGGCGAAATACGGGTTGAAAGACAAGTCAGAGGCAATAAATATAATGGCGGAAGAATACCAAGAATCAGTCATGGAGCCTGAATTAAGGCCTGAATATATTAAAAAATTGGAAAAAATCCAGAAGCAAAAGGGAGTGCCTTTCAAAAATATGGCTGAGCTGCGAAAAATAATAGAAGGATAAAAATGATTTATGAGATACTTCCTTCTCTT
>JACPTC010000056.1 GCA_016192985.1 Candidatus Woesearchaeota archaeon | reverse complement strand
TTTATTCCTGCCCTATCACAACCAAAGTATAATCATCGTTTAAATACTTCTTTGCAGCCATTTTTACGTCGTTAGCAGACACTTTCCTAATTTTCTCAAAATAAGTATCGGCAAGCTTTGCATCCTTTATAGATTCCCACACAGCCAGATTGTCTGCTCTGTGAAAATTGTCTTCCATCTCCAAAGTATGGCCGCCTTCAATATAAGTCTTTGCTTCTTCCAGATCTTTCTTGCTTATCTTCTCCAGTCTTCTGAATTGCTTCAATATAATCTTCTTTGCCTTTTTTATCTTACTTTTGTCCAAATTGGTATAAACCGCAAAAAACCCATAGTCTATATCATTTTCATTATTAACCCCTACTTGGTATGCAAGGCCTCTTTTATTCCTTATTTCATCAAACATCCATCCGCTTTGGCCTCTGCCAAGTATTGCTGCTATCACATCTAGCACGTAACTATGTTTATGCAGTCTTGGAACAGTTTTATAGCCAAGCACCATATAAGAGTTAAGGTTTTTTCTTGTTTCAACAAGGCTTTTAATCCTTTTTTGTTGTGGCTCTCGTACTTTCAGCCTTCTTATTATTTTTTTAGGCTTCAAACTATTAAAGTATTTTGTTATCTTGTCCTTAACATCTCTGACATTTCCTGCAACAGATATCACCATATTATTTGGGAGATAATGCGAATAATAATAATCAGCAACATGGGCTTTGTCAAAATTTTTCACTGTGTTTGGACTGCCATATACTGGATTTTTCGCTGGATGCCTTTCAAACAAGACTCTTTGGAACAAAATCCATTGGTGCAGCCTTGGATCATCAGTTATCATGTTTATCTCTTTAAGAACAACCTGCTTTTCCTTTTTTATGACATTGCTGTCAAAAATCGGATTGGTAACCATATCAGACAGAATGTCCAATGCCGTGTCAAACCTCTTATTTATTATTTTGATGAAAAAAGCCGTCCTCTCGCCTGTTGTATAAGCGTTAAATTCTCCCCCATATTTTTCTATTTCATTTGCTATGTCTCTGCTTGTTTTCCTATTTTTAGTCCCTTCAAAAAGCATATGCTCCAAAAAATGAGATATCCCAGCCATATTCTCGCTTTCAAAGTTTGAGCCCACTTTAAACATAACTTCAACAGCTACAGATTTGGAAGAATTTTTCTCAAAAACCAGAGTAATGCCATTTTTTAATCTGTATCTTTCCATTTAATAAGGAAAAATTTAAATGGTTTATAAGATTTTTGAATTTTGAAAGGCATGAAAATCAACGAATTCAAGTTAATTTTGGAAAGGAAAAATTGTGATTTCGCAGTTTTCTATAATTCAGACTCGGCAATATATAGCCCAAACATGTTTTATTTTTCCGGCTACAGGGGTTTGGGCGCATTGATTATCCCAAAAAGAAAGCAGCCTTTAGTTATTGCACCGGACATGGAATTAGAAAGGGCAGGAAAATGTTTAGTCAAAAAATTATACCGCATGGAAAAAAAGAAATTCTTTGAATCAGTGTACGAACTCGCGAAGAAAAATCATTTAAAAACAAAGAGAATAGCAATCGACAAAAGCAGCTTCACCTTAAACTCCTATACTCATTTTAAAAAACAATTCAAAAAAGTAAAGACAAAAGACATCTCATTCGAATGCCTAAAGTTGCGGGAGATAAAGACACAAGACGAAATCAGAATTCTTAAGAAATCCTGCAGTTATGCCGACAAAATCCTGCAAAAAGCAATTGGAAACTTCAGCAGCTTCAAAACAGAATCCGAAGCTGCAGCTTTTCTTGAATATGAAACCAAAAAATTAGGATTGGAGCTTTCATTCAATCCAATTGTAGCCTCCGGAAGCAATGGAAGCATGCCGCACTATGAGCCCTCCAATAAAAAAATAAAAAATGGGTTTTGCGTTCTGGATTTCGGAATAAAATACAAAGGATACTGCTCTGACATTACAAGAACAATCTATTCCGGCAAACCAAGCCAGAAAGAAAAAGAAATCTATAACTTACTGTTGAAAACGCAAAAAAATACAATAAATCAAATAAAAAACAACAAAAAATGCTCGGAATTGTACAATTTTGCGATTACTAATCTGGGAAAATATAAAGACAGGTTTTTGCATGGGCTGGGTCACGGAGTTGGCGTAGAAATACACGAAATGCCAAATCTGGCTTTAAGTTCAAAAGATAAAATAAAAAACAGCATGATTTTTACAATTGAGCCCGGAGTCTATTTTCCAAAAAAATTTGGGATAAGGATAGAGGACACAATATTGTTTA
Organism: Candidatus Woesearchaeota archaeon; assembly: GCA_016192985.1. Taxonomy (GTDB): domain Archaea; phylum Nanobdellota; class Nanobdellia; order Woesearchaeales; family GW2011-AR4. The sequence goes on along the minus strand of JACPTC010000056.1, from coordinate 15,983 downwards.
AAAATAAGCCGATTGCATTGACAAAGACATCAAAAGATTTATTAATAGTCTGAATTTGCCCCAGCTCATGAAATATGATGAAAAGGCATTTGATTCTGCGGTTCAAGACTATAAAAACAAGATAGGCGATGCAAAAGGAAAAACATTCTTTATTTCTTTTAACCTTAGCAACAAAAATGCTTTCTATTCAATAGCCCCTTTGTCAAAAGCTTTGCATGAGCTGGAAGCTGATGTAGGATGCGCAGGTTTCAATACAAAGTCAGAAGCTTTGGAAGCTTTGAAAGAGGTATGGAGCGCTTTTGAGGATTATGAAAAAGGAATAAAAAATAAAGCTACGGTAGCATTGGCAGATTTTATAGACGAAATTGATAAAAAGGGAAAAGGGGAGTTCAGAAAAATATTCAAGAAACCTGAATTTATCCTGCAAGCGAATGAGAAAAAGTTTAGCGGTTCATTGGAACTGCCTTTGCATACAGAATGGTTCAAGGAATACAGAATCAATGAGTTGATGCAGACTGCTGGAGTCTTATGGCGCGATGTTTACGCCCTTAAAAGAAATGAAAAAGTAGGAATAGGGTTCGCGCTTGTGCCTGCTCAAAATTTAATGGGACACCCATTAGAGGACTATCTGGATTCGTACTCAATAATCTGGGCAATGGCACAAAGTGCAAAAAAAATTGCAGAGCCGGTGATGAATGCTTATACCTTAAGAAGCTCAATGCTGCAAAAAAGCGAAAGAACTTCAGAATTAAGGGCAACACTGCTTGGGTGCGAGCTTGAGAAAGAAATCGACGAACTTATATTCAAAAAATTCAAGAAATTATCAGATTTGTTAAGGCTTGATAGAATAAAGCCGGTTGATTTGTCCTTCTCTATAAGCGGAAAAGGGTACCCTGGAAAGCACCTTTTTGGCGAAATTATTGGCTACCCATCATTAAACAGGAAAACAAGATGGCAAACGCCTGCCCAGATGATATACAAGCTTGACTTTTATCCGCAGACAAAATATGAGGACAGGGACCCGATTGCAAGAGTCGCTTTCACCGAAACAATCCCAATTGATATTTTTATTGAAACAAATCTTGTTGATTGGGCGGACATAAGGGCAAGGAATCAGAAAATAAAAGAAATCATGGACAAATGCGATACAATATGTGTTAAAGGCAAACTAAAGGAAAAATATGTTACAAACCTCGAAGTCGGTCTGATAAAGCAAGACGGCTCAAGAAGATGGGTTCGCCGCTCAGACACAGATGTAAGGGAAAAAATAAACAATGAGTATCTCAAAATGACAGGAATAAAAGCTGGCTGCATGGGAAACATTCCGGGCGGAGAGGCATTTGTTACGCCGGAATACATCAAAGGGATTTTTGTCGGTGATGTTGTAGTGCACGTTGACCAGAGCTACCCTTTGTACGAAAAAAATCCATTGATAATTGAATGCAATGGGGACAGCTACAAGATAGCAGACGGACCCAGAGATATTATAGAAAAAATAATTGAAAGAAAAAATGATGCAATGAAGCTCTTGCTTAAGGCAGAGGAAAACAAAAGCCTGCCGCAAGAGATAATTGATTTGAAAAAGAGAAATTTTGAAAGAGTCGGCGAATTTGCAGTTAACACAAACCCAAATGCGAGATTATGCGAGTACCTAATTGTAAATGAAAAAATAGCAAAGATGATGCATATTGCTCTCGGCTCAGGTTTCGAGCCTGACAGGAGCACAGAATACCACATGGACATTGTCTTTAACGCCCAAAGGCAGAAGCTTGATGTTTACGGAGTTGATAAATCCAACAATAAGCACTGGATTCTGAAAAATGGGGAGTTTGCGGCATGATAAATGAAATATATTCCAAATCTAAAATACCTTCAGACAAACCTGGTGACGTAATTCTCAAAGATTGCATGAATCTGAAAAGCAATGAAAGCTGTTTGATTGTTGCTGATAAAAAATTGGAAAACATTGCCGATGCATTATATAAAAATTCATTAAAAATAACAAGAAATTCAAAACTAATTCTAATAAGAGTACCAGAAGCGCACGGAGTAGAGCCGCCTGAATGGGTAGCCGGCGAGATGCTTAAATATGATGTTATGCTTCTTACAACCACCAAATCATTAAGCCACACAAGAGCAAGAGAGAATGCAAGCAAAAAAGGAGCAAGAATAGTCAGCATGCCAGGAATAACAATTGATATGATGAAAAGGGCATTAAATGTTGATTTTTATAAAATAAATTCCATCAATAAAAAACTCATTAAAAAATTAAACAATAAAAACAAAATAATGGTAAAAACAAACTTTGGGACAGATATCAAATTTTATGTTAAAGGAAGGAAATGGATTGGTGATGATGGAATATACACAAAAAAAGGAGCTTTTGGAAATCTGCCTGCCGGTGAAATTTTCATTGCGCCATTGGAAAATAAGACAAACGGCACAATTGCGGTTGATGCAAGCATTGGCGGCATTGGAAAGGTTGATAAAAAAATCCGTATAGATATTAAAGATGGATTTATTGAAAAAATAGTTGGCGGAAATATTGGACAATTATTAAAAAAATCGCTCAAAAACAGGTATTATAAAAATGTTGCCGAGCTTGGAATAGGAACAAACTATAAAGCTAAAATAACAGGCAATGTTTTAGAGGACGAGAAAGTTGCGGGCACTTGCCATATAGCGTTCGGGAACAACAAGCATTTCGGCGGCAAAATAGATGTCCCTTTTCATGTTGATGCTGTGATTAAAAACCCGACAATATATGCTGATGGCGCTTTGATAATGAATGATGGCAAGCTAAAATACAAATAATAACATTTTTATAGTAATCAGATACATAAAACAAAAATGCCAGCCAAAGAAGCTAAGACAAAAAACATTATAGACAGCATCATGTACAGCTATTCCACTTCTTCGAACCCTTATGAGGAAGAAAACAGGATTCTTAAAGAGACAATTAACAGGCTTAAAGAAGAGGTTGAAAAATTTAAAGCAACTCCCCTCATGGTTTGCGAAATAAGGGAAATAATAGGCAATACATCAATAATAAGGATACCGAATGGCAACCAGTTTCTTGTTAACTTATCAAGCGACTGCGAGAAGCTAAAATCCGGCGACCTTGTTCTAGTGGAGCAAAAAAATCTTACAGTAATAAGGAAAGTTCCTATAACAAGGCGCTTCAATGTTGAAAAATTTGTTATAGTTGAAAAGCCTTCAATGTCCTGGGAAGAAATTGGCGGTTTGGACAAGCAAATACAGGAGATAAAGGAAGTTGTTGAGCTGCCCTTAAAAAAACCCGAATTATTCAAGAAAATAGGAATAACTCCCCCTAAAGGAGTACTTCTCTATGGCGAGCCTGGCACAGGAAAGACACTGCTTGCAAAAGCGGTAGCTTCCTCGACAAACTCCACTTTTATAGAGGTGGTTGGCTCAGAGCTTGTGCAGAAGTTCATTGGAGAAGGAGCAAAACTTGTAAAGGAAATCTTTGAATTTTCTAGGAAGAAAGCGCCAGCTATTGTCTTTATTGATGAGCTTGACGCGCTTGCAGCAAAAAGAATTGAAGTAGGAACATCTGGAGAAAGAGAAGTCAACAGGACATTTATGCAGCTTCTCGCAGAGCTTGATGGCTTTGAGCCTCTTGACAATGTAAAAGTCATAGGGGCTACTAACCGGAGGGACATTCTTGATCCTGCTGTTATAAGGCCCGGAAGGCTGGACAGGCTTATAAACATACCCCTCCCGAATAAAGAAGCAAGACTTGATATATTCAAGATACACTCAAAGAATATGAATTTTGACAAATGGATTAATGTTAATTTATTCTCAAGCAAAATGGAAGGCTTTAGCGGGGCCGAGATAAAGGCGGTTTGCACAGAAGCGGGATATTTTGCAATACGCGCCAATAGGACATTTGTAACCAAAGAAGATTTTTTGAAAGCCATTAACAAAGTCAGCGAAGAAGAAAAAACAGAAGGCAAGGATTATTTGGGAATGTTTGGTTAAGCATGATTTTGACAAAGAAACCTTTAAAAATATATATCCCTTATTCTGAATGTGTACGCGATGACTAGATTGAACACCCTTTGAGCGCAAGCGATGATATGCGGAAGTAACTACTGAGCGTACACACTTTTCATAAATACTCAAAATCAATCCACAAAAAAATCTATACAAACCCTGTAAAACCCAGGCGCGTATTGCCCGCACTTGACAACATTCAAGATTTTATATTTTGCCTTTAATTTTTCACAGGCTTTTTTTACTTTATCTTCAGCTTTGTCAAATTCGTCTTCATGTAAGAAATCATAATAATGGATAATTCCGCTTTTTTTTATGTGATTTAGTGTCAACTCCAAGAAATCTTTGCCTCCTTTTGGCAAAGGCATCAAAATCCTATCAAACTTCTTGTTTAATTTTGGGATTACTTTTTTGACATCTCCAAAAAATAATCTAATCTTGCCTTCCAATTTATTTTTTTTAATATTTTCAATAGCGTACTTGTGCGCAATCGGGTTTATTTCAACCCCATAAACCTCTTTGCATTTACTATTTTTGGAAATAACCAAAGGATAAACTCCAGAGCCGGAGAACATGACTAAAACAGATTCATTTGGCTTGATAAATTCGGCAACCCTTTTCCTTTCACTAGCCATTCTTTGAGAGAAGTATACTTTCTCAACATCCAATTTGATAAAAACATTGTTTTCCTTGTGCGTTGTTTCTTTTCTATCTTCACCGCAAATAAACTTAAGCTCTGGAGTCCTGAATTTTCCTGAATATTTTTTTGTTTTTTTAAGAATGGTTTTAATGTGATGATAATTATCCAATATTGTTTGCCCGATTACCTTTTCCTTTTTGGCTAATTCTTTTGGAAACTCCGAAAATATCAGAATATCTCCTACAACATCAAAAGAGGAAGGGACAAATTTTAGTTCTTTTTCTGATAGCTTATTTTTCAGGTAAAATTTTAGGTTTTGTTTCATTGTTGCACAAAAAACTCCCCCAAACCTTTCTGGCTTTTTTCCTGTTTATTCTTAACTAGCCCCTCAATTTGTGACATTACTCTTTCTTCAGAAAAATCGTGCTCGTCAACTAGCAGTCCCATTATTTTTTCTTCATTAACCTCAGACCATTTTAAATGATAATTCTTATTTATGGGAATATTCTTTATGGCATCAAACACCACTCTCCATTCAAAATCAAAAAAATCATTCCAATTTGCCTCGTTAAATAAAGCATCAAAATTTGTGCCGTGTTTCTCAACCATTTTCAAAGCTGTTTTTGGGCCAATGCCTTTAATTCCACCACTGTTGTAGTCGGTTCCTACTAGCATAGCCAGCGCAATCAGTTGTTCTTGATTAATTCTGAGGCGCTTCAAATTTTCTTCTAAACTTATCAAATCCGGTTTTATCGTATCAAATCCTAATTTATTGACTTTTTTCTTTTTTCCAGCCATGTTGAGGTTTCTTATAATTCTTGGCGCTTCAAACAGCAGCGCGTCTGCATCATTTGTTGCCAAAGCAAAAGCATCGCCATTTTTGACAATATAGGATGCTTGCGCCTCTGCCTCAGAAGGCGCTTCTATGATAGGAAGCCCAAATGCATTTATGAGCCTTTTCGCTTTTTCTATCATATCATCCGTCAACCTTGACGTCCTTGCAGCATACTTCTTCATCAGCTCCAAATCATCTTTTTCCTTTGCCTTCTCAAATTTTTTCTCTGCCTCAAGCTTGATTTCCTTCCTCTTCTCAAGCGTTAGGTACTTTAGCTTAGGCGGCTCGCCATCAAAGACAAAAGCTAGCTTTACACTTTGCTGCATTAAGTTAGAAACCCTTGTCAATAACCCCATCAAGTGTGATGTCACATTGCCTTTCGAATCCGTCAGCAAAGTGCCGTCTCTCTGCCTTATTGAGCTTAAAAACTGGTATAGCCACATCGGCGCGTCTACAACAATCACTTTGTTCTGAAGAAAATCCAATTCAATCTCCTTGATCAGCAACAATTCAGTTAAATCCACTCCCATTTTATATTTTCTTGAAAGTCACGCTGTTTAATTCTTTTGACAACATTTCCTTTGCCTTTGCCGACAAATCGCCTGTAGAAATGATTAGCACAGGCAATTTCTTGAAATTACCTTTTACATAGGCATTGCTTATATCAGAATCGCTTATCTTTTTCTTGTTTTTGGCTTTGCAGTAATACTGCAGATTTCCAACAACGCTTGGAATTTCAATAATAAATTCTATGTCTGAATTCCCCTTTATTGTTTCGCTGTTTATTATGCTTATATTATTTTTTTCAAAGAAGTTGGTTACATTTTGCAGGAAATTGTTATCTTTATCTCTTTGAACTAATTTTCCTTTCTGCCTTTTTTTTGGAGTTTCCTCTTTCATCTGTTTTTGGACTGATTCTATTGGCTTTTCTGCTTTTTGGTCTTTTGGCGCTTCTCTGCTGATTGGCTCTTCATCTCTCTTTTCCATAGGCGTATCCACAATATCCAGCTTTATTTTTATCAATCGCTCTGCCTCTTCATTGCTTGTTAAATACCACTTCCAGAAAATCTCTTTGTTATTGTTGTAATTCACGTTTAGCGGAATTGCAAAATCCTTGATTTCACGCAATGCAACCCTTATAACGGGCTCTTGCTCAGAATCTCTCAAAATTTTGTCTTGGCTTAGCGAATCATACGCCTTTTTTTCCTTATCATTCATGTTCTCAACAAACTTCTGAAGCATTGCTTCTTGAGCTGCTAGGTAATAAAGCGGCGAGCCGCCTACTTTGATGGCAGATATCTTTAACATGCCGCTTGCTGTAAGCTCTGCAAGATGCGCAGACGCCATAAGAATATTGCTTCCTATTTCCTTTGCGATCTGCACAGGCAGAACAGGGCCCTTTGCTTTTATAATTTCAATTATCCTTTCTCTTGTATCCATAAAACAAAACTAAGAAAGTTCGTTTTATATATTTTTGCTATTAAAAGCAAAGGAGCAATCAAGGCCTCAGCCATCTAACTTCCCAGAACGTGACATCACCTTCGTCATCGACACAGCCAATAAGCAGTTTTTTCTTGGTGCTATGGGCAACTCTGTTCTTTGCAGAAAACTCATACCAAGTTAAACTGGAGCACTCATGCACCGGAAACACAACCCATCTTGCATGGTCCTCTCCAGGCTTTACGCCTCTATCATAAATCCTAAAATCAGCGCCAAACTTTAATGCGGTTTTTATGATGTAGCCCCTGTTCCTTATATCCTTGTAAACACAATACCTTACCCAGAAATTAGGCTCAACTTTCTGGGCTTTTTTCAAAAAAATCTCAAAACCAATAATTTTATTGCGGGAACCATAAACAACAACTCTCTTCTTTTCAATCAAGTAAAGAGTCTCGATTAAAGAAAGCTGGACTCTGCCGTCATCCAGCAGACTGCCGTACCTGCTTTGATTGTAGAACTCTCTAGCGCTGTCAGAGCTTTCTGTGAGTGCCCTTTCATTTGAAAAGTATGCTTTGACAGGCTCTTTGTGTTCTTTTGTTTCTTTCTCTTCCCTCTTAGGAAGAACCTCTTCAGATTCTTCTTTCTTTTTGGTCATGCTATTTTGTTGGTTAGTTATATAGAGTTGTTTAAAAAGGTTGTTGAAAAATAAGTTGACGAAGCTCAGTAGAAATTCAGTAACATTTTTAAATAACAGCTATATCCATTATATCATTGCCTACAAGACACATGTTGTCTTCATAACTGCGGGGCTATAAAATGCGGTTCAGATTTCTGGACTGTTAAGATTGGTAAGTTTAGTTAAATTAGAGAAAATAAAAAAAATACTAAAAACTTAATTGAAAATGCCTCAGGAAGAAAGCTTTTTGGTGCCGAGGGATGTATATCTGAAATCAGGAATACACATAGGCACAAAATTCAGGACAAAATATATGGAGCAGTTCATCTACAAAACAAGACCTGACGGTTTGTCTGTTCTGAACCTGCAGAAAATTGATGAAAGAATAAGGGTTGCAGCTTCCTTTCTTGCGCAATACAATACACAGGACATAATAATCATTTGCAGAAGGGAGAATGGATGGAAGGCAGTTGGGCTTTTTGGCAAATTAACTGACGCAAGGGTGTTTGCAGGTAGATATCCGCCAGGCACACTGACTAACCCCAATCTTGAGCAGTATACAGAAGCAAAGATTGTGCTCGTTGTAGACGCATGGCCTGACAGGAATGCTGTTTTAGATGCTGTCAAGGTTGGAATTCCAGTTATTGCATTGTGTGACACCAACAACCAGTCAAATTTTATTGACTTTGTTGTGCCATGCAACAATAAAGGCAAAAAAAGCATTGGTTTGTTGTTTTACATATTGACAAAGGAGTTTTTAAGGTTAAAAGGCAGACAGAAAGAAGGAGAGGATTTACCGCACAAGATTGAAGATTTTACTGGAGAATAAGAATCTGGAATTTCTATAAAACCAGAGTATTATAGATTCATAAAGACTAAAATAGTGGAATGGGCAGTTGAAACTCGAAGGAAATATTGGAAAGGTATGGACAGATATCAAAAAGAAGTGTTTAGAAGATTTGTAGGAGATCATAGATGAATTATAATTACTTGTTGTTCAAACCAAACTCAATAAATCTTTAATTGCCAATTTTATGTCCTTATTCTCGAACAAAACTTCATAAGCTTGAAGTGTTAACGGCATTTCTATCTTATGTTTCTTGCTGTACTCGTACACAGCTTTTGTAGTTGGAACACCTTCTGCCACCATGCCATGCATTTCTTTCTTTATTTCTGCCATTGATTTGTTTTTTGCAAGTTGCTGGCCGACAAATCTGTTTCTGCTGTGGCTGCTTGTGCATGTGGCAATTAAGTCGCCAACTCCCGCCAATCCGTACACAGTGCCTCTTTTTGAGCCAAAATGCCTGCCGAAATTGTTCATTTCCATCAAGCCAAGTGTTATTATTGAAGCCCTTGCATTATCGCCAAAACCAAATCCATCGCTTACGCCAGTTGCTATGGCTGCGATGTTTTTCAAAGCGCCGCAAATCTCAACTCCAACAACGTCATTTAACTGATAGAGTTTGAAGTGGGGAGTTGCCAACGCCTCAGCAACTATTTTGCTTGTTTTCTTGTCATTGCTTGCTACAACGCTTGCTGTAGGCAGCTTACTGCTTACTTCCTCAGCATGATTAGGACCGGACAATACAGCAATTTTTGTGTTGCCAAGCTCTTCTGCTATCACTTGGGACATTCTCTTACATGTGTTGTGCTCCATTCCTTTTGTGACGCTGACTGTAATTTGATTTGAGAAATAAGGGATTAACTGCCTGACTGTGCTTCTTAAGAATTCGCTAGGCACAGCAACTATCATTATTTCAGAACCATTAATCACATTCTTTAAAGAATGGTCCGAGATGACATTGCTTGGTATTTTTACTCCAGGCAGATATTGCTTGTTTTCTTTATTTGACTCTATTTCATTTGCCAACTCTTCTCTTCTCGCCCAAAGTTTTACATCAAAACCCTTTTCGCCAAGTAAAACAGCCAAAGTTGTTCCCCAGCTTCCTGCACCAATAATAGAGATTTTTTTCATTTTTAATTAGATTAAATCTAAAAATTGTATTTTTGCCTGCACAACTTTGCTATTTCATTCATTATCTTATCTGTCACGTCTCTCAGCATTCTTTTATTAATCTTTTTGTTGTAATAGTCTGAAAAATTCATCGGCTTGCCTATATTCATAACTGCTTTTTTAAACTTTGGTACATACCTTCCTTTTGGCAGGATTTCAAAAGTTCCAATCAAACCGACTGGAATCACAGGAACTTTTGATGCCAAAGCAAGCCTTGCAACTCCTGTTTTTCCTTGCTGCAGTTGTCCTGTCAGGCTTCTGGTTCCTTCTGGATGGATTGCTATGATTCTTCCTTCTTTCAAAGCTCTTATTGCCTGCTTTAATGCCTTTTTGCCGCCTTTTTGCCTGTCAATCGGTATTGCGCCAATGTAATCGTGCCACCATCTCTTTAAAAAATTATCAAAATGCTCTTTCTTTGCAAGAAAATGAAACTTTCTATTGAGGTGGGAGATTATGTAAGCTCCAATTATCATGTGGTCCATGTAGCTCGAATGGTTTGCCGCAATTATGCAAGTGCTTTTCTTTGGAAGATTTTCTAAACCATTAACTCTCTTAACATAAAGCTTTACAATTGGAATTATCGTAAACTTTGGAATGAGATATACCATTTTAGTAATTATAATCTTGTCCGATCAACTTTGCAATTTCTTTCATTATTTTTTTTGTGACCCCTTCCAACATTCTTTTGTTTATTTTTTTATTGTAAAATTTGTCAAAATAAATCAGCTTGCCTACCCTAACTTCGCATCTTATAAACCTTGGAAGCATTTTTCCTTTTTGAAGCACTTTGTAGGCATCAATAATGCCGAAGGGCAGCACAGGAACTTTTGCTGCCAAAGCAAGCCTTGCAACTCCTGTATAAGCTTTTTTCAATTTACCTTCGTGGCTTCTTGCCCCTTCCGGGAATATCATAATCAGCTCATTATTTTTAAGGTAGTTTATCGCTTTTTCAAATGCCGCCTTGTTCTTTTCTTTTGAGTTTTTTTCTTTTTCAACATAAACAGGAACAGCTTCCCACAAATTAAGAAAAAATCTTGTAAGAAACGGTTTCCAATAATAGCTGTTTGCCATGGCATGTATTTTCTTGTTTAATCTGGGCAAGATGATGCAGGGTATCAAAAGCGCATCATAATAGCTTGAGTGGTTGGCTGCAATGATAAACGGCTTGTCTTTTGGAATATTATCCAAACCATCAACTTTCCTAAGCCACAGCTTGTATATGGGAGGAATTACTATTTTCGCGATGAAATAAACCATAAATAGAACTATTGAATAAGGTATTAAAAAGGTTTTGGTGGGAGTAATTTAGGGCATATTTTTATATAGGTATGACTTAAAAATAGAATAGGGAAGACATGACAAGAAAATCTGCATTACACAAGTTTTTTAATTTATTTTGCAGCATATCACCGAGGTTAAAGCGTTCGGTCTGGAGAATATTGTACCAGTATGTTACTGGATTGGACAAAGGGGCACAGGTTATTTTTATGAATTATGGCTATGCTTCTGAATCAGAAAAGATAAAACTTAGAAAAATTGATGAAAAGAATCGTTATTGCGTCCAGCTTTATCATCATGTTGCAAGCGCTATAAACCTAAAAGGCAAAGATTTGCTTGAGGTAGGCTGCGGACGTGGAGGCGGTTCATCTTACATCGTGCGATACTTCAAACCAAGCTCTATGACTGGTGTAGATTTTTCTGGAAAATCAATTAAATTCTGTAAAAAATTTTATTCTGTTAAAGGGCTTTCATTTTATGTTGGAGATGCTGAAGCTCTTCCTTTTGAAGACAATAAATTTGATGCTGTTATCAACATAGAGTCTTCCCATTGCTATGGAAATATGGATCAATTTTTGAGGGAAGTTTTCAGGGTAATTAAGCCAGATGGGCATTTCTTGTTTGCTGACTTTCGCAAGAAGGATGAAATTAATAATTTAAGCAATCAGTTAGCGCGCTCAGGCTTTGAATTAATCAAGGAGGAAAGAATAACTCAAAATGTCTTAAGGGCTTTGGAATTGGACAATAATCGCAAACTAAAACTTATCCAAAAAGTGCCGAAGATACTTCATAAATCCTTTTCGGATTTTGCCGGATTAAAAGGAACAGAAACATATGAGTCCTTTAGAAATGGGGATAGAAAATATTTTAATTTTGTTCTCAAGAAAAAAAAGAAAAAATAAAGACACTTACTCAGTATCTTTTATTCCTGTTTCATCAACATAAAAGGAACATTCCCCTTCAGGCATATTTGGGGCATCGATGAGCTTTGCAACTCTTGTCCCTTTCTTGCCTTTCCTTAGGTAAATCCTAAATGTCGAGGCATGCGCAACTATGTGGCCGCCGATTGCTTGTGTTGGGTCGCCAAAAAACATGTCTGGCTTTGCCATGACTTGGTTTGTAACATAAACGCTCAGGTTGTACATATCAGCCAGTTTCATTAGTATGTGCATATGTTTGTTTAGCTTTTGCTGCCTGTCTGCCAACGTCCCTCTTCCAATGAATTCTGCCCTGAAGTGTGCTGTCAATGAATCAACAACAATAAGCTTTACATTCAAACCTTGCTTTTTGATTAAGTCCTCTATCTTTTCTGCCAGCAGCATCTGATGGTCAGAATTGTAGGCTCTTGCCACTTTTATGTTTTTTAGCACTTGCTCTTCATCCAAGCCAGCGCCTTTTGCAATCTGCATTATCCTCTCTGGTCTGAAAGTGTTTTCTGTGTCTATATAAACGGCAACTGCGTCTTTGTCAACAGATTGGCAATTCACTGCTAAAGCGTGCCCTATCTGTGTTTTTCCAGATCCAAACTCACCAAAGCACTCAACAATAGCTCCTGTTTCAAAGCCTCCTCCCAACAATGCATCTAAAGCCTTGCTTCCTGTTTGTATTCTTATGACCCTTTCCCTTCTTCTCAACAGCTCCTCTCCTGACTCAAATCCCATTTCCAATGAAGAGCGAGCTATTGCAATCAGCTTTTTTGCAACTGCGTCTCCCATGCCTGTTGTCTCTACAAGCTCTGCTGGCGAAGCAACTGCAATGCTCATCAAGTCCGTGAAGCCAACCGCCATTAGCTTTTCAGCGGTGGCAGCCCCAACACCAGGCAGGTCATAAATCGTTATTTCCTTTTTTTCTTCTTTAGCCACTTTTCTTTTTCTCTTGCTGTCTTCTTTTGATGATATCTCCTGAATTTCAATAGCTTCCTGTTCCATTTATAATCACCTTTGTTTTTTATATTTTTGTTTTTGTGTTTTTTAAAATTAAAAAAATAAAAATCAGATAACCTCCTCTATTACGTCTTCACCAACGTAATCGCTTGTTTCCTGCTGCTCCCTAAGAACTAAGTACTCGTATGCTTTCTGCAGCACCAAGCCTGCTTTAGGCAAGTCGTTAACCCTAAAAGAGCCAGCGCTTTGCCATACGCCATTTTTGTCTTTATATCTTCTCTGCAAAGAAACAGTTCTGTAACCGACTATTTCTCCGTTTCTGCTTTTTCCCTGGTTTTGCCAGACTGTAGCAGTTATAACTCCTGTGCTGAATTTCTTTTCAGGCACATTTCTAGTTTCGTTCATTTTATTCACCCATTTGCTATTCGCGTTTTTTTCAGAGCCTCTTTAATTAGGAAGTTACTGGCATCAAGCTTTTCATTGCCATTACCAGTCTTCCAGAGGCTGGGTAAAGTCATCTTGCAACAACTTCAGCAAGTAGTAGAGTTTAGCTTGTTTATATATTTTAGGCAGGCATGTCCAGTGTCCAGTGGTTGTTTGCAATATGGAAAGAAATGTTTGGGAAGTAAAAAATTTAAACAGCAAGTAATTATGATAATTAATTACAAAGACGGCAAAGTTAAATCCAAGGATTTTTTGATTTTTAAAGAAGAGCTTGAAACAACTTTAAATGATTTTGACATAATGGAAAAAATCCTCAAAAAGCTCGGGTTAAAAGTGATAATACATAGAGAGAAAAAGGGAACATCTTACATTGCTGATAAGGTAAAAATTGAACTCCATGAATATCCAAAAATTCCCGCTTTTGCTGAATTTGAAGGTTCAAAAAAAGATATTAAAAGGCTAATAGGAAAGTTGAGTTATGATACAAAACAAACAACTTCAATGATCGATACAGAAATTATTAAATCGTATAGTGTTAATTATAAATCATTAATTTTTTGACTTTGCAGCCTCTTAATCTCCTCTTCCGGATTTGGGTTTGTATCAACACTATTGACGATAAACTCCAGCCTGTTGAACAATGTGTTCTTGTTTGTTCTGCCGTTCAGCTTTACAATCATTCCGAATAATTCGTTCTTTACGGCTTCAAAATCTGCAGGATTGTTTTTGAAGTTCATCAATTGCTCCTGAGACATGCTCAACAGCCTGTCAACATGGTTTCTAAAGAAAACACACCTTATAGTTTCTGTGCCGTCGTCAAGAACTGCATTGAATACATATGCATAAGCCGGAATCACATTTCCGTGCTCAGAACATTCAAAAAGGTCTGCGCTTGGCTTTGCTCTTTTGCTGCATTTAGGGCATATTTCGTAAAATTTCAAATCAAAAACCTGCACTATTGTCCCAAGCAGCTCTGCTTCCTGATTTTCGCCTAAATACTTGATTTCTTTCCTGTTGCTCCCTTTAATATCTATAAAAACCTCGCTTATTGTCTCTCCTTCTGGATTAATGATGAGCTGGCTCCTTTCATTAAGATGAACTTCTTTTCTTCCTTTGTTGTCCTTCACATAGGCGCCTGCTATCTTTACTATGTCGCCATGCTGCAGCCTTGTGGCATTGTCTGTCTGGGAGCCCCACATCACAACCCTTACAGTTCCTGTTTCGTCGCCTATAATCATTGACGCAACCTTTCCAACCCTGTTCTCAGCCGGAAATTCCCTTATGTCAAAAATTTGCAGAACCTTGCCGATTGTCTCAACATCCCTCATTCCAGTCAGGATATTTTTTATCTGCAGTTTTCCGCTTAACGGCTCAAAAATCTTTACACCAAGCTCATTTGCAACAATATGCGCTGCGCCTTCCTTGCTTATCAGCCCGGAGAGCTGCTTCATTTTCTTCTCAATTCTTTCTTCTATCTCGCTGACTGGCATCTTTGTTTTTTCGTTTATCTTAAGAATTATCTCTTCATACGGTATTTTAATCATAAAACAAAGATTAAAGAAATGATTTATATATCTTTGGTTTATCTTGATTAAGATGTTGTTGCCAAGTGCTTAACCAGAACTTTTGTCTCCTTGTTGTCAAGCACGTTATAGAACACATTTATTCCGACAGTCTTTTCCAAATCAAGCCTGTCTGTTACAAGGTCAACTGTGCAGGTTATTGTTCTCTTTCTATTGACAAGCTTGACAACTCCCTTATGACCGCCGTCCAAGCCGCCGCACTTCAGATTGCTGAAAATAGGATCAACTGGTATTTCTGTTATCTCTATGCCTACATTATTATCGCGTTCCCTTCTTGTCCTTGGGTCTCTTGGGCAGCCACTGTCAAAGTTGTTTGGCTTTTGCTCCTGCTTGTCCCAGAAAATTTCTACATTTCCGCTTAAAGCAACATCAAAGCTGAAAGAAAGCTTGTCCTTGCCTATGACAGTCTGCCTGAAATTTGACACTTGCACAGGCGCTGAAGAGCTGTAAATTGTTCTGCTTCCGGTTGACTTGCACACGCTTTTGTCCCTGACATTAATCATGTCTCTTAAGACACATACTTTGGTATTTGCCTCTGTCTTGTAATGATAGCAAACATCTGCCCTGAAAGTGAATTCCGTGTTGCCGCTGAATTTTCTTGGCCTGAAAAAGTCATTGCCTTTTGGGAAACTGGCAAATGTTGTCGTTCCCTCTACAATGTTGCCTTCTGCATCCTTCTTTTTTGAATCTAGGTCGTCTTGCGGCTGAAGTTCTTTTACAGAATCAAAAGTAGGAATTCCAAAATCGTTTGGGTCAAATCCCACTAAGTTAAGCTTTATGTTTTGTTTTTCGACTTTAAACTCGCCGTCATTCTTGAGCCTTACAATGGCATTGAAGCTGAAAGACTCGTCATCTGTGACTTCTGGCGGCGGGCTGTCTTTCTCAAAATTCAATGTAATGCCGGATGTGCCTCCTATAAATGGCGTCCTAGGCGCTCCAGTGCTTGCTGCTCCGCTTTTCTTGCAGGCAGAAATAAGAAGAATTAAGCATAACATCAATGCAATCACATAATATCTTTTATTCATTTTTTCTCTTTATTTTAAAAAAATTTTAATCTTTGAGATCAAATTTTTTCTTATGTTTTACTTCTGAAAAATTTTCAAGTTCGGAACTTGAAAATTTTTTAATATCATTATTTTAATGTTGGTATATAAAGGTTTTGGTTAAAGC
>JACPTC010000055.1 GCA_016192985.1 Candidatus Woesearchaeota archaeon | reverse complement strand
GGCTTGCTGATCTGATTGTAGCAAGCCAGGCCAAAGAAAATAATATGCTTTTAGTCAGCACAGACAAAACATTTGAAAAAATAGACGATATAAATAAAGTAATTTTGGCGTAATAAAATAGAAAACTTTAAATATTAGTTCTTATGTATTACTTAGAATATGAAATCCATAGAATTGGCAAAAAAGCTTGAAGGATTGAACACATTGGAGATGGTGAGGAGAATACTCGATGTGCGCAAATCAACAGCCATAAAAACCCTAAGCATTTTAAGAAAGGAAGGCTTTGTGGAAACTAGCGGTGGAGGCAAAAAGCCAAGGCTGTACAAAATAAGCCCGATAAGAGTGGCTGGAAAAGAGCATCTTGGTTTATACGACATAATAAACAAGTATTCAAAGGTCAAGCTTTTTGAGCCTTACAAGCATAAGGTTATGGACAGAAAGTTGAGCATTGAAGAAGCCATACCAATGGCTATTAAGGAAGGCAATTTCAGGCTTGTCCTTGCTTCCTTAGGCTTATTTAATTTTGTCAGGGATTGGTCAAAACTGCATTATTTTGCAAAAAAATATGGTGTGACAAAGGAAGTGGGGGCATTGTATGATGTTGCAAGAAGCTATATGAAAACAAGAAAAATGGATGAGAGAACAAGAAAAAGTTTGTTAAAAATAAAAACAAGAAAACAATTTATTATAAAGCATGCCAAATCAAAGGATTTTACAGATATAGGAAAAAGATGGAATGTTTATGTTCCATTAAATAAGGCTGACCTGGATAGGTATAAAGAATGACTGGCTTAAAAGAGCAGGAAGATATTTTCAATTTAATAGGGGCCAATCTCAAAAGAAAAATAAAGTGCTTTGTGATAGGGGGTTCAGCAATGCTCTATTATAAATTAAAAGATGCAACTAAAGATATAGATATTGTGCTATCAAATGAGAATGACAGGCAGTATATTCTAGAATTAATGAAAAATCTTGGCTATGCAGAAAGAAATCCTAAAATACTTTATGTAAATAAAAAAAATGCCCCTATATTATTACAGCGAGCAGAAAATAGGTTTGATTTATTTAATAGGACAGTAATAGGTTTAAGATTTAGCGATGGCATGATTGACAGGTCACAACTTGTTTATGAGTATGGGAATTTAGTTGTTAATGTAGTATCTCCGGAAGACATAATAATATTAAAATGTGCGACAGAAAGGGCAGGCGACAGGTTGGATGCTGCGAATATAATTAAAAATACAAATGTTAATTGGAATATATTATTCCAAGAATCCTTTAATCAAATGGCATTAGTAGGAGATGCAACTCCATTGAATCTTTATCAATTTTTGTTGGAATTGAAGGAAGATTTGAAAGTAGAGGTGCCGGTTGATTTCATAAAAAAACTTGAAAAAGAATGTGAAGAAATATTAATTAATAAAATAGAAAAAGGCAAAACTGTAAAAGTCACAAAATACAAAAAATAAAACCTTATATACTACCTTGTTTTAGCATTATTGATGAAAACAAAAATTCCAAAAAAAGCTCTTGCTGTTAAAGAACCGCTTTTCATAAAAAGCATCAGGCTTGCAAGAGCAAACCCAAGCAAAATCGGCTACATGATTTTGTTTGACGGCTTGTTTTTTATTATTTTTTTTTACATATTGCCCATATTAAATCAATATGTCAACCAAAATATTGCTGCTCCTAAAACATTCTCGTCTAATTCCATTTTTACTGTTTTCTTTTTGATTGTCATGCTGTTAAAACTAGCATATTACCTAATGGTGTTGTTTGCTTACTCATTCTTTAAATACACTGTGTTGGATTACGTAAAATCCTTATTCATAAAAAAAGAATTTTCTTTTAAAAGGCTTGGGGAGTTTTACTCATTGAACATCATAATTGCAGGCATGTTTTTTGCCGTGATGGTAATACTTGAGTTTATTCTGGCAGGCATAAAAAAAGATTATGCGCCTTTTGTCTTTATTTTTTTCGCGGTGCCTTATGTGCTGCTTCTGTATGTGATAGCAAATGCTTCCCATTCTCAGTTTTATGAAGGCGCTTCAATAAAAGAGTCCATTAAGAAAGGATTTAAGACAGCTTTTTCAAAAATTAGGGTTTACAGGGAAACAATCTTGATAATGATTTTGGCTGCTTTGCTTTTATGGCTGCTATTCTTCGGGAGCGGATATCTGATAAGGATTGCTGCATCAAGGAACTATGCCCTGTATTTAAGCGCATATGCTTACTTCAAAAAGGCATCTGTAATTGTTTTTGACGCAGTATTCTACTTCATAATTTTAGTAAACAGAATTTCATTCTATCAATTAGCGGCGGAAGGCAAAGACAAATAGCCAAACTTTATTTTTATCAGACTAATCAATAAAAATTTAAATGAGGAAACTAAGTTTATTATAAAATGTTTTTCCACAATATAAATCCTGTGCTGTTTGAACTTGGGCCTTTTCAAATAAGGTATTACGGCTTGTTCTACGCATTAGGCTTTGTCATCGCTTATTATTCGATAAACTACCTGGCAAAAAGAAAAGGATTGCAAATAACAAAAGACCATGTTGCGGATTTTTTGGTTTATGTTATTGTTGGAGTTGTTAGCGGAGCCAGATTAATTTATGTTTTTGTTTACAACCCATTGTTCTATCTGCAAAATCCCTTAGAAATAATAGCAGTCTGGCACGGGGGATTAAGCTTCCACGGCGGTTTATTGGGAGCAGTATTTGCAACCTACCTTTTCTGCAAAAAAAAGAAAATTGAATTTTATGACATTGCGGACATTGCTGTTTTGCCTGTAGCATTGGCATTGGCTTTGGGAAGATTGGGGAATTTCATGAATGCAGAGCTTTATGGGAGATTGACTGATGCAAGCTGGTGCATTGACTATTCCAAAAACAAATTTGTTGAAAGCCTTCCAAGCGGATGCAGGCATCCTTCGCAGATTTACGCTTCAATAAAAAATTTGGCAATTTTCAGCGTATTATGGGCCATAAAAGACAGAAAGCTGCCTAAAGGATTTATGTTCTGGAGCTTTGTGGCTTTGTATGGTTTGTTTAGAACATTTGTTGAATTTTTCAGGCAGCCAGACGAGCAAATAGGGTTTATTTTTAATTATCTTACAATGGGGCAATTATTGAGTTTTCCGATATTTTTGTTGGGAGTTTACATGCTGCTTAAATTGAAAAGTAAATAGGTTAATCATAGATATTTTTTATGTGCGGTAATATACGCTCTAATGCAATAATTCACAAAGTCCGTCTTATGTAATGTTATAGTAGAGCCCTCTATAGCATTTGTGTTGTATGTAAAATTAATTGACAAATCAATGAACTGTTCTTTTTTGACAGATTCTGGATAAGTCTTCCATTCTTTTAAGAAATTTTTCGTTTTTGAGTAAAAAGTAATTGTAAGACTCCTTATTTCCTTATCTCAATCCTTTTACTTCTCGGCAATAATTTTTCTTGTTTTTCTAGTAACTGTTCCTCTAATCTTTTGATTTCTTTTTCATAATACTGAGCTAATTCTATGTTTTCTTCTTCTAGAGCTTTTCCAAGTTTAATATTTTTATGGATATCAATTTCTCTCTTTATGCTTTCAATTCCCTTTTTGTATTTCTTTTTACTCATTTTAATGAAATTTTGACTTCTTTCAATAAATTTTCGGCTATATTCAATAATTTTATTATGTCTTCTTTTTTTATTATATTACTCTTTGTTATTCTTATGTTATTTTTTTCTTTGTTATAAATTTTATATAATTCTGCAATTTTGCTTTGTGAAAAACCATTATTTTTTAAATAATTAAATAAAAGAGATTTTGAATATAGCTTATTGTTTAATTCAAATTTTATCATTAATAATCCCCTTATCCTAAGCATTAAAGAATAAATAATACTTCCTATTTCAAAGCCTAATTCTAAACCCTTTTTATTTAACCCTAAAGCTTTTATAGAACCACCTACAAATAATCTAATGTTGCTATTTGTAAATGTGTATTCTTTGTATTTTTCCAATAATATAGGATTTATTATTGTTTTTGCTTCTTTTATTATTGGAAGTATTAAAACAGCGTTGGCATTTAATGCATTTTCTAATTCCTTCAAAGTTATAGAAACTACAGAGTAATCATTAATCCGATCAATTACTTTTAATTTTGTGTTTGTAATCACTAAAATATCAATATCTGAGTCAATAGTTTGTTCATCTCTAGAGTAAGAACCATATAGATAAACTCCCATTATATTGTCCAAATATGGCTTTAGAATTTCCAATATCTCTGACTTTATATCTTCAAAAGTTTTAGGCTCTGCTATAAACCTTATTCTTTTGCCTACATACTCCTTGGGTAATACAATATGTCCACTATTACCAAATTTTTGGACTAATTTTGTCCTTAGCATGGTATATACGTATATACTATTAGTATTTAAATGTTTTGATTTTAATCAGGTATGTAATGCAGAACATGAAATACCGAAAACCCGAAGAAATCAACACTATTTACCACATTCTTGAATCTTTCTTTAATCTCATCCAATAATTTCAATAGATGATTTAGATCTTTCACTATAACTTCAATCTCAAAATCGGCTTCCCCTATTGTTTTGTTTATTTGATAGATATTTTTATGCCATTTGCAGAACTCGTGCAATTCCTTGTTTCTTTCTGTTGAGACAAGCTGCAAATCCACCCTATAGGAAGTATACCCAAGCGGTTCAAGGTTCAATCCAATCTTATAGCCCGCTATAACGCTCTTTTTTTCGAGCTTTTTTATGCGGGCTCTAACTGTATCTGCTGAAACTTTGAATTTTCTTGCAATCTCCAATGAAGATTGTCGTACGTTACTGGAATAAATTTGAAGTATATCCCAGTCAAATTTGTCTATTTCTTCTTTTTCGCCTGCGCCATAAACTCTTTCTATTGACTCAGAAAGATTTTCCATAAAAAATTTCCTGTTAAAATTGTAGATTGGCGCATATATTGAAATGTCATAAGTTTTAATATTTTTTTTGTATAAGTACATAATATTGTCCCATATGGCATGAAATTCTGAGATTGATTTCACGCCAAGAAATATGGCGTAGTCCCATTTTCCATGAATGGATGTTATTGTCCAAACCGGCTCAAAATTTTTCTTTATGTATTCTACAAATTTTTTCCCATCTTCTGAAGTCATCTGCTGGAACTTGAAATAGCACCTAAAAGTAAAAAATCCGAGCTTTGACATGTCTATTATTGCATTGTAGCCCGTAATTATATTGGCTTTTTCCAGCTGCTTGATTCTGTAAAAAACAAATTGCTTTGATCTTTTTAGCTTCTTTGACAATTCAGAAATGCTTATTCCTGAGTCCTTGTCCAATTCATAAAGCAATTTTTTGTCATATAAATCGATTTTATACATATTTTTTTTATTTTTACTAATTTTTATTTAAATATTTCGGTTTTGTAAAAAAATTTGATGAGAATTTTTAAGTAATAGAACAGTTATTCAATAATAAGTGATTAAAATGGTTGAACTAAATCAGGATGGGTATCATTTACAAAAGAAAAGCTTTAAATATATATTAATTTTCAATATAGTTAATACTACTTTGGGGGTGTGATAATGAAAAGTAAAATCTTGGCAATACTTACTTTGTTAGTTTTAAGTTCATGCGTAGTTCAACAACCTGTTGAGGAAAAGCCTGTCCAATTGCAAGGCTCTTACAAAATTGGTGTAATGCTTCCATTAACTGGGGATGGAGCTGCTTATGGGCTGCCTGAGCAGAGAGGCGTGAAAATAGCCATAGACGAGATAAATGCAAAAGGCGGCATTAATGGCAGAAGATTGGAGGGAATTTATGAAGACAGCAAATGCAATCCAAAAGACGGCAATGCAGCTGCGCAAAAGCTTGTGAATATAGACAAGGTTAAGGTGATTATTGGAGGCGCCTGCTCAGGAGAAACCCTAGGAGCTTCGCCAATAACAGAGGCAAACAAGGTTATTCTTATTTCACCAAGCGCTACAAATCCCGACATCACAAAAGCAGGCGACTTTGTATTCAGAACAGCGCCAAGCGATGCATATGCGGGTGTTGTTGCATCTGACTATGCCTTTAAAGAACTGCAAATAAAAAAAGCAGCGGTTATATCAGAATCAACCGATTATGCTCAGGGCTTAAGAAAGGTTTTTAAGGAAAATTTCGCAAAGCTTGGTGGTGAGATAGCGGCAGATGAAACTTACAACCCAGAAGATACTGACTTTAGAACTCAGGTAACAAAAGTCAAGGCATCCAACCCTGATGTTGTGTATATTATACCCCAATCTCCTGCAAAAGGCGTGCTTTTAGCCAAGCAGCTTAAAGAGGCTGGAGTCAGTCAGCAGCTGTTAACAGCTGAAGTCATTATAGGGCAAAGGAGCATTATAAAAGAGAACTCCCAAGAGCTGGAAGGTCTAATCGGCATAGAGCCGAAATTTGATGACAAAAGAGCCAAATCAGCCGCTTTATTGTCAAAATACAAACAAACTGCAAAAGAAGAAGCGCAGTTCCCGTTCTTCACTGCTGCTGCTTATGATGCTGCTTATTTGGTAGCAGATGCAATAATCAAATACGGTTATGACAGCGAGAAGATAAGAGATTACCTGTATAGCGTAAAAGACTACGATGGAGCAGCTGGCAAGATAACAATTGATGAGAACGGCGATCCAATAATGGAGTATTCAGTAAGGCAGGCAAGAGGCGGCGAGCTTGTAGATTTGAAGTGAGCCTTTAGCCTGAATTTATTTTTTATTTTTCATCTTCTGAGAATTAAGCAGGAAGAATAAAATGCCCCAAACTTCGATTTTGCCTCAGCTTATTATTAATGGCTTGATTGCTGGCGCGATTTATGCATTAGCAGCATCTGGATTTTCCTTGGTTTATTACGTTGTTAAGTTTCTCAATTTTGCTCAAGGGGCTATAATAACATTTTCTGCCTACATGTTTTTTTTGTTTTTTAGCTTATTGCACTTGAGTTACATATTATCTGGAATTTTATCAATAATGTCATCAATCTTGCTTATTATAATAGTTAATGTTATTGTTTATAAGCCCTTAAGGAAAAGAAAAGCAACTAATGTGGTTTTAATGATTTCAAGCCTGGCGTTATTGATCTTCTCCTCATCCTTTGTGCTTGCAATATTCGGCTCCACCACAAAAATCATATCTTCAAAAAATTTTAACAGGACATATGATTTCGGGATTTTTACAATAACGGCAATTCAAACAACGATAATATTATCAACTTTAATCCTGTTTTTTATTCTTTTTTTAGTGCTTAAAAAAACAAAACTTGGAAAAGCAATGCGCGCATTGGCTGACAATAAAGAGGCTGCTCAGGTTGTTGGCATCAATCCAGAAAGAATTTACGCTTACACTTTCCTTATTGCTTCTGTTCTTGGCTCTATTGCGGGAATTTTGATTGGGCTTGAGCAGAATTTGTACCCGAGAATGGGCGTGCCTCTTATTGTAAAGGGATTTATAAGTGCGGTTGTTGGCGGTGTAAATTCTGTGCCTGGCGCTGTCATAGGCGGCTTCTTTATAGGGTTGGCGGAAAACCTAGGGATATGGTTTCTTCCCAGCGGCTATAAAGATGTGGTGTCATTTGCCGTCCTGCTCTTGTTTTTATTAATAAAGCCGTACGGCATTCTAGGGGTGAAAGCCCGTGATACATGAGTATTTGATTCAGCTTTTAACAATAATATCCATCTATGCAATCGCAGTCACATCACTAAACCTAACAATGGGGTTTACAGGCTTGATTAATCTTGGGCACATGGTGTTTTTCGGCATTGGGGCATATGCATCAGCTTTATTGACTTTAAACGGCGTGCCTTGGTATTTTGCAATGCTGATTGCAGGCATTCTGGCTTCTGTTTTAGGCATTGCTATAGCCGCAATAACTGCAAGGCTCAAAGGAGACTATTTGGCAATGGTTACTCTTGGGCTGGTGTTCATTGCAATTGCTGTGTCAAGAAACTGGATTTCATTGACAAGAGGGGCTTTGGGATTGCCAGGTGTGCCTGACATAATTAGGAATAATTTTTACTACATGGTGCTTTGCATGAGCATAGCCGGAATATGTATTTTTATTTTCTATAAGCTAATCAACTCTCAAACAGGCAGGGTATTTCAAGCAATCAGGGACGACGAGACTGCAGCTGCTGTTCTGGGAAAAAATACGTATTTTTACAAGATAATTTCAATGGCAGTATCAACATTTTTTGCTGCTATTGCAGGCAGCTTGCTTGTGCACCATATCAATTTTATTGACCCGACAATATTTGACTTGGAATTTTTAGTTGTTATTGTGACAATTCTTGTTGCTGGCGGCTTGGCCTCAATAAAAGGCTCTGTTATAAGTGTTTTTGCGCTGCTTGCCTTATCAGAGGCAATGAGATTTGTGCTTGTCAGCCCTGCATTGATAGGGCCTGTGCGTGAAATGATGTTTGAGGTGATATTGATTTTGATATTGCTTTTCAAGCCAAAGGGCATTTTCGGAAAGGTTGATGTTTAAGGAACGGAATTAGCTAAAAATGCTGTCATTAAACAATATTTGCAAAAGTTTTGGAGGGGTCAAAGCAGTCGATAGGTGCAGCTTCAAGACAGAGGAAAATGAAATCACATCCCTTATCGGACCAAACGGCGCAGGAAAAACAACCATATTCAACATAATAAGCGGCTTGACAAATCCAGATTCAGGCACAATAAGGCTGCTGAATAAGGACATAACAGGCATGCCTGCATACAAAATAGCACAGAGCGGCATAAGCAGGACTTTTCAGCTTACTAAAGTTTTCAGAAATGTTACTGTAAAGGACAACCTCCTTATCGCAAAAAACACGAGCGAAGCAGAAATGAAGAAGATGCTTGAAAGTGTTTATCTGCATAAGCCACTTGATGCAATCGCTTCTGAGCTTTCCTATGGGCAGCAAAGATTGCTTGAGATAGCAAGGGCTTTGCTGAAGCCGCATGCGCTGCTTATGCTTGACGAGCCAACTGCAGGCGTAAACCCAAGAGTGAGGCAGGAATTAAAGCTCATTCTGAAAAATTTGAAGAAGCAGGGAAAAACAATTCTGCTTATTGAACACGATATGGACTTTGTTATGGACATTAGCGATAAGGTTATTGTGATGAATGAAGGAAAAGTGCTAAGAGAAGGAAAGCCAAAGGATATTGTGAAAGATAAAAAAGTGCTGGAGGCTTATTTAGGGAAATGATTTTTATTTTTTGTTCAAGATTTAATGACAAAACTCAATAACGAATGAACATTAACGAAAAAATTAAAAATTGATAATAAAAAAACTAAAATCAAAGTAAATGCTTCAAATAAAAAATCTCGAATCAGGCTATGGAAAAATGCAAATTTTGTTTGGAATTAATTTAAATGTAAAGCCA
Organism: Candidatus Woesearchaeota archaeon; assembly: GCA_016192985.1. Taxonomy (GTDB): domain Archaea; phylum Nanobdellota; class Nanobdellia; order Woesearchaeales; family GW2011-AR4. The sequence continues at coordinate 30,908 of JACPTC010000055.1, read as the reverse complement.
GAAGAAATTGTTGTTTTAATAGGTCCCAATGGCGCTGGCAAATCCACATTGTTGAAAAGCATATTTAACTTGGTTGATATTTATAATGGAAAAATAATCTACAAAAACAAAGACATAACAAGAATGCCAACTCATGAGCTTATTGAGCTTGGCATTAGCTATGTGCCTCAAGGAAGGCAGGTTTTCGGAAATCTGACTGTCAAGGAAAATCTCGAGATGGGCGCTTTTCTAACAAAAGAAAAGGAATTGATTGATAAAAAATTAAACGAAGTCGTTGAAAAGCATTTTCCTGATTTGAGGAAGAGGCTGAATGATTATGCTTTCAACTTATCAGGCGGGCAGCAGCAGATGCTCGCAATCGGCAGGGCATTAATGCAAGACCCTCAATTACTGCTTCTTGACGAGCCTTCTTTGGGATTGGCGCCAAAAATAATGAAAGGATTGTTCAGAAAAATACTGGAGATAAATGAAGAGGGAGTGGCTGTGATTATTGTAGAGCAGAACGCAAAACAGGCAACCAAAATTGCTGACAGGATTCTTGTTCTTGAGGATGGAAAAGTCGCGTTGAGCGGCAATAAGGGTATTTTAAAGGATAAAAGAATTAAAAAAATTTATTTGGGCGGCAGATAGCTTTTCTGAATTAAACAATTTTTGTCTTTCCTGTCAAGCATGCTTCTGAGCTGACACTTCTCTTTTGTTTATGTTAAGTATATTCTCCTCTTTAGCAGTTAGAGCCATGTAGCTGCAATTCTGCCATCCAAGTTAAAAATTTTTCTATAAAATGCCTCAAACAGCATAACTATTTAAATTAAAATTAAACTCCATTTTTCATGCCAAACTATAATGTATCAAGGGCAATGTCCACACAGCACCCTGACAACGTAAACCACCCCTTTTTCTCAGACAGCCGGGAGTTAAGCGGAGAAGACGAGATAAAAGAGGTGTTTTATACATTTTCGCACATACATTGCAAAGAGCAGTTGTGGGATTGCGAGGGAAAAGAAGTTGATAATTTTGTAGTGAAGAAGCTGTTGAGCAAATACGAGCCATACTTTGGCAAGCACACTCTCGGCAAAGATGTTTTTTTGACTTTGAGGGTTCCAAACCCCTCAGTTGAGAAAAGCGAAGCTAAAATTTTGTTGGAGACTCTTGAGAGCATACCAAGAAATTTTGATGCTGCAAAGATGTTTTACGGTGATGGGGTTGCGCCGATATTTGAAATTGCGCTGCCGATGACTACAAGCCATAGAGAGCTATCAAGGATTGCAGATTATTACAAGAACCATGTTGTCGGCAAGCAGCATCATAAACTGGGAAATGAAATAACCATCGCTGAATGGATAGGCAACTTCAAGCCTGAATCTCTTCGTGTGATTCCCTTGATAGAGCTTAAAGAAGCAATCCTAAGCCCAGAAAAGGTGGTTGAGCCTTTCATAAAGGAAGAAAAAATTAAGGATTACCAAAGAGTATGGCTTGCAAGGTCAGACCCTGCATTGAACTATGGAAGCCTTGCAACAGTCCTTATGCTTAAGATTTCATTCCAAAAGCTGCATTCATTAGAGAAAAGAACGTCAATAGAGATATTTCCAATCCTTGGATGCGGCTGTGCACCGTTTAGGGGCAATTTTAAGCCGACAAACATAAAGAACTGCATGAAAGGCTACCCGAGCGTTTATACTTTCACGCTTCAATCGGCTTTTAAGTATGATTACAATATAAAGGATGTGCAGAATGCGGTTAAGCATCTCAATGAAACAAAGCCTTCAAAGCCTGTTTTGGTTGACGAGAAAAAATTAATCCCAATTATAGAAAAACTGCAGAACGAATACCAAAAGCAGGTAAAACTGCTTGGAAGGTATATAAATGAGATGGCACAATATGTTCCATCAAGAAGAAAAAGAAAGCTGCATATAGGGTTGTTTGGGTACTCTAGGAGTGTCGGGCAATTAAAGCTACCTAGGGCAATCACATTTTGCGCAGCACTTTACTCCTATGGGCTTCCGCCTGAAATTATTGGTTTAAGTGTTTTGAATGAAAATGAGGTGGATTACATTAAAGATGTTTATCCCAATTTTCAGGTTGATTTGAGGGATTCGCTGCAGTATCTTAATGAAGACAATCTAAGGGTATTTCCGAATGAAATTGCAAGGAATATAAAAATAATTAAAAAAATGGCTAATTTTGAGGTTAACGAAAAGCACAAAAAAATAACATCTATTATCCTAGACAACCTAAAGAAAAGAGAGCATTCCACATTGACAGAAAACATAACACGGGCAGGATTTATAAGGGGGTTTTTAGGATGAATAAAAGCCGCGCAATCTACTTATAGCCGTCAGCTTTTCCTTATCGCCAATCTTTGCATCCATTACTGCATTTTTCATTATTTCAATTGTGCTGTCATAATGTTTTCTGTCTATGGGAAAAGGTATAGAATCTTTCCCGCCGTGAGCAAATGAAAATTTCACAGGGTCTTTCCATTGTATTTCAGCGCCATAAACAAGCTCTGAAATAAGGGCAAGAGACCTAACTGTTTTCGCGCCAATGCCTTTGATTGCGGCAAGCTCTTCATAATTCTGCGGCTGTAATTCGTGCGCTTTCTTAAGCATCTCGATATTTCTTTTGCCCATATCGATTATATTATGCCTTGGCAGCATAGTCACAATTTTTGTATTTTTTCTATGATTATTGTTGAAATCGTTTAATGTTTTTTGGGCTGTAATTTTTTTATTAAAGCATTTTGTCAGATGGCGAATATCATCATTAACCAAATCAACGGATATCTTTTTGATTTCGTTATTGTTTTTTGATGTTAAATCCAATGTTGAATTATTTTTGTTGTCGCAGCAGATTGCGTTGTGCGGCTCTTCAGCAAAATCAACTACATTGTAGCTAAGCCAATGATATCTTCTTGCATATCTTGTTTCAGAATTCATGCCTTGCTGTATGACTGCCCAATTTCCATTTTCATCATAGACAAGACTGTGGTGATAAAGCTGGTAGCCGTCTTGCACTAGGCAATTGTCAACCTTTGCGCTCATCCTTGAAGAGTACTTTAGTTTTTGAATTTTTGATGCTGATAAATCAAAATTAGTGCTTTCTATTTCTTCTAGCGTTTTTCTGGATGTTTTTCCCTTGCCGCCTGCTATTGAAATGCCAAGATTTTGGTTGTTAAGTGCTTGCTTAAGAGCTCCACAAGTAACAGTAGTTGTCCCACTAGAGTGCCAATCATACCCTATTACGCATGCTAAAGATTGGAACCAAAAAGGGTCAGCCAGCCTTCTCAAAAATTCTTCTTGCCCATACTCATAAACTAGAGCTTCGCTTATAGCCCCTGCTAATCTCTTCATTCTAGGAAAAAGCCATCTTGGGCAAGTTCCATTATGAAGCGGTAAATTGCAAATACCAGATTTATAAGCCATTTTTAGCTACCTCGATAATTTCCTTCCTGGAGCTAAAATAAGTCCTTATGTCTACTTGAAAAATATTTTCAATTCTATTCCTATTTAATCTACGATTGTTTTTGTATTCTTGTCTAACAAAATTTATAATATCATCACGTATTTTTTCTTTCTCTTCCATGGAAAATCTTCCAAACTTCTTTTTTCTCTGTAATGGATATTCAACTCCGCTCTCTTCGTAAGCTTGATATACACTATCAAAATAGCAGTAGAAATTAATTCTTAAAGAATCTCTAATAGTTTTAAATGACGGCAATTTTCCTTCACTATGTTCTTTTTGTATAAATTCAATTATCTTTTCTCGTTTTTCTTTTATGAAATCTTTTTTATCTTGTCCTATGGAATTTCTTATCCAATTTATTATATCTAATTGTTCTTTCTTACCTTTAAAATGATTTAGCAAATCCTGTCCATTATAGAGAATAATATTACTTGACATCACATCTTTGTAAGGAGAAATTTTATCGGTCGTTGTTATTAAAATTCCAAAAGGCGAATTTAACTCCCTAACATATCTCTGAATTTGTTTAATTGGGTTATCTCTTGGATATAAGAGCATATTATTTTTATGTCTTGCTTTTATCTCAACAGGAATTGATATATCCTCTTTTTCTACAACTATATCGGGTCCAAATCTATTCTCATTTATAGCGACTTTCTTTATTGCATAATCTTTATCTTTCAGAAAATCTATAATTACAGGCGTAATCTGAATTTCCTTTTCTTTGTAAAAGAAAGAGTAAAAGTTTTTTAAATCTATGCCAGCTTCCTTATATAAATTAGTGATATTACCGAAATAAGATTCAATGCCAGAATTAAATTTTTTCCTTATATCAGCAACAGTAGGTTTCTTATTGTTAATTAAGCAATTTTTGACATATTCTATCATCTTATTTTTGATAAGTTCTTTTTCTTTCTTTTGCCTTCTGAGATTAGGATTATTTATAATATCAAATTCAAGTTTTTCATACACCTCTCCCAAGGAATTAAAATAGGAATATAACCTTATATGAAATAAATTTTGAAGTTCTCTCCTAGTTACAAGCATATTTTTGTTGAGCTGCTCTTTTGCATAAGCTAAAATACGCTGCCTAATAATTGCTTTTTCCTCTGGACTTTTATTTAGATATTTCTTGCTAACTAAATCCACATTTTCCATTGAATTTTTATTTAAATTCATTTAAAATCACCAAGTTTTTCTTGGTTAAAAACTGTGTAAAAGGATTTTGCTGTAAGCGAAAGATTTAATTTAGCAGTTGAAATATTGATTGAGGTGATTTTAAGATAGCAAATTTTGATAAAAAATTATTTGTGGATTTAGTAGAAGTTAGTTTATATATTATGTCCAAGAATGTCCAGTGCTTATTTTCTATATAGAAATAAAACAAAATATATAAAAGCAACCTTTTTGTCCCAATCTTATATGACAGATAAATTCCAAACGGAATTTAGCAATCTTTGGTTTTGGACCTATTTAGGATTGATTATATTATTTACAACTGTTTGGTTTTTAAAAATACCCTCTGAAACATTTAAGATTTTAGCCGCTTTTGGCTTGGCTATTTCCCAGCTGATTTATAATCTAAAGGTAAAAATTGACGAAGAGGCCAAAGTTTATCCAAATTTTTTAAGATGGTCTTATTTTATATTGTTACTTCTTTTTGCAATAGTATATACTTCTGCTGTACTAAAAGAGATTACTATAAGTATCATCACACTACTCATAACTTTTGGTGCTATTTTATTAAGCACTTTAATTCTGAATTTTTCCAATTTATGGAAAAGTAAATCTATTTTTTGGATTATAATATTTTATTTAGCTCTTGCATTCACTTCTATTATACTTTTTGGGTATATATTTACAATAATTAGTTCCTTTGAGGATAGTAGAATACTAGATTCAAAAGGACAACCAATAAAAGGCGCTTGGGAGTATGTTTATTTCAGTTCTTCAGTTTTTTACTCTAATACTTTTGGAGAAACTCCCAATGGTTTGTCAAAATTATTTGTACAAATTGAATTAGCATTTAGTTTCATTGTTCATATTATAGTGTTAGGTAGTATAGTTAATTCCTTAAATAATAAAAATTAGAACTTCTGCTTTAAATATTATGCGCAGGCAGATGTCCAGTGCTGTTATGACAGCCAAATATGGCAATTATGGGGAGATTAACACAAAGGTATATAAATAAACACGTTAAAGCAGTACCACAATGATTTCAGGAGTCCATTTGCAGCCAGAGTTGAAAAGAGCTTTTGAAGAGTTGGGATTTTCTGAGCTGACTGACATCCAAAGAGAGGCAATACCCCTCATTCAAAAAGGGAAAGATGTCATAGGGCAGTCATTCACGGGCTCAGGCAAAACTGTAGCTTTTGGGTTTCCAATTCTTGAAAAAACAGTACATAATAAGGGACTTCAGGTTATGATACTGGTTCCCACAAGGGAATTATGCGGGCAGGTCTGCAATGAAATGAGAAAGTTTGCAAAATACAAGAGAATGAGCATAGCAGAGGTTTATGGTGGAATTTCCATAAATCCTCAAATACAAGAGTTGAGGCATGCGGATATTGTTGTTGGCACCCCAGGCAGGATATTAGACCATATGCAGAGAGGCACGCTTCGAACCATTGATATAAAGACTCTTGTGCTTGATGAGGCCGATAAAATGTTTGAAATGGGCTTTATTGATGACATAAAGAAAATAATATCCCAGCTGCCTAGAGAAAGGCAAACATTGCTGTTCAGCGCAACAATTTCGCATCAGGTGCACGAAGTTGTTAAGAATTATATGAGAAATCCTGAAAAGGTAAAAGTGCAGTCATATGTTGACAAGGGAAAGCTTATGCAGTATTTCTATTCAGTTAATTCGAGGGACAAATTTTCTTTGCTTGTGCATCTTCTAAAACGTGAAGAGCCTAAGCTTACAATAATCTTCTGCGCGACAAGAAGCAGGGTAGATGTTTTAAGCAGGAATCTTTACAAGCAGGGCATAAACGCCCAGCCTCTTCACGGCGGCTTAAGCCAAAACAGAAGGAAAAGGACAATTGAAATGTTTCACGGCAGCAAGACGGATGTTTTGGTGGCAAGCGATGTTGCAGCTCGCGGTTTGGACATAAAAAATGTGAGTCACATCATCAATTATGATATCCCAAAAACATCAAAGGAATACATACACAGAATTGGAAGGACAGCAAGAGCAGGTGAAGAAGGGAAAGTCATCTCTCTCTTATCAGAGCATGACCATGAGAATTTTAGGAATGTGCTGGAAGACAGGTCGCTTGTAATTGAGCAGCTTAAGCTTCCTGAATTCCAAAGGATACCTTTTTTTGTGTCAGACAAAGACCGTCATTTTGGCGCAAGAAGAGATTTCCGCCCAAGAAGTGGCGCAAGACACGGTTATTCCCAGCGTTCAAGCCACAAATACGGAGAACATAGAAGACCATATCACCAAAGAGAAGGGAGAAGTCATGAAGGGTTTGGCGAAAGAAGAGAGTATTCAAGCGAGAGTAGAGGAAGCTACCATAGCCGAAGATTTGGGCATTCTTAATGAGAGTGCGCCTGTGCTTAAAACATATATGAAAAATTATTCTGTATGACTAATGAAAACATTGTTTTATCATTCTACAAGTATGCGGAAATAAAAAATACGGCAGAAGCAAAGGAGTGGCAGACTGAATTATGTAAATCCCTAAACCTAAAAGGCAGGATTTTGATTAGCAAAGAAGGAATAAACGGCTCTGTCTACGGAACAAAAGACAATATTAAAAATTACAAAGAAGAAGTGAGGAAAAATAATTTATTTTCTGGCATTGAATTTAAGGAGCAAGCAAGCGAAAATGAAGCTTTCAAAAAGCTTTACATAAGCATTAGAAAAGAGATTGTTCATTTTGGCTATGATGTTAATTTGGACAATACGGGAAAATTTTTGGCTCCAATAGAAGTCAAAAGCATGCTTGACGGGAGAGAGGACATTGTTTTGCTTGACATCAGAAACGATTATGAATCAAAAATAGGCAAATTCAAAGATGCGGTAACTTTGGGCATTAAGAATTTCAGGGAGTTTCCATCTGCAGTCGGGAAAATTAAAAACCTGAGAGACAAAAGAGTAGTGGCTTACTGCACCGGTGGCATAAGGTGCGAGAAAGCCACCGCTTTTCTAAAGCAAAATGGGTTTGAGGATGTTTCACAGATTCAAGGAGGAATATTAAAATTTGCTGAGGAGTTTCCTGACACATACTGGGAAGGCAGGTGCTTTGTTTTTGACGAAAGAATAGCAATAGACGTGAACAGGAGTGGACATGCTTTGACTCGATGCGGATTATGCGGCAATAAAGCTGATAATTACATTAATTGCCACAACATGGATTGCGATAAGCTGTTTGTGGGATGTGAAAACTGCATTCAAAAATTCGGTGCAAGCTGCTCGGAAAAGTGCGCCCAATCTCCAAACAGGAGAAAAAAGAATACAGTGCAATTAGAATTATCCGAATATGCCCAGCAATCCTTTTGACTTCTTTTCCTTTGTTTCTATGAGAACCTCTATTTCTTCCTGCTGCCTGCCCAGACTTTCAACCTGCTCTTTAAGGATGGCTTTTGCAACATCGCTTGGAACTTCGTCAATAAGCTTAGTCAATGCCTCAACTGAGCCCTTTAATTTGGATTTGCCTTCCTCCAGCTGCTTGATTTCCGCTTCTTCTGCTTTTTTTGCCATGCCGAGGAAAAGCCTTATCTTGTATCCAAGCCCTTTCTGCTCTTCCTTCTTTTCGATTTCCTCGAGCTTGTCGGAAACATCAATGACTTCGCTTGCTTTATCCTCAATTATGTAAAGGTATTCCTTTGGAACGTCAGAGTCCCTTAATGACGCAAGCTTGCCTGCAACATCTTCAGTTCTCTGTCTTGCAACAATATTTGCCTTAACCTCTTTTGCCCTTTCAGAGCTTGCAACAGCATTTAGCTTTGCGTTAATAACAAAAGGCAGCAGCTTTATGTCTCCGAATCTGTTGGGATCTATTCTTCCTTTGTATACAATCGTGTCCTGCAGCTTCAATTCTTCCTTCAAATCATCAACAAAAAGCTCCAATTTACCTATATCCTCTTCAGTTGCTGTATTCAGCACAGCCAATACAATCTCTGCCTTGTCAGCTCTTTTTATATCTTGTTCATCCTGTATTATGTTGGTGAACTTGCATCTTTTCTTTGCTTCTCCTACTATGAATTTCTTCAGGTTTTCTTCAATCAAAAGTTCCCTGCATTGCTGCGCAACTCCTTCCATATGCTCGCATCTTTTTGCGTTTTCGTCTAAACAGCGCTGCCTGTCTTTGTCTATTCTAGCGCATCTTTGATCAGCATGCCTTATCTCGGCTATTGTTTGCTTTTCACAATTCTGCTCGATTCTTAATTTGGAATCTTCATAATTCTTTCTTTCTTGCTCTCTGCATTTCTCCATAAAAGTCTCTTTATCGCATTGGTTTTGTATGGTTGAGCATATTCTTTGCTGCCGCAGCCAAGAATTCTCACATTTGCTTAACAAATCTTCATAAGTGCTTGCAGCAACATTGCCTGTAATTCTTATAGCATTGGCTGTTGGAGCAGTATTTATACATTCGTATCCTGTAATGCAACCTTTATCGTCGTATTTTGTAGTTAAGCTCTGCCCTTCTAAACATGCTGGTTTTGAAACTTCAGGGCATGCTGTCTGCTGCTTTAAGCATTGGTAGCTTGTAACGCATCCTGCATTGTCATAATACGGCTGTAGCGTTTCATCTATAGCGCATGATGGTTTTTGGACAGTTGGGCATGTTGGAGCTGTGCATTTAAAATAAGCATATTTGCTTGTTCCATCAATCACAGTATAAGCATAGCCGCCGCAGCTGCTTTTCCATGTTATCTGCTCTCCTCTGTTCCCTTGGACTGTTGAAATACAAGCTCCTTCCCCTGAACAGCTACCTTTTTCAGAAGAGCATTCTTGTTTTGTTGTAGAGCCTTCAAATACGCATTTTACTTCTTCTTTTAGGGCAGTTACGGGGCGGCAAGCTTCAAAATTGCAGTTTGGGGCAATTCTTTTGACATAGCTTCCATCGGGGCATTGCTGTACATCTGCCGGGCAAGAAATTGATTCACAATAATAATATGTGCAGCCGTTTGAATCGGTTTTCGTTTTGAGTTCAGCGCCTGCACCGCACTTTGGAACAGGATATTCAGGGCATGGCGCAGGTTTTGTTCCAGAATCTCTGCACACATCACTAACGCTAAAGCTGTTAACCCCGCATTTGTCAGTGTCTGAACTGCATCTGCTCTCACAATATATTTTAGCCAGTTTATTCCACTCTTCGGATGATTTGCATAAATTGTCTGTATGCTTTTCTGTGCTGCCGTCATAGCACTGCCATGTTGCATGCATGAATAATGTCTCTTGCCTCTTATCTTCCTCAAAATCTTCCTTTTTAATTCCGCCCATACATCCCTTAATAAATCTCTCTTTGTCGCATATGTTTGATTCTCTGAACCTGTTGCATTCCCTAATCAACTTATCACCTTCAAAATCAAACCTTTTTTTGCATTCTTCATCGGCATTCTTAATGCGCTGCTCCATATAGTGCAGGCTTCTTCTCTTGCAAGCTTCAACTATTGCGTCTTTATTTACAGGGCATGAGTATGCAACTGAGGTCAATTTCTCAATTTCGCTTGCATCATTCCTGACCAAAGCGGCCCCTATTTGTGAGCACACTTTTTTTGAGTATTCATTGCATTTTGATTCTTCCTCCTCAAATCTTGCGCACATCTTTTGCAAGTCGCCTAACTTTTCCTTAAGCTTGCCAATCACAATATCAGCAATCTTTTCAGGCTCTCTGCAATATTGCTTTATCTCTCTTGGGTCCATATCATCGCCTATATGCTCAAAAATCATCCCAAAAACCATGTGCTCTTTTGAGTAGCCTTCATATGAAGGTCTTGTATAATATTTCTGCCCGTAACCTTCATGCTCATAGGAAAACGCCTCTTTTCTTCTCATTCGTTCATTGAGTTCAATCATTCCTTTCTGGAATTCCATTTCCGAGAATTGCTCCCCTAACTGAGCTTTTGCAAGTTTCTGCATCTCTTCTTCGCTTATACCGCCCCGCATAAAGCGCTCCATCATCTCTTTTTCTTTAGCGTTTGGCTCAGCGGGATAAACTACAACCTGCCCTTCGCTGTAATAGGAGCCTGTGCCGGAATTATCTTCTGACATAATCTCTTCAGCAAGGGCAACATTACCAAAAACAAGAAAAACGACCATCAACAAAGACAAAAACTTCTTTACTTTAATCACCTTTTTAATTTCTTAGCGATAGTTATATTTAAATTTAACGTAAAGTTATGTGTCTTGTTGAGATACCTGCTTTTTCTAAATCTCAAACCCGTACTTGCCATACATTGGCGTGAACAAAAAGGGACCTAGAAACTCGAGCTCAAGGTGGCTGTTTTTATCTTTAATGCCCCTTACCATTTCTTGCTCCTGTTTACTGCCAACAGGCCCTACAATTATCCCTTCTGGCTTGAGCTGCTCGATTAATTGCTTTGGGAATTCCCTGCACGCAGCAGTGATGATTATCTTGTCAAAAGGCGCCTCGCTCGGCATGCCGTTTGAGCCGTCATCTTCATAAACAAAAACATTTTTGATTTGTGCTTTCTTTAGATTTTGTTTAGCGAAACTAACAAGTTCTGGCACAACTTCTGTTGTCATCACTTTCCCTTTGGGCCCTACAATATTGGCAATTATTGCAGCTTGGTAGCCGGAGCCTGTGCCGACTTCAAATACCTTTTCACCGTTTTCAAGCTCAAGTGCATGCGTCATTATCATAACTGTTGTTGGCTGTGATATGGTTTTTCCCCTTAGCAAAGGCAAAGGCATGTCATTGTATGCTGCGTTTATAAGCTCTGCAGGAATAAAATCCTCTCTCTTAACCTCTTTAAAGGCGTTTAACTCAATATCCATAAAGCCAAAATTATCCTTCCAAAACTTAATCAATTCAGTTTTTTGGTCCATATTTATATGCAAATTATATGCAAAGATGAACAAATACTTAAACTTTTTTCCTGCTGTCAACAATCCTCTTCTCCTTCAGCTCTGTTTCCATGCCAAGCTTTTCCAATAATTCCGCCAATTGCAGCTTTACAATTTCGGGTGTAATTTCAGTCTCTGCAATTATCCTGCTTCTCAATTCATTTCTTAATTTCTCAAAATTGGCTTTTTTCTTGGGAGATATGTAAAGGATTAGTTGGTCAATTTCGTATGGGTCGTTATTCCTCTTTTTTATTTCAACCTGCCATTCTTCAATATCTTTATGGGACATCATTATTGAAAAAAAGGTATTAAGATTAACTAGGCTGCCTTTTATTTTTGTCAGCTTAAGCTCCTTGTACTCAGAGCTTCTTTCAATTGATGAATCAATTCTTGGCAATGTTCTTTTGCAATTTGGGCATCTCCCATAGTAAATGCCCTTTGTTATGTCTCCTGTTTTGTATCTTAAGAAGACAGAGCCGCGCCAATCAAGGCTTGTGTATACAATCTCGCCTTCCTCTCCTTCATTAACCCTTTCACCATTCTTGTCAACAACTTCTATAAACTCAAAATCAGGGTAAATATGGTAGCCGGATTCCTCATAACATTCTGCCCATGCGCATTTGCCTTCTGTAAATGCGTATGTTGACAGCACTGCTGGAGCTTTTGAGCCAATTGGTTTCAGAAACTGCCTTATCTTGCCCCTCAATTCAACAGGCACCCTTTCGCCGCCAAAAACAACTAAGCCAAGGCTGCTCAAATTGTTTTTTTGCTCTTCAGCAGCTCTTAACAAGTGATACAGGTAGCCGGGCATTCCTGCCAAGCATGTTGCTTTCATGCTCTCAATCAATGCTGTTATCTTTTCTGTTCCCAAAATTCTGCCGCCGCCAGTGTGCAATGTCAGTAAATTTGCTCCCTTTGCTGCATAATATGTCTGCCAAAAAGCAAGGTGAGGCGCATAGGGAAAGGCATTAATTACAACTTCATCTTTAGAAACGTCAAAAATACCCATCATTCTTTTACCGCTTTCTTCTAATCTCTGCAAATCGAAAGCTGTGTAAAGGATTGGAACTGAATTTGCAGTCCTGCCTGTTGTAAAATGGGGGTGTATTGGTTTGTACTCGTAATAAAGATGCGGCTCGCTTAGAAGATACTTTATTTTCTTGTGAATCGGCGCGTGCTTGCTTATTAAATTTTTGTTCGGCTGCAAAACAAAATCAAGAAATCTTTTTTTGTGCTTGTATGTTGGAGCTATATCGGCTTTTGTTGTGAACGGCAGTTTTTTCAAGTCATCAGTTGTTTTAATATTGTAAAATTTTATATTATTTTTTTTAAATAGTTTATGATAGAAAGGGCTGTATGGAATCTGATTTTTTATGAAATTCCTTAATATTTTGTTCTGCAATTGTTTGATTTTTTCTGGTTTTAGGTATTGAAGTTGATGGAAATTTATCATAAATCAGATTTTATTTTTAATTAATTTAAATAACTTTCGTATTAATAATCATATCAATAAAAACATTTTTATAACATAAAAGATTGCCTTATCATATGGTTGAAAAAGAGAGTGTTATTGAGGTCTTAAAGAAAGTATACGATCCTGAGATACAATACGATATATGGGGACTTGGGCTGATTTATGACATAAAGATAGACGGCAAAAAGGTCAGCATTCTGATGACACTGACTTCTCCCATGTGCCCTTACGGCCCTGCTTTGATGGATGATGTCAGAAGGCATGTCTCCGCTGTTGATGGCGTCGGAGAAGTTGTGCTTGAGCTGACTTTTAATCCGCCTTGGAGTCCTGAAAAGATGTCAGAAGAGGCAAAGATCGGCCTTGGTATTTCTGGGTAACATTTATATTTCAGCGATATTCTCCATTCTTTATGATTGAGGAGATTATTGGTTATTTAGGCGGTATTTTTATTATGGTCAGCTTTATTCCGCAGGTGATTAAGTCCTACAAAACAAAAAGCGTCAAGGATTTGTCAATCTGGATGATTATTGCTACGCTTGTTGGAACAGTATTCTGGATTGTTTATGGTGTTCTAATAAACGGAAAGCCTATTATTATAATGAACACTATTTTTGGAGTAATTGTTTCGTATCAGCTTTTCCTTAAGATTAAAATGAGTCATTTGTAAAAAATTCGTAATATGTGCAGGTTTCAAATGCACCCAACATAATTACAAAGAAGAACTCTTCCAACGGAAATTTTAAATTCAGGATTGTTACCCACCCAATAAAATGCGTCCCAGTATAAACCCAGTGGTTTAGTTTCATTGCAATCAACTCAAAAATCATATGCACGTAAAAGAAAAATACCTGCGTCTTTAAGAAGGTGACAATAAAATAGGGATAACTGCTTATAAAAAGAATTGTGGGAATGGCAAAAAAGATTATACTCAACCACAAATAGGAATATGGAATTCTAATTAATGAAGGAGCAGTGAAGAAGAGAATAAGATTGGCCAATGCCGCAGAGTACATAAGATAATTCATTATTTTAAATTTTCCGCTGATTTTATTTGAATATTTCTTATTGCAGAAATGCTCATAGAAGAGAATTATAATATAGATTGTTATAAACATCCATATATAATTTTCAATAGGCGAAAAACCAAAGAGCCTGTAAGGCAAAATGCTGCTGGGAACGCTCCAGCCATTGTCTCCAAATACAACCAGCTCGAAGATAAGAGCTGTAGGTATGCTCAATGACAGTGAAAATAACGCAACTTTCTTTATTTTATCCCTGTTTTTAACTGACAAATAAAAACTCGGCACGCCAAATACAAGAAGCAAGGACTCAAAGTAATTAATTTTTAAATCAAACAAAAATACCGCAATGAAGATTATTAATGGGATTAAGCACACTATCAGTAAATCTTTGGTTTTCATCTAATTAAATCAAATTTCTTAATTTATTATATTTTTTGTTTAAGTGGGCCCAGAGGAAATCGAATCCCCGCCTTAACCCTGTGAAGGTTATGTCCTAGCCACTAGACCATGGGCCCCAACTGTAGCCCGTTGACATCTAATTAAGTGGGATTTCAGTGAGTTGTGAGCGAGTTCGCTTCAAGAACGAAGCTAACTCGCATGTCGCTGTTCAATCCCACGAATTGGTAATTTATTTTTGTTTATAAAGATTTTTTGATGTTTTTTGCGCAACTTCCATCCTCTCTAGAGGCAATCGCTTAATTCCTTTAGACGACAAAAAATAATTTTCTAGACGACAGAATACATGCAAAGTATATAAAGCGCAAACTTTATCATCGGTAAGCTAGTAAAAGAGGTGCGCTTTTTATGCAAAATAACAAAGAATTTCTACATTTTAAAAGCTTCATTCAGGAATTACAGAACGAATTGATTTACCGACGACAGATTGGCATTTTAAAATCAATCCTGTCTATAAAAATAATGATTTTCATTTGTTTTAGAACAATTCAAATTTTTATCAATATTATACAATAACAACTATTTCCATTCCCTCAGCATTTTCATCATCAGCCTTACAGTTGCTCCAGTTGCGCCTTTTGTTAACACACCTTTATCAACCTTTGACCATACTGTTGTTCCTATATCGATATGCACCCAAGGAATGTCTTTCACAAAATTCTTCAGGAACATTGCAGCTGTGATAACTCCAGCCTCCCCTTCGTCTCCAATGTGCTTAAAGTCAGCAACATCGCTTTTCAGGCTTTCCTCATACTCCTGCCAAAGAGGAAGCTCCCAAATTTTTTCAAGACTTTTTACTGAAGCATTATTAACTTTTTTTCTTAAATTTTCATCAGTGCAAACAAAAGGCGTTCCAACATTGCCCAATACAATCAGGCTTGCTCCTGTCAAAGTGGCAATGTCTATTATTGCCTGTGGCTTTTGCTCGGCAGCATAAGCCAACGCATCTGCAAGAATCAAACGCCCTTCTGCATCAGTGTTTTTTATTTCAACAGTCATCCCGTTACAAGCCCTTAATACATCGTCTGGCCTGAAGGAAGTGCCGCTTGGCATATTCTCGCAAAGAGGAGTGATAACCCTTAAGTTTATTGGCAATCTTAACCTAGCGCAGGCTTCGATAATGTGGATAGCGGCAGCAGCTCCCCCTTTGTCATCTTTCATATTGAGAATGTATGGGTAAGGCTTTAGGTTTAAGCCGCCACTGTCGAATGTTATTCCCTTACCAACTATTGCAATTGGCTTCTGTCTTTTTCCAGCACCATCATATTCAAGAACAACAAGCCTTGGCTTCTGCACGCTGCCTTGCGCAACTCCGAGAAAGCAACCCATCTTCATTTTTTCAATTTGCCTTTCGTCAAAAACAATGCATCTCAATCCAGATTGTTTGGCAAGCTCTTTTGCATAGTCCGCTATATATCTAGGAGTCGCAACATTGGGAGGGGTATTCACAAGGCTTCTTGTTTTATTGACACAATCAGCGACTGTGCATGCATACCTTATTTCACTGTCAAAACTCTGCTTTGAATTGGTAAGGATTGTAATCTTTTTTATCCATTTTGCCTTATCTTTGTCTTTTGTTTTGTATTCTATAAACTTATACAATGCCATTAAAGAGCTTAATGCGACTTTTTCAACAAGCCCTTCATCTGCAAATTTCCCATTGTTGAATGATTCCAAAAAAATACTAAAGCTATCAGTACCATTATCCCTTAATCTTTTCGATGCATCTGCGATTGCATTTGAGAGAACGTAAAGGCTATATTTGGCTTCTTCACCTAAACCAACAAGGACAATACTTTTTATGTCTTTATTTGTGAATATGCTTTTTACTTCGCCACTTTCCCCTTTAAAATTGCCGTTTTTAATGTACGAGCCAATAACTCCATTCAGATTGCTATCTAACTTTTTTAATTCAACATCAAAACTTAGCTTATCCTTTAAAAAACCCACCAAGAGGGCATTATCTTTAATTTTGCCTATCTCAACTCTCAATATTTTTATAGAAACAGTTGCTTTTTCCATAATAAACTATGATTTTGAAGTTATTTATTAAAGTTTTGAAATATCAAAATCAAAAACCCAAAATCGGAATCTTTGGTATTTATCAAGGCAATTCCTCTTCCAATTTATCTTGTTCTGTTATTGGGCCTTTGCATACAGTTCCTTTGCATATATAAGCCCCTTCCGTCTCATAACCCGGATATTGCTTTTTACCCGCTTTATCAATAAAATTTACAATAATCCCGGGGCTGTTTGATGCCATGCAGATTTTTATCATCTCATTTTTATTGACAACATCAACCTTTATTCCGCCGTCCAATAGCATTTCTGCAGCAATAGCATAACTTGCCGCAAAATATGCATGCCTGAGATAACTGTCAAAAAAATATGCTATTGTTTTTTCAGCAGATTCCCTATATCTGCCATCTTTTGTCAAAAAATAAACCCTCAAAAAAACAATTGCACAAAAAGAATTCTCAAGAAATCGCTTATCTCTGCGTTTTAATGCTCCAAAATCCACATCTTTCAATACTTTATCGTAAAAGCCGCCATTTTTATTATCATAAAAGTTTTTCAAAATCAATCCTGCGATTTCTTTTATTTTTTTAAAATATCCCTGATTTTGAGTGACAAGATATGCATCAATCAAGCAATTCAGAAAATATATATTATCGGATAACAAGCCATTCACATTGGGCTTGCCGCCAAAATAATGGGATAGCCCATGTTTTTTATCATAACAATTTTTCAAGATGAAATCAACTGTTTTTATAGCAAAACCTGTTGCTTTGCTGTCATCCAATACCGCACCGGATTTTATGTAGGAAGAAACCATCATTGCATTCCAATCAACATAAATTGTTTTGTCAACATAGGGCCGCTTTGCCTTTTTTCTTTCATCATGGTTCAAATGATAATATTCCTCATCAGCATCCTGGGAGCCGTAAAATCCGCCAGTTTTTTGATTTGACAGAAATCTGCTGATGTATCCAATTATTTCACTTGCTATCTTCCTATATCTGTCGTCTTTTGTTATGTAGAATGCAACTGCATAATTTCTCAGCAAGCCTGCGTTCGTGTCAATCATCTTTTCGTAGTGAGGCATTTTCCAATCTTGTGTAACTGAATACCTAAAGAAGCCAAAATTAATTTTGTCATATATCCCTTCGTACATGCAGTCAAGCGTCTTTAAAGCCATATCAAGATATATTCTGTTTTTTATTTTTTTATACTGCGCAAACAGCAAATCCAGAACTTCTGGAGCTGGAAATTTTGGATGCATGCCAAACCCCCCATAGAACCTGTCAAAATTGCCTTCTATGGACAACAGTACATCTTTTATAATCTGCACACTTACTTTTGTCTTGTTGATATCTTTACCTCTTTCTGATGCGTTTCCAAATTCAACTCCCCCTTTATAAATATCATTTTTAGTACTTTTGTAAGATTTCTTAACAAACTCGAGCATTAACTTAAATCTCTCTGCGGGCACATAAGTGTCGCCTGCTATTATGTGGCCATCAGAATCAAGAAAAACAGTTGAGGGAAATCCCCCCATGTTGTATCTTTCCCTTATGTCAGGCCTTTTGTCAATATACACTTTTATAGGTATGAAATCTCCATTTATTTTTTTTGCAATCTCATCATCAGAATATGAAGTTGCGTCCATCACATGGCACCAATGGCACCATACTGCAGTTAAATCAAGCAGAATAGGCTTGTTTTCTTTTTTTGCCTTTTCAAAGGATTCTTTGCCCCATTCAATCCAATTAATTTTTGCGTTCATTGTAATTGTTTTAAATCAATAATCGGCTTTCTGCCTGCAAATCCATCATCTGCTTCATGCCATGCTTTTACCTTTTCTTCTCCAAGCTTCCAGCACAGGAAAATGTCTCTGCCCTCAAACTTGCAGTAGAAATCGACCAAGCCCTGCTCCAAGTCTTTCAAAACACATCCTGTTTTTTCCAGATTTTCCAGTTCCTTGTAAAATTCATAGGACAATTTATGATATTCCTTGTTCAGCTTTGTGTTTGTTTCAAGAAATTCGTCATGCTCAACCTCCATTGGGTCTATCCTTATGGATAAAATTGCATCTATCGCCTTTTTCAAGTGTTGGAGCTTTAACAAGGATTTTTTAATCTTCGGAATCTGCTTTTGAGCGCTGTCCACTGTGAAGTATTTTTGCACCATAAAATTGCTAATATTGCATCGTTTATAATGTTTTTGATTTGTTAAAAAGCGAACCTTTATATATAAGTTAGGTTATCCTAACTTTCTATGTTTACAGCAAACAAGGAGGACTATTTGAGGGGCTTGTACATTTTAGAGGAAGAGAAAAGGGAACTCAAATCTATTGATTTGGCTCATTATCTCGATGTTTCAAAGCCAAGCGTTTCAGAGATGGTGCAGGAGCTTAACAAAGAGGGGCTTGTTTCTTATAAAAAGTACTCAAAGTTGAAATTCACATCGAAAGGAAGGAAAATTGCACAAAAATTGACTTCAAAGCACCGCTTGATAGAGCTTTTTTTAAAAAATGTGCTGAAGATTGATTCAAAGAATGTGCATCAAGAAGCGCACAGGTTGGAGCATGCGTTTAGCGACGATTCAATAAATAAAATAAAGAAAATGTTAGGCAATCCAAAAAAGGATCCTCACGGCAAGCCAATACCAAGTTAAATTCTTTATTTTTAATAAAATGGGAAACATAAAATTAATCACAGCAATATCATTAATACTTATTGATAAAATTAAGAATAATTTAAAGAAACCCGTGCCATTGCTGATAATCTTGCTTTTGATAGCTGGCTTTGCAACTCTAAAATATGCTACAAAAGATGTCAAGGCAGAAACAGAGTTTGACAAGATGAAAGAGGCTGCAAAATATTGCACAAACCCGGCAGATACAGACCCAAAATGTTTGGAATCTTTCGTAGAATTAAGGGAAAACAGCCCTTACGCATCGCATTACAAAAGTGTACAACAAACAGCTCAGGAAAAATTTGGTGTGGTTGGCAATTACACCTTAGAAGATTTTGATCCAATGGAATACCTGACAGCATGGAATTTCAACAACCTTCCTCCAGAAGAACGCAGTAAATACTACAAGGAAACAAAACGCGCTGACGGGAGTTTGCTAAGGGAATACTGGATTTATGCGGAAGACAAGGAAATTGAAATCGCGCCTGGGGTTTTTTTCCCTGCATGGACATACAATGGTCAAGTTCCTGCTCCAACGATAAGGGCGACTGAAGGTGATTTGATTAGAATTCATTTCACAAACAAGGGCACAAAACCACATACTATGCACTTTCACGGCTTTCATCCTGCTGAAATGGATGGTGCTATGACTCAAGAATTTGTGTATCCTGGCAAATCATTTACTTATGAATTTGAAGCAGACCCTTATGGCGTGCATTTGTTCCACTGCCACTCTGTTCCATTAAAGCAGCACATTTCCAAAGGATTGTACGGTGCTTACATTGTTGACCCAAAAAATGACACAAGGCAAAAAGCTGACAAAGAACTTGTAATGGTAATGAACGCATTCGACACAAACCTCGATGGGGGAAATGAAGTTTATGCAGTCAACACAAAGGCATTTTATTATGCATTAAATCCCATAAAAGTAAAGAAAGGGGAATTGATAAGGATTTATTTAATAAATATTGTTGAATTTGACCCTATCAATTCTTTCCATTTACATGCAACTTTCTTTGATGAATACAGGACCGGAACAAAGCAAGAGCCGAACACTTATACCGATATTGTTTCAATGGTGCAAGGAGAAAGGTCGATTCTTGATGTAAGATTCAAATGGCCCGGAATGTACATGTTTCATGCTCATGTTTCAGAATTTGCAGAACTTGGCTGGATGGGCTTTTTTGAGGTAACAGAGTAAAAATGGAAGAACAAGCACAAAGTAAGTTAAAGCTTTGGATAAGCGCTTTGTTACCAGTTTTTCTACTTTTAGTGCTATTGCTTATTTTTCTCAAGTTTGGTCCTTTGGGAGTTTTCAAATCAACTGTTGCGCCGATTGAGAAGGCATTCATTCAAAGAGTGATATTTTCTCCAGAGCATATCCAGCTTGAAGTGTTTAATGACGGTCCAGAGTCAATAACTATAGCCCAAGTTCTTGTCAATGAAGCATATTGGCAATTTGAAATTACTCCAAGTAATACCCTTGAGCCTTTACAAAGAGGAAGGATAAATATTAATTACCCTTGGCTGGAAGGAGATGCAGAAGTAATAACTTTAATATCTAGAAATGGAGTAACTTTTGAAAAGGAGATTGAGGCAGCTGCCATAACTCCTACATTCAATTGGTTCTATTTTAAAACATTTATTTTACTAGGTATTTATGTTGGTGTTATACCTGTTCTAATTGGCTTGCTTTGGTTCCCTTTCCTTAAAATGCTGCGCTTGAGATGGTACAGCTTCTTGCTTTCACTTACAATTGGTCTGCTTGTTTTTCTTGGCTTTGACGCGCTTTCAGAGTCATTTGAGCTTATAGAAAGTTTGCCACAAGCGTATAATGGTATTGGCATACTTTTAATCGGATTTTTGCTTGCTGTATTGACTTTATCCGCTGTAAGCTATAAAACACAGCACAATGCAAAAGAAAAAAGCGAGCATTATCAAGCCTTAATGTGGGGCTACTTAATTGCGCTTGGGATTGGATTGCATAATCTTGGAGAAGGGCTTGCAATCGGCAGCGCTTATGCTGTTGGAGAGATTGCTCTTGGCAGCTTATTGGTTATAGGATTTATGGTGCATAATGTCACAGAGGGAGTTGCAATTGTAGTTCCATTAACAAAAACTTTCACACAGATAAGGAATTTCTTAGCACATCTAATCCTAATGGGAATAATTGCAGGAGCCCCTACCATAGTTGGAGCTTTAATTGGTGGCTTTGCCTTTTCCGCTGCACTTGGAGTTTTTTTCCTTGCAATCGGTGCAGGCGCCATATTTGACGTTGCTTTCGACATCTTAAACCAAATTGCAAAGGGCAACTGGCTTTCAATATTTACAGTCACAAATGTGCTTGGATTTCTAACTGGATTATTGATAATGTATGCAACAGGATTTTTGGTTGTTGGATAATTAACAAAATGGAATTTTTCCAAAAGTTTATTGATTATTTTAAAGTATTCTCTGACAGAAAACTATTATCGTTTATGGGCTCTGGATTGATTGTTAGTGTTGCATATATGGATCCTGGCAACTGGGGCACAGACATAAGTGGGGGCGCTTCTTTTAACTATGACTTGCTTTGGGTGGTGTGGCTTGCTTCTGGAATGGCGATGCTTTTTCAGTATTTATCTGGAAAGCTTGGCATTGCAGGATATTCATTGCCAGAACTGGTTAAAGAAAAACTGAAGAAAAAATGGCTTGTATTGGGATACTGGATTTTGGCAGAGGTTGCTATTTTGGCAACTGACTTGGCAGAATTTCTAGGAATTGTTGTTGCTTTAAATTTGCTGTTTGGCATTCCATTGCTGTGGGGCACTTATATCGCAGTAGCAGATGTTTTGATCATAATCCTCCTTACTCAAAAAAGGTTTAGAACTCTTGAGCAGTCTTTCATAATTTTTGTCTCAATAATCGGTTTGGGCTATGTGTATGAACTGTTTATCAGCAAACCAGATATGTCTTCCGTTCTATTCCATTCAGTTAAACCAATACTGACAAAAGAAAGTGCACTGGTGGCTGTTGGTATTATCGGAGCAACTGTAATGCCTCATGCTTTATTTGTGCACTCTTGGCTTATTAAAAATAAGATAATCAATTCCAACTTTGGCAGCAAATTTAAAACCTTAAAATATCACTTGATAGATAATGTAGTTTCTCTTACAATTGCTGCCTGCATTAATGCAGCAATAATAATTATGTCTGCAGCTGCTTTTTATAGGGCAGGCATAGAAGTTGCAACACTTGATCAAGCTTATAAGACTTTAATACCTTTATTTGGTAATTTTGCAGCTCTTGTGTTTGCACTTGCATTATTGTCTGCCGGAGTCTCGTCTTCAGTTACAGGCACTTTGGCAGGCCAGTCAGTCATGGACGGCTTGACAGGTTTTAGAATAAGCGTATGGGTTAGAAGGCTGATAACAAGGTTCATCAATGTTATTCCAGTCACAATTGCGGTTTTGCTCGGCATAGAGCCTTTGAGAATCCTTATTTTAAGCCAGGTTGCATTAAGCTTGCTTATCCCCTTGCCATTGATACCATTGATAATGTATACAGCAGACAAGAATATTATGAAAGAGCTTGTCAACAAAAAAATAACAAATGTCTTTGCAGTTGTATTTGCATTAGTTATTCTGGGATTTAATGGGTATCTGCTGTATCAAGTGTTATTTCAGGGCGTTGGGATTTAGTTTTGGGAGTATATCATTTTACTGCTTAACAATATTACCAATAAAGTTTAAAGATATTTTCGTTTTTTTAAAATCCAATAAACAAACTTTTTATATAAATCCATAATTTTAAATTTATGTTCCAAATATACTTGAGAGTGATTTCGATTGGGCTTATCCACGGTCTTGAGCCGGGACACGGATGGCCAGTTGCAGCATTGTATTCAATGAGGCAAAAAAGAAAATACGGGTTTGCTCTGATAAGCTCTCTAATAATAGCTGCCGCCCACTTTGTATCTTCAATTGCAGTTGTTATTCTATTTATCCTTGTAAACAAAAAATTTAATTTGTCATCTTCGCCCTGGATAAGGTATATTGCAGCGGCTTTATTGTTTTACATGGCATATAAATTCTGGACCGAGCACGAGCATGCTGGGGAAAAAAGGAAAGTAAAAAGCTTAAAGGAAATAGCTGCTTTTGCTTTCGTGCTTGGATTCATCCATGAGGAAGAATTTGCGCTACTTGCCTTCTGCCTCAATAATATAAACTGCATGGTGATGATGGTTGGCTACGCAAGCACCGTTACTTTCTCTCTCGTAAGCATTACTCTTCTTTCTGTATTTGAGTATGAAAGAGTAGAGCATAAAATTCACAAATACGAGCATTATCTGCCCAAGATTGCTGGAGCATTGCTTTTTGTTTTTGCAGTACTGTATTTGATAAAGGCATTTTAACGTTCTTTAAAAACCACTAAATTTTAATATATCAAAAAATTATTCAAAAAACATGAAGTTTTCAGAGCTTATAAAAGACAAGAAATTCAGATATCTGCTATTTTCTTTAATCTTAATTATTCCTTTTGAGATATTATCATTGTTTTCAATACATTTCCCTATGTGGTTTGAGATTCCTTTTTTTGCGGTGATAATTATAGCTATTGGAAGAAACGTTTTGCTTAAGGGGTTAAAGAGCCTTGCCCAATTAAAATTCAGCAGCATAAATCTCCTTATGACAACAGCAATTATCGGGGCTTTTTATCTAAGGGAATTGGAAGAGGCTGCAATCATTGTTATTCTATTTTCGATAGGAAATTACCTTGAGAATTACGGCTATGAGCAGAGCCAGAAAAGCCTTGAGGAACTTGTAAAAAACCAACCAAAAACTGCATTGAGGAAAAATGCAAAGAAAAAAGTGCCAATAGGGGAAATCAATGTAGGAGAAATAATTGTTGTCAAGCCCGGCGACTCAATTCCTCTGGACGGAAAAGTAATCAAGGGAAGGTCTTTTGTTGATGAGTCTGCAATCACAGGCGAGTCAATTCCGGCTGACAAGATAAAAGACAGCACTGTTTATGCAGGAACTTTGAACGGCAATGGCTATCTGGAAATTTACGTAACCAAGAAAGCTTCAGAAACTACATACTCAAAAATATTGCAATTAACAGAAAAAGCTTTGGAAACAAAATCAAGATCAGAGCAGTTCATAGAAAAATTCGCAAAGTTTTATACTCCAATGGTTGTAACAATTTCATTTCTATTAGTGATAATCCCCGTTTTTGGATTCAATCAATCATTTAACAGATGGTTCAAGAGCGCTATAACTTTGCTTGTCATTTCATGCCCATGCGCTCTTGTGCTTTCAACTCCTGTAACTGTTTTTTCCGCAATTGGAAACGCATCAAGAAAAGGAATCCTGATTAAAGGCGGAAAGTATGTCGAAGAAGTAGGAAAGTTAAAAGTCATGGCTTTTGACAAGACAAGAACCTTGACAACAGGAGAAATACGGGTTGCAGATATTATACCTTTTAATGGATTCAGCAAAAAGGAAGTTTTGGCATGCGTTGCAGGAATGGAGTCTTATTCGGAGCACCCAATTGCAAAGGGAATTTTAAAAAAAGCAAGTAAAGACAACGTTACATCCCACAAATTTTCAAATATAGAATTTTTGCAGGGCAAAGGGATGAAAGGGGAATGCACAGTTTGTTTTGACAAGCATCATTGCATTGGAAATTTAAAATTTGTAACTCAGGAACATAAGGTACCAAAAAAAGTTTTGAATGAGATAGAAAAACTCGAAAAGGAAGGAAAAACAATCATAATAAGTTGCGACCGCAACAAGGTAAAAGGATTGATTGCAGTTTCTGACACAATAAGGCAGGAAAGCCCGCAGCTAATAAAATCCCTTAAATCAATGGGGATAAAATCAATTATATTATCGGGAGACAGCGAAGCATCTGTCAAAAACGTTGCGAAAGAACTTGAAATCAAGGAATACAAATCAGGGCTTTTGCCGCAGGATAAAGTTGATGAAATAAGAAAATTAACAGAAAAATATAAGCATGTTTCAATGATAGGCGATGGAATCAATGATGCCCCTGCGCTTGCAAGCGCTTCTGTAGGAATCGCCATGGGCGCTGCTGGCGCTGATTCAGCGATTGAGACCGCAGACGTGGTTATCATGAATGACAAATTAAGTTTGCTGGAATATTTGACAAAGCTTGGCAGAAAATGCGCTCAAAAGATTAGAGTTAATGTATCACTGTCAATTCTTTCAAAATCTTTGTTTATTATAGGAGCGATATTCGGATTCAGCAATCTTGCCTTTGCTATTTTTGCAGATGTGGGGGTTACTGTTATCGTTATTTTTAACGGATTGAGTTTATTTAATTATTAAAAAACTTATTTCTGCACCCCCTCCCTTTGAACACGAGACACCTTTTGCGGAACAAAACCAAAAAGTATTTAAATATTAGAATATTCTAATATCTATTATGAAGGGATTATACTTGGTTCATGCTGAAATGTGCAAAGTGTTTTCAAATCCTACTAGACTGGAAATCTTAAATCTATTAAGGAATAAAGAAATGTCTGTAACAGCGCTTATAGAAAAAACAAAGTTGAGCCAAGCTAATATTTCTCAGCATTTATCGATTATGAAGTCCAAAGGGATTGTTATGTCAAATAGGAAGGGCAAAAATGTCTACTACAAACTTACCAATCCAAAAATTATCAAAGCATTTGACATAATAAGGGAGGTTTTGAAAGAGAGATTACAAAATAGTAAAAATATATGAGGTGGAAATATGAGAAAGGCAATTTTGGTAATTTTTGCGGTTCTAATGCTCGCTTTGAATTTGGTTAATGCAATTACGCAGCAAGAAATCAAAGAAGCTAAGAACCTGATTGATTCAAAAATGGACTGTAAAAGTCTATCAGATTCCCAGTTAGAAATAATCGGGGAGTATGAAATGGAATTAATGCATCCTGGAGATTCCCATGAAGCTATGCATAAGATGATGGGCTTAAAAGAAGGATCTGAACCAGAAAAACAATTCCATATTAATATGGCAAAAACAATATATTGTGGTGAATCTGGCGGTATGATGGGCGGAGGAATGATGAGCATGATGATGGGAGGAAATATGGGCTATGGAATGATGGGAAACTATGGATATGGTCTTGGCTATTGGAATTTTCTAAATGTTTTATATGCAATTTTGCTGATTGGATTGATAATTCTCGTTTATTTAGGGATTATAAAATTATGGAGAAATCTATATCAGAAAAAAGATAAAAAATGACAAAAGAAGTTTATGTTTGTGAAGCGTGCAAAATGATATATGCTAAAAAGGAATTGGCAAAGAAATGCGAAGACTTTTGCAAAAAGCATCATAGCTGCAATACAGAAATAACAAAGTATTCAATTGGAGTAATAAAATAGGGGTGTGTGCATGAAATTAAACAACATAAATTTGGATAAATCAAAAGCTTTTGTTGAAGAAGTCAAGAAAGACAAAAGCAAAGCAATAAAAGTAAAGAGAGTTGAAGGCGTCTGGAATTTTGAGGAAGGAAAAATACAGTTTGCATCAACTTTGGAGCATACAAATGGAAGCACTATTGTGGAAGCCGATGGCCCTCCATTCATGGGCGGTTCTGGAATTAAGCCAGATCCCGTTCAATACTGCTTATTTGGATTGGCTGCATGCTTTGCACAGACATTTGCATCAATTGCTGCAGAGAAAGGCATTGAATTAGATAAATTAATAGTTGCTGCAGAGAACAAAGTAAATCTGTCAAGAGCATTAGGCTTAGACAACGAACCTATTGTTGAGAAAGTTAAACTTTTTGTAGAAGTTTTAAGTAAGGCTGAAAAGGAAAGGCTGAAAGAAATTGAAGAGCTTGCTAAGCAAAGATGCCCCGGTGTTTACTGCCTTACAAACCCAATAAAATTGGATATAGAAATAAAATGATATTTACATATGAAAATAGGCATAATATTAAACACAAACGATGCAGAAATTTGCTGGAATTGCTTTAGATTTGGCAATGAAGCGCTGAAAAATAATCATTTTGTAAAGATATTTTTGCTCGGTAAAGGTGTTGAAATTGAGAATGTAAATGATGATAAGTTTCCTCTTCTTGAGGGCTCAATTAAAAAGTTTTTAAAAAATAATGGCGTAGTTTTAGCTTGTGGAGTCTGCTTGAGAATAAGGGAAAAGGAAATTGGTATATGCCCTGTTTCTGGAATGGAAGATATGCTAAAAATTGTTGAGGAATCTAACAAAGTTCTAGTATTTGGATAATAGAAGACAATAAGGAATCTTTTTTACCATCCTTGGTTATAGCCATCACTTACAGCAACTCCGTTTGGTTTTGAGCCAACCTTTATTGATTTTATTACGGAATCTGATGCTAAATCAAGAATAGACAAAGTGTTCTCCCAAGTGTTAGTTACATAAGCAGTCTTACCATCAGAGGAGTAAGCAATGCCATGTGCACCTTGCCCTGCTGGAATGTCCTTTTCAAGCTCAAATTTTTCAATAGCAATTTTGTGAACAACAGAGTTGCGCATATCAGGAACATAGAGAAAATTGCTTCCTCGATAAACAGGTGCTTGAATAGGACCAACTAAGTCACCTTTTTTGAACCCTACCCTTCCAATTACCTTTTTATTTTCATTATCTATTTTATATATTTCAAAAGATTTTCCGCAGGTTACGAAAGAGAATTTGTCATCTTGTGTTATTCCCATTGCAACAGGAGTGTTACATTTATGGCTATCAAAGGTTACTTCCAATCTTTCTTCATTTCCTGTTTCAATATCAACTATGCTTACGTCATTTGTTCTCATATTGGGAGAGTATATAGTTTTCTCATTGTTGCTTAACACAAAGCCATGTGGGCCTTCTCCGACCTTGAAAATCTTTGTTATTTTTTCTGCTTCAATATCGACTTCAACAATTGTGCTGCCGCCTTCTCTTGAGACAAAAACAAATCTGCCATCTCTGCTTGGAACTACATGCGCCGCTATCTCTTGCATTGGAATTGAATGTACGATTTTGAGATTTTTTGCATCTATAATTCTAAGATACGGAACATGATTAGCGTGTATATCATGCTGCTCCTCTTCTTCACCTTCATGATTTGTCGCATACACGTATCTGCCTAATGGGTCTACATTCACATTGTGAGGCATCCCTTCAAGCTTTATAGTTTTAACGACTTTAAGGGACTGTGCATCTACGACAGAAATTGTGCCATCACCTTCATTGGCAACGTAAATTTTTGCAATTTTTTTACCGCTATCCTCTTGAGAACAAGAAAGCACAGCAGCCAATACAAAAACAAAAAACAATATGCAAATACGCTTACACTTCATTTTTGCTCTTTTATGTTATTTTATGTTATAATCAGCATCCGAAGTACTCTTTCAGGCCATCTGCTGTCTGATAACCATCAAAACGCTTTATATCCACTTCATTATCTTCCATTATCCATGTGGGAGTCTTCCTTATTCCCTTTTTGATGCAAAATTCTGCCTGTGTATTTGGGGCATTTGGGTTGCATTCTATCTCTGTAATCTTTTTGAAAGAGTCGCCAAACATTTTTCGTGTGGCGGCGCAGGCAGAGCATGTCATGGAGCCGTACATTTTAACATTTTTGCTTGCAAGACATGCCGCAAGATTGTCCATGTCAACAGAAGGAATTTTTGTTTTTGAAGAACAGCTTGCAATGAACAATAAAAGAATCACCAACAATATACTTACCAACAATATACTTTTTTTTGTTTTCATAAGTGCACCCCGGCTGCATAATAGTAAATGAGGAAAACTCCAAGCAGAACCATTACAATGCCTGCAGCAAGCCTCATCCACTTTCTTTCTTTTTCTTTCCAATCTCGCATTTTAGCTATACGCACGCCATAGTAAGCAAGTGCAACAATTATAACTAAAGGCAAGACGAAAATGAGATTGTACAAGATGAGATATAAAAATCCAAGAATGTCAAATTTTTTTGCTAATAGAGTTGTAATGGCCAAATAAGGACCGCCTGTGCATGGCAATTCAACCATTGACACAAAGGCTCCAAGCCCTATTGCGCTTGTTACTGTTACATGCGATATCATCAACTTAATCTTTTCAGAATATCTCGCTGGAATCATCAGCGAAAATCCTCGCCCATACCAAAAAAAATCCTTTATTTCGACGAAACCCATCAAAACAACCAATATTCCTATTGCAATCCCAACATATTTTGCAAAGCCAAGCTTAATAAGAATACTTTGAAATCCTATAAGGCCGAGTCCAGAAAGCAAATAGACAATGAATACTGCTGAGATGTATATCGCTGCTATTTTCAGCATCTTTGGTTTTTCTTTGGAATGCTTCACCAGTACAGCAATAAGCAAAAGAAGAACTCCGATTGCGCATGGATTTATAGAATCAATTACAGCTGTTGTTAGAACTAATGGCAATGTAACGCTTTCTAATGCCAATTTGCCCTCATTTGTAAGTCTCCACTGGGTAGCCAGCAGCTTCCCAAGCTCCATGACCTTCCAGGAGATACTTCATTCTTCCTGCTTTGCATCCTTTCCTTTCTATAGCTATCTTTGCTGCTGCAGGGCTTGCTGAGCATTCTCCTCCATCCCAAGTGCCTTCGCAAATGAAAACTGTGTCGTGATCGCAATTAATCTCGTCTAAGTGTTTTGTCAATTCTGAAAGAGGAATCCATTTTGCGCCTTTGATTTTTTTGCCTCCTGTAAGCTCAATAGATTCTGGTTCCCTCACATCGACAAAATCTACATCATCGAAATTTGTATAATAATAATTTGCTTCGTCAAGATGAATAGGCTTTGCTTCTTTATCTGGATCTGACTTGCCCTTTATAATCGGAAATTTCAACTTCCAAAACGAAAAGCCATCTAAATTAAACACGTTGCTGAAGCCTTTTT
Organism: Candidatus Woesearchaeota archaeon; assembly: GCA_016192985.1. Lineage (GTDB taxonomy): Archaea > Nanobdellota > Nanobdellia > Woesearchaeales > GW2011-AR4. Next base: position 863 of record JACPTC010000055.1, on the reverse strand, counting down.
CTTGTGCTTTTGTTGCAATAAACCCGCTTCTATGACCAGCTCCGCAATAAGTAAAAACATTCTTATGGGTTTTAGATAATGTTTCAAGCAAATTCCAAGCTTCTTTGTCATTTTCTTTTAATTTGCTATGTGGAATCCAAATTGCTCCAGGAATATGCTCTGCATCCCACTCTTCTTTTTCACGTACATCTACTAATACTATATCATCTCCTTGTTGCCGCATTTGATATGCAATTTCAGAAGGAACAACTTTTCCAACATTTCCTTGCTCTTTAAAAGAAAGCTCTGCTTTTTGAGTGGACTTCTCAGAAATACATCCGCTTAATGCAACAATCGCTATTATACTTAATATCAAAATCAACTGAGTTCGCATTTTTTCCTCTTTTTAGCAAATATGTTATATTTCCTAAAAACAAATATTTAAATATATCAGTTTCCAAAAGGATAGTTACTAGTGAAAAAAATGAATAATTGCCCTGTTTTTCAAGCCGCAGATATTCTTGGTAAAAAATGGACAATTTTTTTAGTTCAAGAGATAGCGCTTAATGGCGAAAAAGGATTTAATTCCGTGCTTAAGCGAATGCGCAAGATTAGCCCAAAGATACTGTCAAAAAGGCTCAAAAAGCTAGAAGAAAATGGGATTATTGAAAAACAAGTATTAAAGAGCGAATCAATTATAAAGACGAAATACAAGTTGACTGCAAAAGGCATAGAGTTGCAAGATATTGTAGAAAACCTAAAAGCATGGAATGCTAAATATTCCCACCAAGATTTTGGATGTGGCAAAAAAGAGTGTGTAAACTGTTCTTTATACTGACTACAAAATCAACGGGTTCTCTTTACACCTATTTTTGGACAATATT
>JACPTC010000054.1 GCA_016192985.1 Candidatus Woesearchaeota archaeon | reverse complement strand
CAGATTGTCGTTGTTTGTATTAAAATTTGTCCTTTCTATTGCACAACCATTAAATTCGCCATTGAAGTTTACCACTGAATTGTCCGTTCCTTCAACAAAATTAACGCTAAGAATTGGCTTTTTGTTCCAGCATCCGCCTACGCCATCAGCATCATTGTAATATTCACCTATATCGTCTGCTTCGCTGCAGCATTTTGTGCCTGTCCATGTAAAGCCAGCCTTTCCGCATGTTGATTGCCTATCGCTGGTGCTAACTCCGAGCTGGTCAACATCCAAATCTGTAACAAATTTTCTGGCTGGAGTGCAATAATAGGTTTTGCTGTATCCGCTTGACACTGCGTTCCCTGTGATTTGGTTTGTATCAAATTTGCAAAAATAACCAGCTGGGCATAAAATTTCAGGTGGACCACCGCACTGAATAGGCTGAGAACTCACGCATTTGTATTTTGTCGTGCATTCTGTAGCTGCACCTGTAATCAAAGAGTCTGCAGCAACAACTCCTCCAGCGGATTCTCCACTAAATCCCCCCTGGTTAATCGTTGTATCAGGTACGTCAACGCATTCTTGAAAGCTTTCTTTTTTTGTGCTTGACGGTATGCAAACGCATGCTGGATTAGTAGACTCTAAGCCACATTCGGGATTGTCATCTATGTTTAAAAGAGTGCAAAGCCCAACTGGATTGCTGGCAAGGTTTATTGTTGATGCTTCGTTTTGCTGATTTGCTGGACTTACTGAATGTCCTGTTGACAGTCTCTTGCCATCTATTCTCGATTTGCAAGAACCATCTCCGCAGCACTCAACAATTGATTCGCGGCCCCTGCCAATGCATATGTATTCGTTACCGCTAATTGTTCTTTTCCAGAACTGTCCATCGCACTTATGCCAAGTGGTTCCATCTGATAGAGATTCTGTTCCGTCGCATCCTACATATCTGATATCTCCTAGGCTTTGTGATGATGAAATCCATGAAGCTGCTTCTCTGTTTGCGTCAATGCTGCAAAGCACTCCTGTACTTATTCTCCCACAATCTGATTCATCATCTCCACAGCACTTTGCTTTAGCGTTCCACCCAGCTCCGGCAATGCAGTTGCATGCTCCATTTGAATCATCTGGATTCGTTTCTTCTTTTACATCATCTGGAGTGCCTCTGCAATCACAACCCCCTGCCCTTATGCATTTGCTTTCAGTAAGAAAATAAGCAAAGGTTGTTGATGAAAGTTCCCCAAAGCCTGCTTTTACATTTCCTTCTTTATAGCAGCCTGCGCTTCTTATTGTGCATGGCGGCGGGGGTGGTGGCGGGGGTGGCGAGTCCGCAAAAACTAAGTTTGGGAATATAGAAACAATAATTGCTACAACAAGTAAAATTTTAATTATTTTAATGGTGCTAGACATAATTTTTGACCTCTTTTTACAAGTTAGGTAATAATTTGTATATTCATATTTAAAAGTTTCCATAACACACTGCAAATTAAATAATAAGATTTATAATGTGTTTAAAATCTTCGTACTACATGAGAGGGGTGTACATTATTGGTTATATTGAAACAAGAAATAAAAGACTTTTAATATCTATTAATGCTATAAAAGGCGCAGTGGTGAGGGTATGTAAAGTTATCGGGCTTAAGATAGTTGGGAAAAAATACCATGTGTTTAAAAGCCCTAAGGGAATCACATACTGCTTTATTCTTTCACAATCACATTTTGTTGTGCACACCTGGCCAGAAGAAAGCAAGGTTTTTTTTGATATTTTTACATGCAACGAGGAATTAAATGAAAAAGAGTATCTTAGTGCCCTTTCAAGAGAGTTTAAAGGTGTTATTAAAGAACTTAGAAGAGTGGAGCATATATGAGAAGGATTAATCTTTTTTCGTCTAATCATATTATAATTTTTTTAACTATGTTTTCTACTGGGCTTGCAAGTTTGCTTTATGAGGTAGTGCTTCTTTCAGTTGTTGTAACAATTGTAGGTGCAACAGAGATTTCAGCATCAATAGTTATTGCGTCTTTCTTGCTAGGTTTAGCAATTGGAGCTTTAATTGGAGGCAATTTAGTAAAAAGGAAATTCAATCTTATAAGCATACTTATATTGATAGAGGTTTTTATAGCACTATTCGGCTTTTTGTTTTTGAGTATTGTTGCCGGCATTGCTTCTATTGGCTTGTCCTTTAATGCTATTTTCTGGATTGTAATTGCCGCTCTTTTGGTGCCGACTGCACTAATGGGCATGGAAATTCCGATTGCTGTGAGAATCCTAGAAAACTTAGGCAATAAGAATGTGACGGGTTTTGTTTATTTTTCTGACACTCTTGGCGGGGTTATTGGAGCTTTATTCTCTGGCATATTATTTATACCAATTTTAGGGTTTCATGGCGCTATGTATTTTGGAGGTTTTTTGAATATTTTAACAGCCATACTTGCGACAAGAATAGGCAATAAAAGGAATACTGCGTTTTTGGCATCTGTACTTGTTATTTTTATTATTGGTTTATCCTTGTTATTCGTATCCAAGCCTTTGTTTAGTAAATTAAAACTTGACTTTTTAGACTCTTTTTATTCTATAGGTTCGTTATTTTCAGAAACTTATTATACTGAAGTTGTTTATTCCGAGATAACTCCTTTTCAGCATATACTTATCATCAAATCGCCCTATTATGGCAATCAATTAGTTTTGGACGGCAAGATACAGATTTCAGACAAGGAATCTATGAGGTACCATGAATATCTTGTTTTACCAGCCATGGCTGCTCATCCCAACCCAAAAAGTGTTTTGGTTATTGGAGGAGGGGATGGTGGTGCATTGTATCAATTACTAAAATTTAATTTAACAAGAATAGACCACGTTGAGCTGGACAAAAGTGTGATAGAAGTATCGAAAAAATACCTAAAAAATGTCCACAAAGGCTCTTTAGATGACAAAAGAGTGGATAGGATAATAATGGATGGCAGAAGATATTTGAAGCATGCCAAAAATGACACTTATGATGTGATAATAATAGACCTCCCTGACCCAAAAGTATTAGAGGTAGTGCCTCTTTATACAAAAGAATTTTATGAAGAAATCAAAAGAGTTCTTCGCAAAGACGGGTTTGTTGTTACACAGGCTGATTCGCCATATTATTTTCTTGAAGGGTATACATCAATATACAAAACAATGAAAGCTGTTATGCCGCTGACTTTTCCTTATTTGTTCCCAGGCTCTGCATCCGGCTCAATAGGATATATAATATCAGGAAAAAGTCTATATCCCGGAATTGTTAGAAATTATGCTGTCAGCGGAGTTTGGTATTCATCTCCCGATAATGAATTCTTGTTTAAATTCCCAAAATTCCTGCAAAACTATTTCAATAACAATACTATACAAATTTCTACCGATGAAAACCCGATAGTGCATGTATATATGCAGAATAATTACTATTTTAAAGGTGTTGCTGATCAGTAGTTTTTTAATGTATTAACTTCAGATTAGACTGATATGATTAATAAAAATGGTGATAGGTGGGTAACTCTAGATGCCATAAAGGCTATTGGAATTGTTTTGATAATTATTGAACACATAGTAGTATGGTGGTTTATTGACTTAGATTATGGCACTAATTCTGCTTTGTTCAATCAAAAATTTTTTTTTGTTTTTCTAAATTCGGTTATATTTTTTACTGGGTTAGTGCCGTTTGCAGCAGGAACTTCGCTGAGATTGTATATAAGACCTATTCAAGGTGGCAAGCATAATTCGCTAGATAGAAATTTTTACTATAAACGTATATTTGTTAAAGCTATTGGGCTTATGCTACTTGGATATTTGTTAAATTACTTGGCTTTTGGTCTTGAAGATTTGTTTGCTTGGGATGTTTTGCAATTCTTGGCATTATCTATTACAGTAACAATTTTTATTGTAAAATTTGGTTCTGTATTAATACTAGCAATGACTGGGGCTTTAAATCTTATATTAGCACCGTATTTGCATGAAATTTTGGATTTATACCAAAACCAATATTGGGCATTAGTGCTTGTTGGCAATCGAAGTGGTCATCATTTTTGGCCATTCTTTCCTTGGTTCTCAATTTTCGTATTGGGATTTTTAATCGGTCATCACTATATTAATTTTAAATCTAAAAACAAAGTATCCCAAATGCGTATTTTATTTACTATTTTGGGAACAACCTTATTGATTTTAGCAATTGTAAAAAAACAGGTTTTTTTTAAAATCTATCCGGAGAATTTTTGGGGACCTAATATTTTCCAACCACCAACTTTTACATTAGTAGGGGCTTTTGGTTTTGCCTTTCTAACAGTAGCTTTTTTTGATATTATGCTTTCTAAAATTAAAAAACTTGGAAAATATAATGTAGTTAATTCCTTTAGCAAAGGTGTGCTTTGGATTTTTGTTTTACATATTATCATTGGTTATAATTTAGTTTCAATACTAAAAAATACTGTTGCATATCATTTATATACTCTTTTTCTAGTAATAATCTTCATGTTATTTTTTAGTTATATTATTGGTGTTATATGTATTTTATTGAAAGAAAAAGGGTTGAAGATTAATTTTTAAGATAAAGATGTTAGAGAATTTGATAGTTTACTGTTCATCCCAAGTATTTTAAAAAGACTTATTAAGTCGTGTTGTGCCCTTAGTTCGTATGGATTTTCTGAAAAAGACGCGATAAATGTTTTTACAGTATATTTTTGACACAAAGCAATGTTCTGCATGATCCTTCCCATCAATAAGGCCTTGGCATGGTTATTTGCTTTGAGCAATGAGTCGTATGAAATCCCTAGCGCGACATTATTCTTGTTCATGATTTCGCACAATGTATGATTTAATCCTGATGCCCTCTGGTGCAAGTAATCCTTTTTGTGGATTTCTTCAAATCCATAAATCAAATTTATTTTTTTGCTCTCAATAAAGCGCCTGTCATTATCCGAGCTTTTGACAATAAGCAGCTTTGATGCTTTAGATACCCTGTTTATGTTTTTTTGATTAACTATAAAGCCAATCTCGGCGTTTATTTTATGATTTTGGATTGCCTCTTGGGCTTTTCCCTCATTATATTCATCAAAATCGTAAAGAAAAGTGAGTTTTTTAGTACCAAGTTTTGCAGCTATCTCTATAAATTCCGCTTCATTATTATTTGGGATTACAATATCGCTAAACATGCTCTTCCTAAGCTTCTGATTTTAAATGATTAATAAGTTTTAGTAAGGAGGTAAAAATAATTTCACAGCCATTTATTTTCTTTTTGCCTTCAAAATCCAATGAAGCAATAAAGCCTCTATTAGGTTTGTATTTTTCTACAAAAGCGTAGAATGACTTAGTTAATGTTTCTTTTGATAAGGTTGATTTTACTTCAATAGGAATAAGTTTATTTGATTTTTCCAGAATAAAATCAATTTCTGCCCCTGATTTCGTGTGCCAATATTTTGGGAAAAAATCATTTTTAACAAATTCCGAAAAAATGAAATTCTCATACATTCTGCCCATATCCGTCCTTTCACCGCTGAAATTATCAAAACTAGTATTTCTAAAGCCTAAATCATAAAAATATATCTTGGGGCTTTTCACAAGTTCTGTCCTTTTATTAGTATGAAAAGTCCTTATCTGGCTGCATATAAATGTCTTTTCAAGAATATTAAGGGAGTTTTTTAATTCCTTGTAAGAATATCCAGTGATTGTTGAAAGTTCATTATAGTTAATAATACCCCCTATTTGTAGCGAGAGAGATTTAATTAGATTAATAAGCTTATAATCGCCGCTTAAAGCCAGTATTTCCCGAATTTCTTTTAGTAAGTATGTACTGTAGATGTTTTTTAATATTGTCCGCTTTTCTTCTTCGTCCTTTGCAAGCACTACTCTTGGGTACCCTCCATAGAGCATGAATTCTTTGAGGTGTTTGTTTAATTCTGATGTTACCTCTTTCTTATACTTTACTGAGACATAAAGGGGTAATAGTTTTTGATTTCTTACTCTTATATACTCTTTAAAAGAAAAGGGATAAAGAGTAAAAACAAAAATTCTTCCTACTAAATACTTCAAGCTCTGTATTGCAAGCTCTGCTGCTGAGGATCCTGAAATAAATATTTTTATCTTGAAATTATCATATATATACTTTAGCTTTTTGCCGCTGTCTTTTGAATATTGAATTTCGTCAATAAATAAGAAATCATATCCCTTAACATGAATCTCAATAAAAGAGTCAATGTCATTTTCGAAAAGCTGTAATTCTTTTATATTATCAAAACTCACTTTGCTTATTTTCTTACCTTTTTTATTAAGATTTTTAAGAATATTCTCTATAAGGGTTGTTTTACCACATTGTCTCGCTCCGACAACTGCTATTATTTCTTTTACATTAAGATATTTGTAGATATCCCCCTCAATATCCCTTTTAATGTATCCCATGCCCAAAAAATAACCCTACTGATATTTAAATATTTGTATTTTCAGCAGGGTTAAAATAAATTCAGATAAACAAAAATCTCCATGCGAAATTAAGGGGGCATATTCTTTGTAAAATCTATGTGTGGATAGTTCTATTTAAAAATAAAAGTATTTATAAATAAAAGTGCTTTATAAGTATTTATAAATAAAATAACGATATATGGCAAAAAATGCTTTTTTAATCTTAAAAAAGCATTTTTTGTTGTTTTTCAGTTTAAATAAGCTTTATTTGGGGGTGTAATTAAAAATGGCTAAAAAAGAAACTAAAAGAGACATAAAAGTAGTTAATATAGTTGTTAGTACATCTTTAAAGCATGATATACCGCTTGAAAAGATGGCAGCTACGCTTAGCAACACAGAATACAACCCAGAGCAGTTCCCTGGCCTTGTTATAAGAATCAAGGAGCCTAAAACCTCTGCTTTGATATTCAGCTCAGGCAAGGTTGTTTGCACAGGAGCCCGCTCAATGGATAAAGTTGAAGAGAGCATCAAGAAAATAATCAAAAGCCTTGAGAAAATCAATGTAAAAATAACGATTAAGCCAGAAATTAAGATTCAGAACATTGTGGCTTCAGGTAGTGTTGGAATGGACTTGAATCTGAATACTTTGGCTATGAAGCTAGAAAACACAGAATACGAGCCAGAGCAGTTCCCTGGCTTAGTGTACAAGCTTACAGCCGCAAAGGCAACTTTCCTGCTTTTCAGCAACGGCAAAGTGGTTTGCACAGGAACAAAAAGTGAGAAAGAGGTGCATGCCGCGCTTGACAAGCTGATAGAAAACCTAAAGCGCGTAAAGGCTTGATGTTGTTTTTTATTTTATTAAAAAAATAAGAGTGTGCTTATGGAACTTAATGTCATCGAGCAGGTAAGGAGGTTTCAGGATTTCATTGATAGCAATTACTACACTTCCCTATTAGAGAGTGTGAGAAATGGTGATAGGTTCCTCTTAATAGATTTTGCAGAGCTTTCTAAGTACGACCTTGACCTTGCAACACAGCTTCTGGATGCGCCTGACGAGACAATAAAGGCTATTGAAAAGGCAGTTGAACAATTTGATGTAGAAGGTTTAATCAATTTTAGAATAAGATTCCATAATTTACCGCAAAGCCAGCACATAATGATAAGGGACATCAGAAGCAAGCACATAAACAAGCTTTTTTTTGTTGAGGGTGTTATAAGGCGAAAATCCGATGTAAGGCCTCAGGTTACATCCGCAAGATTTGAGTGCCCTGTGTGTGGCAACATAATCAATGTATTGCAGCTTGAAGGCACTTTCAGGGAGCCAACAAGGTGCGGCTGCGGGAGAAAGGGTAAGTTTGTCATGCTTGACAAAGAATTGGTAGACGCACAGGGAATTGTAGTTGAAGAGGCTCACGAAAACCTTGAAGGAGGGGAGCAGCCAAAACGCATCAATGTTCTTCTGACAGATGACTTGGTTAGCCCTTTAAGCGAGAAAAGAACTTCACCAGGCAGCAAGGTAGAGGTTGTTGGTGTAGTAAAAGAAGTTCCTATAATATCGAGAAGTGGCGCAAAATCAACGAAGCTTGATTTGATGATTGATACCAATCACATAAAGCCTGTTGAAGGCACATTTTATGAAGTTGAGATAAGCGAGGAAGATGAAAAGGAAATTCTGGAAATTGCGAATGACCCAAAAGGGTATGAAAAGCTTGTGAATTCAATGGCTCCTTCGATTTATGGATACGAAAAGGTGAAGGAAGCGTTGCTGCTTCAGCTAATGGGAGGTGTAAGAAAGACGAGGATGGACAATGTGGTTAGTAGAGGCGACATGCATATTCTGCTGGTTGGTGACCCTGGATGTATTGCAGGTGATTCCCAAGTTGCGTTAATATGCAAAGGGATGGAACAGATAAAAAATATTGGAAACAAGCACTTGCAGCAAATTAGGGAGGTTGTCACAAAAATAAGAAAACATGGAAAAGATAAATATTATGATTTTGCAACTATTTTTCAACATTATCCACAGCAACCCGTACTTAAGGTTGTTACTGAAACGGGAAAAGAAGTTACATGTACCTATAATCAGCCTTTTCTGACAAAAGATGGCTGGAAAAGAGCTGATGAAATTTTATTGAACACACCGATTAGGGTTATGCCAAAAATTCCAACAATGGTCAAAAAGCTTGCCCAAACTAATTTTGAAAGAGTAGAGAAAAAATCTGAGCATCTAAAAGAAGTTTCTCTGCCAAGTAAATTTACACCTGAGCTTGCTTCTTTGTGTGGTTATATTATCGGGGATGGAAATATCCATCCAAATGGATATAGGGTAACCTGTTATGTTAATAATGAGGAAAGGGATTTGATTGAAAATCTTTCAGAGTTGTGGAAAATAACATTTAATGTAGAGCCTTCAATCTATACTAAGAACATTGATGGAAAAGTGAAAACTATTGATGATGGAAGTGGACTTTTAAGGCAGTTTATTTCAACCCAACAAATATATGTACTAGAGATGAATAGCAGGCAAATTGCGCAATCACTTTCCTTTTTAGCAAATAAAAGGGTTCCTCAGCAAATATTTAAAAGTCCAAAGCATGTTATAGCAAAATTTATCAGCTGGCTTTTTGAAGCCGATGGTTGTGCTTTTGGAAACGGAAGAGGAAGAACATCTATACAATTAAAATCTTCTACAATAGATGTGCTACAAGATGTGCAGTTATTACTTCTCTATTTCGGTTTACAATCAAGAGTTATAGGAAACAATTTATGTATAAGAAGGTCTTATGATATGGAATTATTTGCCAAGCATATAGGATTTAATTCTGAAAAAAAGAAAACAGCATTGAATAATGTTTTGGAAGTAATAAAAAATAAAAGCCATATTCAAAAAAGAAAAAAACCTCAGAGATGGGAAAGAGTTGTTAAAATTTTACCGTCTGGAGTTATGGATGTATATGATTTTGAAGTGCCTGTTAGTCATACATTCATAGCAAATGGGATTGTCTGCCATAACTCAGGAAAATCCGCATTGCTTAAAAGGATAACCCAAATCGCCCCAAAAGGAAGATATGTAAGCGGCAAAGGCGTGAGTGGAGCCGGAATTACAGCCGCTGTTGTAAGGGATGAGTTTTTAAGCGGTTGGGCTTTGGAAGCAGGAGCAATGGTATTAAGCTCTGATGGACTGGTTTGTGTTGACGAGCTTGATAAGATGAATTCTGAGGACAGGGCAGCAATGCATGAAGCTCTTGAAAATCAAACAGTGAGCATCAGCAAAGCAAATATACAGGCAACGCTGATAGCCAGAACAACCGTGCTTGCGGCTGCAAATCCAAAGTTTGGCAGATTTGACCCTTACGGGATAATTGCAGACCAAATAGATTTACCACCTACGCTCATTAACAGATTCGACTTGATATTTCCTATAAAAGACTTGCCAGAAGAAACTCGAGATGAGAAGATGGCAAAGCATATTTTGACTTTACACCAGAGTCCAGACATACAAGAGCCAGAAATACACACTGATTTATTAAGAAAGTATGTTGCGTATGCAAGGCAAAAAATGCATCCGAAACTTACAGATGGTGCTTTAGAGGAAATTAAGGAGTTTTATCTTAGAATGAGAAAGGGCGGTGGCGAAGGTGGTGTAAAAACCATTCCTATTTCTGCGAGACAGCTGGAAGCATTAGTAAGGCTCAGCGAAGCTTCTGCGAGAGCTAGGCTTGATAGTAGAGTCACTAGAAAAGATGCCAGAAAAGCTATTGAGTTGTTGGATTATTGTCTGATGCAAGTTGGTTTTGATAGGGAGACGGGAAAGATAGATATTGACAGAATAGCGACTGGAATTCCTGCCACGCAAAGAAGCCACATATTGACTTTGAAAGAGATTATTGGTGAGCTTGAGACAAAGCTTGGAAAGGCAATTCCAATTGAAGAGGTTGTTGCAGAAGCAAAAAACAGAGGCTTAGATGAGGATAAGGTTGAGGATGCTCTTGAGAGGTTAAAGCGTTCGGGGGATGTGTTTGAACCGAGACGCGGCTTCGTCAGCAAAATATAATCTACCTAGATTTTTAATACATGTGAGGTTGGTGGGATTTACTGAAATGCCAGAACTGCAACATAACACTTTTCAGAAACGGCAGGTTGCGTATAAGGTAAGAATAGTTGACATTCTGAACAATCTTTTTGTTAAAGATGCCCTTTCTGCGGGTTATGCAATCATAAATAAAATTAATGTTTTGAGGGTTAATATAATAGCAACAATTGTATTCAAAAGTGAAGATTTAAGTTACGCGAATGTAGTAATCGATGATGGGACTGGAAGGCTTGCTTTGCGGAGTTTTGAAAATAAAGAAATTTTTTCAATGGTCGATGTCGGTGATTTTGTTCTGGTTATTGGAAGAATTAGGGAATTTAATAATGAAAAGTATATAACCCCAGAAATCTTGAGGAAGGTTGATAATTTCCAATGGATAGATGTCAGGAGGATGGAGTTTGAAAAGGTAGCGGAGCAAGAGATTTTTGAGAACACTAGCAAAAAGTTGGAGCAAGAGATTTTTGAGAACGGCAATGAAGAGGTGTATTTACTGATAAAAAAACTTGACAACGGGGACGGGGCTCCCATAGAGGAGTTAGTTAAAAAATGTAGCAACAGTAAAGCCGAAGATATCATAAATAAGCTCTTAGAAAATGGAAGTATTTTCGAGGTGAAACCAGGCAAGCTCAAAGTGCTTGAGTGATATTTGATGCAGATGCCACAAACCAGAATGGTTGTATTTAACTTTATTAGAACAGCACTGGCGTTATATATACCTCCAGAAATGCTGCTGCAACCAAAAAGCCGACCGCTATAAGAACAAGTTCTGAAAAATCTATCATTATTTTGGAAAATTTCTCAGAAGCGAAATGCTTCCTTATTAATGCCACGGAGAGTATGCCTCCTGCCAAGCCGCCATAGAAATAAGCCAAAATCTCTGGAATGCCGTGAATAGAGTATTTCAGCAAACCTAAAGACACTACGTGGAAATAATTGCCTGTTTCCAGGAAACCTAAAGAATGTGTATAGCTACTTATGTTCGCTCTGATAAAATTTCCGATTGCTGCCCCTATCACTGTTCCATTCCAAACCAAAATGAAAATTGCTCCTGCACCATATACAAAAGAGAATAGTATTGAAAAGGCCAAAACCTTGAAATTATTAAAGAATATCTTGGCAAAAATGTTTAAACTATAAACTGCGTTGCCAGATACTTGATTATTTATAGATTGTATTGTGCCTGTTTGTTTATCAAAAAGGTTGTTTATCGTCTCTGCAGGCAGTAAAGAGTACCAAACGGCGCAAGCTATAGTGATCCCAACGAACATATACATAAAAAAAGAGATTGCCTTGTTATGCTCTTTCAAAATCTCCGTCTCTTTATCCATAACCATATCTTTGCTTTCTTCCAGTTTAATGGCATTATAAAATATTGGCAATGCTGCCATGGTTATCATAAATACCATAATCAGGCTTGCCTCATCCCTAAAAATCCATAATGATAGGAATATGCCGATTGATGTGTATAAAAAACCGAGAAAAAACATCTGCCATGGGCTTTTTTCGGCTTTGAACGGATTAATCAATGATTCAACAACCATAGGTTTACTTTAAGGGATTTATTTATATATTTTTTGAATAGAAGAAAGATATCATTAAATTTATAAACCGTGGTATGTTTTTATGAGTATGGATGAGTATAAAAAAATGCTGGAAGAAGTGAGGAAAAGCTTGCCCGAGGTTGTTTTTATTAAGGAGAGGTTTGAAATACCAAAGGCACTTGGGCACATACAAGGCAATAGGACCATAATATCCAACTTTCTTCAGATAGCTTCCAACTTAAGGAGGGAAGTAGACCATCTACTAAAGTATGTTTTAAAAGAGCTTGCAACGCCAGGTGAAATTAAGAAGAGCGGTGCGCTGATTATCGGCACAAAAGTCCCCGCTTCAAGAATCAATGAGAAGATAAGGCAATATGCAAATGCGTTTGTGCTTTGTTTTGAGTGCGGAAAACCCGACACCCAGATTGTTAGGGAAGACAACTTTACTTATATGAAATGCACTGCATGTGGAGCAAAGAACATAGTTAAGGCGAAGATTTGAGATTAATATTTTTCCATTTAATTAAGTTATTTTTTACCCAAACCATCTTCCTAATCCTTCCTGCCTGTCCTTGTCCTTGCCAAACAATCCTTCAACCCTGTCTTTTGTAAGTTCTAATACTTGCTTTAAATATGATGGAAGATTATATTTATCGGACAGGGATATAGCTGGCTCGAGGTATTTTGTGATGGTGCCCTCTGATACTGTGAAGATAAGCCTGCTTCCGCACGCAAGGCATTTGCCTATCAACGGCGGTCTTCTGTATTTTTCAGTGCATTTGCTGCATCTAAACTCTTGCATTGAAAATTTTCTTAAGTTGCCCCTTATATCCCTCAACAGATGTTTTTCAATCACCAGTCTTGCAACATCTGCCGCATCAACCGCCCTAATTTTTTCGGCTAGCTCCATCTGGCCTTTCAATTTATCTTCCATTGAGGGAATTGTCTTGTATGAAGAACATCTTATCCCTGTGTTAATGTTGCTAATAGGATGGGTATATCCAATTTTTGTGTATTTGTTTTCCGAGTTTAAGATATTGGAGAATCTGTCAATTTTCGTATTCCATGGTAATTCATACTGTTGCGCTGCTTCGTAAAATTCTAGAGGGTATCGCTGTGCAATGTCTAGATCAAAAACCATATCATCAACTTCTGAGGGCACCAATATTGAAGTCAATACCAATGGAGCATCTTGAGTTGAACCTCTTGAATCCGGCAAGAACTCCCGCGAAAAATTAAGTAAAGCATCCATAAGCAATGTGACTGATGCCTCATCACCATCACAATCGCGCCTGGTTGCTGCGTGGAATAAAGGATGTGCATATAAAGCCTGCGTCTTGGAAAACCCAATGATTCTTCCAACGATAGCGGCTGAAGTGTGCGGCGCTAAAGCTATGACAAGGTGTCCAACTAGGTCTTTTTCTGATTTTAGGTTATAAAACCTCTTCTGGTTGTACAATGAAACCAAAAGCTCATCTATAAATTGCCCTAGGTTGTAAAGAATCTTATCGGCGCCATACTCTAAAGCATCTTCACATTTTGGCAGGATGATGTCCTGTGGCTCTAGTTCAAGTATTTGGTCCTGATTTGTAATCTCTATCCCATATATGTCTTTCTCGTATCCCATATCTATTAATTCCTCCACCGATGTTCCAATTTCTTTTGGTTTGAAGTGAGTGATTGGGAGCTGGGTCATATCGTACCTTGTTGTTCCGTCCCTATTAACATATATTTCATATTTTGCTCTCAAGATTCCCTTTGCAAGATGCTCCGGTATGTGGTTTTTGCTTGCTGTGCCCCTAACACCTTTTATTAGGTCAGGGTAATTATCCATGTTAAGATTTTTTAACACGTTCTTGAAATATTCACCTATACTGATTCGTTGCACTTTATACTGAAGCAATTCGCCGTGCACACATTTTGCTCCTTCAATCAAACCGCAAGAATTGCAAAAGCCAATTTTTTTCGTTTTTGTATTGCATAATCCACACACACTCAACACAGTTTGTTTTTTACAGCCACCGCAAAGGTAAGTGGGAAATTCTGCTTCAACAAAACCCACTTCTATCGAACTTTGAAATGATCTCATCTTGCCACCTTCTTTTCCAACAGGAAAGAGTGTATGCGGATCTCCATCGAGTTTTCTTATCTTTCCTTTTTCCGGTCTGCCCATCCTTGCGCCTATAAATGTTCCAGATTTGTCTCTAACCTTAAGTTTAGAATTGGAATTTATCAAGCTAACAACATCTTCTGTATCTGAACTCGTGTACAGCTCAATGGCAGTGGTTTTATCAAGATTGAGTAATGCATGCAAAATTTCCGCATCTTCCTTTTCTATTATTGTAAATTCCTTGTTGATAAAAAGGTGAGGGATTCCAAGCAATTCCAGAACTCTCTTTGCAATGTCGTTTCTAGGTAATACGATTTTGATGGTGTTTGTTCCTTCAAATTCTGTTTTTGCTGATAAAATCCATTTCAGCATCTCTAAAAACTCTTCCCTTGATATTGATTTCCAATGGTAAGTGTAGTAAGGATGCAAAGGCACGTTCAAAGTTAAACTTAAACTTATGGCCGTTTTTGCGTCAGGCTTTTGAGAGAAATAATCTGTTGTCAATTTTTCCAGATAAGCTGCGTTAATACTTGTCAATTGTGATAATTTGTAATAATCCAAAGAACCGAATAGGTTGACAATGGCCTTTTCAACTTCAAGAGCCCACCATTCCTCACAATAACCAGCAGGCACCAAGTTGTGTGCTCTGTTAAAAAAATCACCATAGCTAATTAGGATATCCCCTAGGAATAATATCTCCCTAACGCTGCTTGCTACTTCTTTTGCTTTTTGCTCGTTATCGATTCTGATAACGGAATCATCAAGCAACTTCACAATTGGCCCTTCCAGCGAATCACATACTGTTATTGCTGTGGCCTTGCCAGGCCTCTCAACCTTTAACTGGGTGCCTATTGCAATGTATTTGTTGAGTATGTGCATTGTTGATGGATGAATTGCTGTTGCCGAATATCCAGAGGTTCTGCATCTTCCGTATCTAAGGCGAAATCCACCAACAGCCAAGGGGTGTGTTAAAACGGGTCTTCCAGCAACAAGATCTTGAATATAGGTATATATCGGAGTTATTCCTTTTTTTGATGATTTTTCTTTTGCCTTTGTTTCGTTTTGGATTTGCACGAACTCCTGCAAAAAGGACCAATGATCAATATCAAATTCTCTGTACCACTTCTTTAGTTGCGGCCAAATTTTCGCAGCTTTTTGGGCAATACATTCCCCCACAACAAGGCATGGTCCACTTCTTATCCTGTTTGTGTCTATCCTGTCTAAATCTTTGTAGTTGGAAACTTCTGCTACCTCTGATGCGTCGCCGTCAATTTGGATTGGTATATTACTTATTAGAAATCTTATCTCTTTCTCGCTTGGCAGATATTGGAGATTGGTGACCCGTTCATGATAGTCATAAAGTTCGGTCACCATTCTTCTTATTTCTTTTTCTGTTGGATCATAAGGTTGGTAACCTAAATTTTTGCGTATATGGTCAGCTATGATGATGCTTAGTGCTCCTGCTGTGCCACCAGCACTTCTTATCGGTCCTGAGTACATCAAAGCAAAATATTCGCTTCCGTCTTTGCGCTTTCTTAGTTTCAAACCCACAAAACCTTCCAATGGAGATGCAACTACTCCAAGAGTTAAATAAGCCAGCCCTACCCTTATGCCTGCTTCTATGGCCTCTTTTTCCACATCGAACTTGCAAAATTTTTGTTGTGTTGTTTCTAAGGATATTTTTAATGCTACCCTCCAATCAAGTTTTCCGTAAATGTTTTCTAGTTCCTTTATCCTTTTAGGAATTCCATTGTTTATTAGTTTTGGCACAGCTACACTCACCAGTCCTTCAACTCTCTCTGCCATGCTCTCTGCCAGCGGGATACTTACCTTTTCTTCAGGATCATACCCTTTTAATCGTGCTGCTGATGCAACTTTATAAGCCTGCTCAATCTTCTTATTTATGTCAAAAACATAATTTTTATCACTTATCATTTTACTGCCCGAATTTGAGTATTTTTATGTCTCTTGTTTGCAGGTTTATAATTGGTACCCTGCTAGGTTCTGGATTGTGACCCACTTTCTCCTGAAAAGTGGTTTTGCTCTGCCAGCAACTCCCGCAGATCAAAGTTATGTTCCTATGATTTACCGTTGCTGTCTTGTGTATATGGCCGCTAAGAAATATGTCTGGAACTTTTTCAATTACAAGCGGGTCTTTTTTTGTGTCGGGTATGTATTGTGTTGATAAATGTGTTGGTGCCAGGTGCCTTCTTTTTAATAAGAATTTCATGATTAGATCTGCCCTATCGTAGCCGCCTTGACTTCTTAACGTGTCGACTTCCGCAATAAAATAATCAAATGAATATCCGTGGTACATCAAAATATCAAAACCTTGGAAACCGCTGGAAGAATGAATGTTGACGAGGGCAGGATTTGACACCATTATAGCATTGTTTAATTCGTACATTGGTTTGGCAAACTCTTTTGATAAGGGGGGTTGTGGCTCTGAGATTCGCATTGCGTCATGGTTGCCCGGACAAATAACTAAGGGTATTTGTTTTGGTATCTGTTTTAGCAAATCTGCACATTCCTTATACTGCTGGTAGACGTCTTTGGTAATTAGTTCCTTGTCTTGTTCTGGGTATATCCCACAACCATCCACCAAGTCACCTGCAATAAAGATATATTCTACATTTTTGGCTATATGTCTTTGTTGTTCATTTCCTATATTACCATTTATCCATTTGAGAAATCTCTCAAAATCGTCAGGTAGGAATTTGGTGGATCCCACGTGGATATCTGACAAAAATAGAGCATAACCTTCCTGTTCTGACTTTATTAATTCTTTGCTTGCTGGCACGTCGGGCCATATTATGTTGTTTGCAAAAATTATTGTATCTACATTTACCCCTGTAACGCCGATAACCTCGTCTAACACTATGTCTTTTGCTTCCCTATACAATGTGGGTTTGTTTTTATTGACAATCACCCTCTTCTGGCCTGTTGGATCTTCAAGCAAAAACGCGAGATTGCCGTTTTTTGTCACTTGCTTGCTGCTGACTATTCCTATTATTGCTATGTTTTCTTTTTCTCTTTTGTTGGTTGTTCTATTGATGGAGATAGTATTTACTAGTTCTTGATGTTGCTTCAATATTTTTTCTATGGCCCTGTACCTCTTGTTGAAATAATCAACAAAGTCCTGTGGCTCTCTTTTTTTGGCTTCTTCTTTGTAGGAATACAAAACCTTGATTTTGTTTTCTTTATTGGAGTCTACGCTTTCTATCTTTTGTTTTTTATCTACAATTGTTTGATTATTCAAGTCTAAACCCGTCACGGTTTTATCATCAATCTCCTCGGAATTTAACATACCAAATATCCTAGAAATTTGCTCGTTGTCATTTATCTTGTTCAATAGCTCCGAGCTTATCAAAATCCCTTTTCTTAGAAAAATATCAATTATTTCTCTTTTTTTTTTTATTAATTCTTGTTGCTGCATCTTATGCCTTTATGTTTTCTTCAAGCAATTTTTTGGTTTTTGGTAATATTGTTTGGGGTATCTCTATTGAAATTTCCCTTGTCCTTCCATATCTTCCCTTTGAAATTACTTTGGCGTTTACTATACCCAACATATCAAATTCCGATATTATGTCCGAGATTCTCCTTTGGGTTAAGACATATGTTTTTGTTTTGTTGCAAAGCGATTTGTATACTTCATAAACCTCGCCAGTGAATATTTTGTTGTTTCTGATTGACTGCAAGGAGATAATGGAGTAAAGAACAAGTTGGTATTGTTTTGGTTGCGTTGTGACTATGTCTATGACCCTATCCCTATCAATTTTTTCTTCTGCCTCGTCTATGTGCTCAATCATTATTTTTTTTGAATTTCCTCTGTCAGCAATTTCACCTGCAACCCTCAGCAACTCCAATGCCCTTCTTGCGTCTCCATGGTCCCTAGCAGCATATGCTGCACATTTCTCAATAACTCCCGGCTGTAAAACTTCCTTGTTGAATGCGAGCTCCGATCTCTGTTTTAAAATTGATTGTATTTGCAGTGCATTGTAGGGGGGAAAAACCGTTTCTTCTTCAGAAAGGGAACTCCTCACTCTCGGGTCTAAGCTGTCAACAAACAAGACATCATTGGATATTCCAATTAAAGAAACTTGTGATTCTGTTTGTTCTTCATTTATTCTTGTTAAATTGTAAAGAACATTGTCGCCTGTTTTGTTCACCAACTGGTCTATTTCATCAAGTATTAGTATGTGGTTCTGCTTGTTTTTGTTTAACACCCTAATAAATGCCTTGTAAACTTCCTCTGTGGGTAACCCCGTTGGTGGTAGTGGTTTACCTAGCTCTGCTGCAAGTTGGGCAATAAGCCGGTACTCCGTGTCTGCGCTCCGCTTTAGCTTGCAATTAACATATAATACCTTTAACGGTATTTTTTCTCTTTCAGCAATTTCCATCAATTTTTGTGTGGTGTATTTTACGGTCAGTGTTTTTCCTGTTCCGGTTTTGCCGTAAATAAAAATATTGGAGGGTTTATCTCCCTTTAGGGCAGGAGCCAGTATATTCGCTATTTGTTTTGCTTGCTCTTCCCTGTGAGGGATTGTTTCGGGGGTGTAATTTGATTGAAAAACCCTTTTATCAAAAAAAACACTTTCTTTCCGAAGAAACACCTCAAAAATATCCCCAAATTCCTTTACCACCATTGATTTCCAGAAGAAGTGGAGGTATTTAAATATTTTCTTTACTTAGTACACCCCATCACTTCTTGTGGAAAACACTTTCTATTTTTCTATTTCTTTATTACAATAATTTCTATATAGAAAATAAAAACAACGAACAATAACTTAAAAATAAACTCCATCGGAAACAACACAGTAGGTCATAACAAAGTAATCACTAAATAATGATAAAAATAAAAAGATTTTTAAATAACAACAAACTACCCCGTGCTGTGTTCACCTTGAAAGTAGAAAGTCAACTTAGGGTTTTGGGTTTGAATAACTACGAAGTGAAAATCTGGACTGCTTTGTTAAGCAGGGGGGTTTCTACAGCTGGAGAGCTAAGTGACATAGCAAATGTGCCGAGATCGAGAAGCTATGATGTTCTTGAGTCTCTGGAGAAGAAAGGTTTTGTTACGTCAAAGCCCGGGAAGCCTATGAAGTACATTTCAGTCTCTCCACAAACAGCAATAGAATTATCAAAGAAAGGCGCAGAACAAGACGCACAAGAGCAAATAAAAACCCTCGTTATTAATATTAAAAACACCAACATCCTTCAAAGATTAACAAACCTACACACACAAGGCGCACACCTTATAGACCAAACCAACTTAATCAGCACTATACGGGGAAACAACAACATTTACAATCATATAGGAAATATGTTAAAAAAAGCTGAGAGGTTTGTTGTAATATCAACAACACAAAAAGAATTTATCAGTCTGGTTGGGCAGTTCAAAACAGTATTTGATAAGTTAAAAAAGAAGAATATAACAGTAAAAATATTAACACAAATTGGAAGACACACAAAAAAATATTCAGATGAAATAAAACATTCTGTAGAAGTGAGACACACAAACAACAAAGCAAGGTTCTGCATAGTCGACGGCAAGGAAATGATATTCATGGTCCTTGATGACAGCGAGGTGCATCCATCATACGATACGGGGGTGTTGGTAAATACCCCCTTAACCAAAGACTTGGAGAGATTAATTTAACATACATCTATTACTCGCAAAGCAAACCCCTTCAAACTTCTACCACAACCTTCCTCTCTTTCTCATTAACTTCTTTTATTGTCTTATGCTCTTTTAATTTTTCCTTTATCTCTCTCCATGAGTATTTTCTGCTGGCTTTGTTGATTTCCTCCAATATCTCTTTTACTAGCTGGTAATTTTTATAGATTGACTCACCTTTCTGCCTTAGCTCATATTCTTCCCTCTTCAACTGCTCTATGGTTTGCTGCTGATGTTCAATTATACGCTTTAATGAATTCAGCTTTTTGTCAAACTCTGTTTCTTTCGGCTCTTTGAAATGAGAATAGAGGAACGATATAGCTTCGCTGAATGTTGAGAATACTTGCTTTTGGTATTTTTCATTCTGGTAAAATGTCAAGTCAAATGGAACAACATCCACAAGATTGTAATTTTCAAATATTGCTTTTGCCTCAATTTTTTTATTAATTATTTTTTTTATTGAACTGGTTATTAATTTGATTGAACTGTTGTCAATGTTTTGCGGATTTTTTATTTTATCAATATTTGATAATAAACAAACTTCTTCAGAATACAAACCACCTAACCCCAATTCCGTCGCCAAAGAAGCCACAAGAGTATCTTTTTTTGAGTTTTTTAATAAATCTGGCAAATCATGTTCCTTTAAATCAAACAGGTTGCAGCCCATAACAGGATATACATATTTCAGCTTTGGCTTTACGACCCGTTCCCTGAATTCGTGATGCTCCAGGGAGTTGATTATCACACCATGCTCATTGCACAAAATTACGTTTCCTTTGCCGAAAAACTCTAAATAGAGAAATTTTTGTTCTTCTTTAATTTTGAATGTTAACCTAAGTATTCTTTCTGGTTTTATTTGTACTATTTCTGTTAAAAAATATCCGTCTAAGTGTTTTCTCAAAAACTGGCCGAATCCAAGGATTTCAGAATAATCCTCTTTTTCATTTGCTATAAATATAAATTTTCCAATATCAATCCTCAGAATCCTTTTTCCAACATCTTTTTTGTAGAGGTTAAAAATAATCAGGTCTTTTTCTGGATGGTAAATCTTATCTATTCTTGAACCCCCCAAAACCTGAAGCTCTTTTACAAGATAAGAAAAGTCAATTGACGAAAGCTGCTTTTTCATAAAATTATATTTTCAATCAGTATATTTAAATGTTTTAATTTTGAATCAAACTAATTCTTCTCTAAAATTATCAAATCTCCATTCTTAACATTCTTGAAAATATTTGCATCACATTTAATCCTCCCAAATACATTAACCTTCGAAGCTGCCCTTATCTCGTTTCCTTTTGATGAAGGGGTTATGCCCCAGAATATGCAGAAACAGGAGCCCTCCGGCCAGTAAGCGACATCGCCTGCTTCAACAACCTCCTTTGCATCCTGCTCTGTATCAAGCTTTACTGAAATTGGAAAATAAATCTCATCTCCCCATCTGTTTGCTGATGCTTCCATGGGGAGCGCATTGTAAATTACTTTTGCTGTAAGATTATTCTTCAATTCTGCAACAGCAGAAAAATTTCCAAAATTAATTTTTATTTTCATTATTCGATTAAGTGTCATATTTCATTTTCTATTGCGGCTGTCTTTTGATTCACCCATTTCTCAATCCTATCAAGACCCCTTTCGATTTCATGGATGGACGTAGCATAGCTAAGCCTTACATGGTTATCACTCCCAAATACAATGCCAGGTACAACTGCAACAAGCGCTTCATTGAGAAGCCTGCCCGCAAATTCTGTTGACGATATACCTATTTCGCTTATATCGGGAAAAGCGTAGAAAGCCCCCTCAGGCTCGATACACGAAATGCCGTCAATCTCATTAAGCCTTTTGTGCATAAAGCGCCTTCTTTCATCAAAAGCACTTATCATTTCCTTGACACTATCTTGCGGCCCGTTCAACGCCTCTACAGCGGCCCATTGCGCAATGCTTGTGGGATTGCTTGTCGAGTGGCTTTGAAGGTTGCCCATAGCCTTGATTATTTCCTTATTTCCAGCTGCATAGCCAATGCGCCAGCCTGTCATGGCATATGTTTTTGACACAGAGCTTGAGACTGTGGTTAAATCTTTTATATCCGCTCCCAGTGAAGCAATGCTTATGTGTCTGTCGCTCCCGTAAATGAAATGTTCATAGACCTCATCTGAAAGTACATAAAAATTATTCTCAACAGCAAGCCTAGCAATCTTTTTTATTTCTTGTGGCTCGATAACTGCCCCTGAAGGATTGCTTGGGTTATTCAAGATTAGCATTTTTGTCTTTTCAGTTATTTTCTGCTCAACAATATCTGCTGTAAGCTTGAATCTCTCGTCTGTTTTGCAAAAAATTTGAGTAGCTTCTGCAAGCTTTATCATCTCGCTATAACTTGTCCAATAAGGAACTGGAAGAATCACTTCGTCATCTTTATCCAAAACGGCCATTGCAATGTTATAAAGTGAATGCTTTCCGCCGCAGCTTATAATAATTTCAGAAATACCATAGTCTAGGTTATTCTCTCGCTTCAGCTTGTTTGCAACAGCTTGTTTGAGCTCGGGTATTCCGTCAATCGGAGTGTATCTTGTTTGATTGCTGATTATTGCTTTGATAGCAGCCTGCTTAATGTTTTCAGGAGTATTGAAGTCTGGCTCTCCTGCCCCGAAAATGACCACATCCTTGCCTTCTTTTTTAAGCTGTTTTGCTTTTGAATCAATTGCAAGAGTAGCGCTTGGCGCAATATTCCTTACCCTTTGAGCTAGCATTTAACCACCAATTTTATGAATTATTGCGTCTATATTAAAACCTTTTGTAGTGTCTATAACAAGAATATTGTGCCTTCTTTCGCTCGCCTCATTCAGACAAATATCAAATATCTCTGCTTGGAGATTTTCCGCTACCTTGCCTTTATTATATCTTTTATTCTTTAATCTTTTATTTAGCTCTTTAATATCACATTTAGTTACAATGCAGAAATCAGCAGATTTTTTTGGCAGATAATGGGATAGATGGGAATCAATGATTATTCCGCGATATTTTTTATTTTTTTCAATATTTTTTATTTCATTGATCAATTTCTTGTTTAATATGCTGATGTCAATAATCCTTGTTCCTCTTTCTTTATCATATCCCTCATATAACTTGTTCTTTACAATAAAATTGTTGACGTCAAAATAATAATAATCCAATTTCTTAGATAGTTTCTTAGATAAGGTTGTCTTTCCAGTTCCTGGAACTCCAGATACTATTACTGTTTTCATCTATGTTAAACCCCGGGTTTTTAATAAGTGTTGTGTCAAAAACCACCAGTCATAGAGATGGTAGCATGTTTGTTTTGATAAATCTTTGTTTAACAATAACTTTTTTAAATGATATTCCTATTCTCTGTGTTTCATGCGGGGATGCCGGAGTGGCCAAACGGGGTAGAACTTTAAAGTACCCAAACTCAAGGCTTCTGGCAAGCTTAAGCCTGTCCACTTATTTTCAGGCAAGCGTGATATCTACTGGCTTAGTGCCTACGAGGGTTCGAATCCTTCTCCCCGCATTTTTTTATTTAATGTGTCGAAAAGTTAAGAATTATAAATCTTTTTTTGCATAGCTAGAATCTATAACAAGAGGATGTAAAAACAAAAACATTAAAATAGTATTGACGAATACAATAAATTATGCAAATCACATTTCTTGGAACATCATCAATGGTTCCAACAAAAGAAAGAAGCCAGATAGCAGTTTTCCTTAGCTACGGCTCTTCTGGAATTCTTTTTGACTGCGGCGAAGGCACTCAAAGACAGCTCAAAATTGCAGGAATCAGTTTGACAAAAGTCACCAAAATTCTAATTAGCCACTGGCACGGTGACCATGTGTTAGGCTTGCCGGGACTGATGCAAAGCCTGAGCTCGAGCGATTACAACAGCAAACTTGAGATTTACGGACCTGTTGGAACAAACAAAAGAATGGAAAAAATGTTTGAGGCTTTTGTTTTTGACAA
This sequence comes from Candidatus Woesearchaeota archaeon, assembly GCA_016192985.1. GTDB lineage: Archaea > Nanobdellota > Nanobdellia > Woesearchaeales > GW2011-AR4. The sequence goes on along the minus strand of JACPTC010000054.1, from coordinate 20,036 downwards.
AAAACTTGACTTTTCTGTTAAAGAGGTTAAAAGCGGCATTTTTTTTGAAGATAAAGAGTTTGAACTGGAAGCTTATCCATTAGAGCATGGAGTAGAAACTGTGGGATTTAGGTTTGTGGAAAAAGACAAAAGGAGAATAGACATTAAAAAAGTCAAAAAATTTAACATTCCTATCGGACCTTTTCTGGCAAAATTGCAGCAAGGCAAGCCTATAGAGATTGAGGGTAAAACAATAATGCCGGATGACGTTACTTATATTGAAAATGGTAAAAGAATTGCCTACATTACTGATACCTTATTATGTGATAATTGCTATAAGATTGCAGATAATACTGATTTGCTCATCTGCGAAGCCACATACTCATCTAAGCTTGTTGGAAAAAGTGAAGAATACGGACATATGACCGCTAAGCAGGCTGCACAAGTTGCAAACAAAGCAAATGTGAAGCGGCTTGTTTTAATACATTTCAGCGCGCGCTACAAAAATACTCAAGAGCTGGAAGAAGACGCAAGAACCATTTTTGACAATGTGATTTGCGCAAAGGATTTTATGAAACTTCAGCTATAAAATGTTTGATTAGGGAAGGAACGGGTAAATGTCATCAAAATCCAAAGGGTCAAAAGCTGAGAGAGAATTATTACACTTATTCTGGAGCAAAGGCCTTGCTTGTTTGCGCAGTGCAGGTTCAGGTTCAATGAAATACCCTGGGCCAGACTTAATTGTTGGAAATAAGCTTAGGAAGATTGCGATTGAATGTAAATCAACAAAAGAAAAAAAGAAGTACCTAGACAAATATGATGTTGACCAGCTCAGGGAATTTTGTGATGTTTTTGGCGCAGAGCCTTGGTTTGCCGTGAGATTTGTGAAGAAAGAATGGCTTTTTTTAAGCTTGGAAGACATAGAAAAGACAGAGAATGGCTATGTCATAGATGTCAAAGTCGCGGAAAGAAGGGGCTTGTTGATAGACGAGCTGATAAAGTAGAACTATCTTTTTTTGACAGCCCTTTCGATCCTCACTTCCTCTTTGATTACCTTATCCACAACCCTTTCAATATGCATCTCAATTCTTGCAATCCTGCGCTCCATCAATACAAGGATTCTTAAAGAATAAACTATGGCTGCCAAAGTGCCTATGATAATAGCAAGTGTTATTTCCTGAACACCAAATACCATCAAATCACCTCTAATTTTAATTTATCTACAATTATTTAAACTTTACTAATTTTTCAGCCTTTTTGCCTCTGCCCATCATCCAGGCTTTTTTTGTTGAATATTGTGCAGGATTCTTTATCTTTAGGCAGAAATTGTCGGGTTTGCATATACCCAAATCGGTATAATAATTATGCTGATTTGTTAATGGCATATTGCCCACCCTTCCTGGGCAATTCGGCGGCAGAATTTTTTTCCGCGATTGTTTATGATATCTTAACTGAGTGAGAAGGTAAACCTCCCTCAAAGGCTCTTTGTTTTTTGGGTTCCACTCTCTAAGTCTCTTCTCAATAGAGCCATAATCCCAACCAATTGATGTAAAATAATTAAGCAAAATAAACAATGCCCTTTTTTTCCCGTCTTCAAGCCCACCAAGAATAATATTAATACAAGGCGGGAACAATTCTTCTGGCAAAGCCTTTTCCGGAGCTTGAAATTCTCTTTCATTTCTTGAAAGGACTTTTACATCCTCCTTGGCATGGAAGTCAAATGCTTCAGTGAGCAGTTGTTTTGCCTCGTCTTTATAGACATCATTCCTCTCAAGAAACCGGTGTCTGCTAATTCTGACATTTTTAGGAATTGCAAATTCCTTCCTGAACAAAAGCACTTTTTCCGGATTTAAAGGCGCTGAAGCCAATCCTGATTTTTCATGCAAAGAATAAGGCATCCTGTAAAGATGTCTTGATGAAATAAGCAAAGTGTCAATATTCAAAAACGGCTCTGAATCCAATATTTTTCTATTATTTTTATATTTTACAATATCGCTTTCTTTTTTTCCTGTTTTTTGCAGAATTGCGTTAAGACCGTCTAATTCCAGAATCCTTTGCACAAGCTCTCTTTTAATCATCTCCCTGAGGTACAGAGCTATCTTCCTCGGCGCATCCGGAAACAACTTTCTGACCTCTTCATTGCTTACTTTCTCTGGAAATGCCTCAAATGGCACTCCTATATGGAAACCCCTATTGCCTGAAAATTTGCATGAAACCGATTTAATACTGTGAAATTTTAAAGCCTTAACCACCAAATCAGCGGCAATTTTTGAGTATTCGAAAATGCCGCAGTCAATGTCAAGCACCAAATCCCAGCCAATCCTTAGATTATCAAGTTCATATTTCCTAAATGAAGTATCGAGTTGCAGAGGATTCCTCCAAAGCTCTTCAGACGCATGAAAAGAGGTGGCACCTTGCTTTGCAAGCTCGAGAATATCACTTTCATGTCTCAGAATGTCTGGCCTTTTGCCAAAACTTTCATTGAACTTTGCCACCACTTCCCTGTCTTCGGAATTGGCAATTATCTCTTCCTGAATATCCTTCCTTTTATAGTAGCTCAACGAAACATTAATAGGAATCATGCACAAGGATTTGTTTTCGGGTTTTTAATGGTTTTGCATTGCCTATTTTTAATAACCTTTTTAAACCATAGTCTTATCTTTTTTACAATGGCAGAAATTTGCACTATCGGAGGCTACAATGAGGTTGGCAAAAATTCAACAGCAGTAAAGGTTGATGACGAGGTATATATTCTTGACATGGGAATTCATCTCGAGAATTACATAAGATACACAGAAGATGAGGATATTATTGTTGTTGAGCCAAAAGAATTGATGCAAGCAGGGGCTGTGCCAAACGTTTCTGTTATTGACGATTGGAAAAGCAAAGTAAGAATGATACTTCCAACTCATGCTCACCTTGACCACTTAGGCGCAATTCCATATCTTGCAAACAACTTTAAAGTTCCTGTAATGTGCACTCCTTTCACATCAGAAGTGCTCAAAGGGATTCTTGCAGAAGACAAGATAAAAATCAACAGCAAAATAAAAAGCATGTCAGCCAATTCTTCATTTCAATTGTCAAACAAGGTTAAGGTCGAGTTTATTCATGTAACACATTCCACCCCCCATACGGTAATAATTGCATTGCATACAAAAGAGGGGGTTATCCTTTATGCAAATGATTTCAAGTTTGACATGTTTCCTACTCTTGGCAAGAAACCAAACTTCAAAAGGCTCGAGGAGCTTGGCAAGCAAAAGGTACTTGCATTGATTTGCGACTCAACTTATGCCTCTGACGCAAGAAAAATGCCTTCTGAGTCTGTGGCAAAGCAGATGCTTCGTGAAGTGATGCTTGACATTAATTCAAGAAACAAGCATGTTGTTGTCACAACATTCTCTTCCCACATAGCGAGACTCAATTCTATCGTTGAGTTTGGACAAAAACTGAATAGGAAGATAGTCTTTATGGGGCGTTCAATGGCAAAATATGTGAGGGCCGCGGAAAGCACCGGCATTGCAAAATTCACCAACAAGGTGGAGATTTTGAAGTACAGCGGCCAGATAAAAAGTAAGCTGAAGAAGATTGCAAAGGACAGGGGCAAATACCTAATGGTAGTTACTGGTCATCAAGGCGAGCCAAAATCAGTGCTTGCAAAAATGATGAATGGCGAGCTCAAGTTCAAGTTTTTGCCCGAGGACAACATCATATTTTCTTGTAAGACAATACCAACTCCAACAAACATTGCAAACAGGGAAAGGCTTGAATTAAATCTAAGGGCATTTAATGTGAGAGTCTTCAAAGACATACACCAAAGCGGTCATGCGGCAAGGGAAGATTTAAGGGACTTGATAAACATTACGAAGCCGCAACACATAATTCCAGCTCATGGCGAGCTTAAAATGACAGGTGCTTTGGCTGACTTGGCTGTTGAGATGGGCTACAAAAAAGGAAGTAATGTGCATGTCATGGAAAATGGGGAAAGAATTGTCCTTTAATACAAAAATTTTTCAAAACCATAAAAAATATAAATAGGGATAGATAACTTCTTTGTGGGGGTAAAAATGAGGTTAACTCTTGCAGAACCAGGCTACTTAAAGGAAAGCATAAGCATTATTTCCGATTTAGTTAATGAAGCACGGTTTAAGATAACTCCTGATGCAATTGAGCTTGTTGCAATGGACCCTGCAAATGTTGCAATGGTTGTTTTCAAATTGCTGAGCAGCACTTTCACAGAGTATGATACGAAAAAAGACACGGAAATTGCAATTAATCTGGCAAACTTGAAGCAGGTGCTTAGGAGAGCTTCTGCTAAAGACATGCTTACGCTTGAGATGGATGAGGATAACAGACTGAAGGTAACTCTGAAGAGCAGCACAACAAGGACATTCAATCTTCCAATAATTGAACTTGAGGAGAAAGACCAAAAAGTTCCTGACTTGAAGTTTCCTATTTCAGTAAAAACATCTTCAAGCATTCTTAATGAGGCAATTGCTGATGTTGATGTTGTAGGGGAATCAGTTTCATTTATTGCAGAGCCAAGGAAGTTCACTTTGCAGGCAGAAGGCGACTTAAACCAGGCAAAGATTGAGATACAAGAAGATGACATAACAAAGGTAAACATAAGCGGCAATGAAAAGATAAAGGCAAAATACAGCATTGAATATTTGAAAAAGATGATAAACGGCTCAAAGATCAGCGATGATGTTTTAATACAATTCAGCAAGGATTACCCATTAAAGCTTGAGTACAAGACAGTTGACAAGGTAATGCTATCATTTATTCTAGCACCAAGGGTAGAAAACGATTAAACTAATTTCAAGATCATTTTTTTGGCTGAATTGATGGTTATGATATCCAAGTGATGAAAAATGGTTTAAGATTGGACAAAATAACAAGAAAATCAGATAACTGCTCTTTATGGTCAATTAAAAGGCGAATATGAAAATAAAGCAAATCAAAAACTGTTTGGAGGTCCTCAGCTACCTTATTCGGATGCTTTCAACACGTTAACAATTCTTCTTAAAGATCAAGAAAAAGCGCAAGGAGGACTTGAACACACAATAAAAATAGCGACAAAAAACAAATTGGTAAAACCACTTCAGGTGGATGGTTTAATCTAACGCCTCGACAGTCTCTTGCTGGTTTAGTAGTTGTTTTAGCAAGTATTGCTGCATTGTCTGTTGGTGTTCCTTATGCACCACTTCCCGTTTATTAGTAACTTGCTAACCTGAAATGGAAACAGAAAAAGATTTGAAAAACTTTGTGGAGTCTATAAGTCCACCGCTTAATGATTATTCTAAAATTATACAAAATCGTTTGGACAACTTAACAAAACCGCTAGGAAGTTTAGGATTACTTGAAGACTTTGTAAAAAAGTTAGGGACTATACAGAAAACTGCTTTTCCAAAAATAAATAAAAAGAGAGTTTATGTTTTTGCTTGCGACCATGGTATTGCTCAAGAAAATGTTAGTGCTTATCCATCAAGCGTAACAGCACAGATGGTTTTGAATTTTTTAAGAGGTGGAGCAGCTATCAATGTTTTGGCACGACAATTTGATGTTGAAGTTAAAGTAGTTGATGTAGGGGTAAATTATGATTTTATAAATATACAAAACCTAATAGAAAGAAAAATAGCAAAAGGAACTAAAGACTTTCTTTTAGAACCTGCCATGACTAGGAAGCAAGCACTTGAATCTATATTTATTGGAATTGAATTGGTAAAGCAAGCAAAAGAAGAAAAAGTAGAATGCTTAATTCCTGGAGACATGGGAATTGGAAATACAACCCCATCAAGTGCAATTACATCTTTAATATGTAAAAAGCCTGTAGAAGAAGTTACTGGAAAAGGTACTGGATTATCTGATGAAGAATTGAAACACAAAATTATTATCTTAAAGAAAGCTTTAGAAAAAAGAGAAATTGTTATAAGTGATCCATTAAGTATACTCTCACAAGTTGGTGGCTTTGAGATTGGAGCTATAGCTGGTTTTGCTCTTGGTTGTGCTTATTACAAAATTCCATTAATTGCTGATGGGTTTATATCAACAACAGGAATTGCGCTTGGCACATGTTTCTCGTCTAAGGTAAAAGATGTTATTTTTCCATCACATTCCTCACTAGAGAAAGGTCATAGTCATCTTTTACAATTTCTCAATCTGAGACCAATTCTCAACTTAGATATGGGGCTTGGAGAGGGTACTGGCGGTGTTCTTGCCGTAGTTTTACTTGAATCAGCTATCAATCTTTACAACAACATGGCCACATTTGAAAGTGCTGGAGTAGATAAACGTGAATAAACATATCAGGCAATTCGTGTTGGCATTAACACTCTTAACTAGAATTCCTATACCAACTAATCATAAATTTGAAGATGAAGATATTGCCAAATCTACTTTATACTTTCCAGTTGTGGGATTTCTATTGGGTTTAGTTGCGTGGGGTATATATTCACTCTTAGTCAATCATGTTTCCGTAAATATTTTAGTTTTCATAATATTGGTGTTTCTTACACTTGCAACAGGAGCTTTGCACGAAGATGCAGTTGCTGACACGTTTGACGGCTTTGGTGGAGGATATTCCAAAAAAAGGATATTAGAAATAATGAAGGATAGCAGAATAGGAACATTTGGTGCCCTTGCTTTGATATTTTTAATTCTGGGAAAATTTATTTTTCTAACCGAAACAAAATTGGAACTAATACCAAAAAGCATTATGGCAGCATTAGTACTCAGTCGTTGGTCAGCGCTTCCATTATTTAGATCTTTAAAATATCTTAGAAAGTCAGCAGGAATAGGAAAAGCGTTTATTGCAAATCTCGATAAAGTGCCATTTTTTGCTATTTTAATATCATTAATTTTTACTTTTGCTGTTGTGATATGGTTGTTTCCAGCTCAAAGCATATATCTGATTGTTAGTACATTATTAGTCATTTTCTTTTCAGCAATCTATTACAAAAAAAAGATTGATGGTGTCACTGGTGATTGTGGTGGAACAACTGTGCAACTTACTGAATTATTAGTATACTTTTTGGTTATGATACTAATATGAAATCTAGTACAATTTACCTTTTCAGACACGGAGAAATTGAATCCAAATATCTAGGTAAGTGGATTGGCCATCTTGATGTTGGCTTATCCGTTCGCGGAAAACAGCAGAATGAAAAAATAGCCAAGTTTATAAAAAAATTAAATAATTGTACTGTAATCACAAGCGACTTAAAAAGAACCTACATGGGTATGTCCAAAAAAATTTCTAAATACAAGGAATTAAGAGAAATTTCTTTTGGAGAATGGGAAGGGCTTTCTTGGAAGGAGATTGCAAAAAAGTATAAAAAAGAGTCCAAATTTTATTTAGAAAGCCCATTAGACTTTACTTTTCCTGAAGGGGAATCAATTTACAATCTTAAAGAAAGAGCAATAAACAAATTCTCAGAACTTCTGGAACATAATCATAGTAATATGGCATTTGTTATTCATCATGGTGTTATAAGGTTAATTATTTCTCATTTATTTGGTATCCCATTAAAAATGGTTTTTAACTTCTATATTGATTATGGTAAGTGTGCGACAGTAGAAAGAGTAGGTAAACATTTTTATCTTAAATCATTAAACAATGGCATCAATTCCAAATAAAATAACCGCTAATTTTATAAATAACCATTCAAAAAATTTGGTTATGGAAAACAAACTGCATTTTTTCCTGGTTGAGTGGACCATCAATTTCATAAAAAACAAGGACATTACTGCTAAAAAAATAGAAAAAATTGAAAATGGAAAGGATGGCTTTGATTTGTATGTTAGATACAAAGACAGGGAGCAATATTTTATAATTGCGCCGAATATTATTGATTTTGACTCACTTATTCAAAAAATAAACAATAATTTCTATTTCAGCATTGTAACTTTGAATTCAAAGGAGAATTTTGAAATTATATTAAAAAACTGGAACAGATTGACTGGCTTTAAATTCCTTAATATAATTTTTATCAACCCATTTTCAGGGCTTGACAAGAAATGGATTGTCTTTCCCTACACGCATCAAAGAATATGTGATGAGTCTTCCTTGAAAACTGGCTTGAAGTCAATGTTTAATATGGTAGAGCCAATTGAGGAAGAGCAGTTGGCTGCAAAAATCACAGGCTGAACAGGATAATCTGCCCTGCAAATCCGGAAAATATCGGGATAAGCAGATTGTCATCAAGCTCGTCTACCATTGTTTCTACAATTGTTGCAACAATAGCCATGCCCAATATTACATAAATGCTGTCAAGTATTATAAAACCTACAATCAGGTTTGTACCAAGCTCTGCCAAGAAACCTGCCCATGTCTTGTTGCGGTAAATCAAAGTTGTTCCGTATTTTTTGCCTATCAATGCTGCAACCATGTCGCCGAAAGTAGTCATAAGCAACGCTGCAAGAGCGATTTTGTAGTCAAAGACAGCAAGTGAGATTATTGTCGCTGATAGGAAATAAATCACACCATACATCCTATTTTGCTCCTTTGGCCTTATGAATTGGGAAAAGAAGGGCATTTTCCATCCCAGCTCAAGCCTGAAATATTCAAGCACTAAGAATGTAAGCAGCAATGCCACAAGAAAGAGCAAAGCCACTTGCTTTGCAAGCACTGCATTGTATCCTGCATCCATAAGGCTGTTTTGTATAACAAAATAAGCTGCAAGAACAATAAGAATTGTGATGTGAATTATTTTCCTTCCAATCTCATGAAAAAATCCCCATGCCATAACAACGTCATTTTAAGTTGATGTATAAATAAGTTTCTAAAAAATACGGCTGCCGGGACTTGCATGCGACAAGCATGCTCGCTTGCCACAATTTGAACCCGGGTATCAAGCTTGGGAAGCTCGAATCATAGCCGCTAGATCACAGCCGTGTATTGACATGGTTTATTGTCCCACATTATAAAATTTTTCCAAATTTGAAACCACCACACAAAATTTAAATATAAAAACATTCAAAGAAATTTTGCTTAAAAGGTGAGATTATCGAAAAAAACTCCGATATCAAGAAAGAAGAAGTAAAGGCAGAAGTTAAGTCCCAAAAAAAAGATGAGTCTCGTGTAAAAGAGTATTTCTGCAAAGAGTGTAAGTATAATTTTAAAAGGGCAAAGCACGTTGTTATCAGCACTTGCCCTTATTGCGGCTCTGGTTCAATAATGGCAAAAGGTAGCACAGCAAGAATTATGGCAGATGCATTCAGGATGAAAGGTGGATAAAGTGCATGATGTAATGGTTCCTTGCAAAAAGTGCGGTAATAAATTTCCTTCTTACTCTTTAAAGCTCGATTTGGACGAGAAGATGGTCATATGTCCTGAATGCATAAAAAATAAGAAGCTCCATACAGAGATACAAGAAGAGGTGTTCCATAAGCAGGCTTTGAAGGCACCTGTTATTAACAAGCCCGTTATTGAGCAAAAGTCAAATAAAATTGCCCATAAATGCACTTCATGCGGATACAAGTTCAAGATAGATTCTGAAACAGGCAAGCCCAAGAATTGTCCCTATTGCAATGCAAGGGTAATGGGATATTAGTTCTACAGTTACATTTTAACCAAAAAAATGAATATATGCAATTGAATTGATCAATCATTTTTGTCAGTTGGTTTTTTAGAGCATATATAAGCGCGCATAAGAAGTATTTGGAAGTAAATTGAAATTTTTTGTTTTGAAAATAGAAAGGCTTAAATACTTACGTTTGTATACAAATGTAAATGCTAGTTTCAAACACCTCGACGCTTGTATTATTGGCAAAAATAGGATGCTTAGAGGGGTTTATTGAAATATCGCCAAATATTGTTGTACCAATTCAGGTGAAAAAAGAAGCGCTATTTGAGAAAGATTCGTATTATGCGAAATTAATTGGAAAATTTATTCAGCTCAAGAAGATTATTGTTTTGCCTGTTGATAAAACTCAAGTAAATAAGACATTGACGGACTTTAAGCTTGATGAAGGCGAAGCTGCAGCGTATGTACTGTTTGATAATAAAAAACATAAAGCTATATTAACCGATGATGGAGAACTTATTAAGCTGTGCAAACTGGAAAACGTGCCGTTTATCTGTGCAATGGCTGTCGTCATAAGGTTATTTGAAATGAAAAAGTTATCCAAAAAAGAAGCGTTGGATAAATTATGGGATTTGCATAAAATTGGCAGATATTCGGAAAAACTTTATGAGCATTTTAAATCGGAGGTAGAATAAATGGAAACTGTATCATCACGTTTGGATTTGGAAACAATTAATCTTTTTGGAAAGATTTTGAAAGAAAAACGCTCTGAAGTAGTCAGGGAGTTGGTTGAGTCTGGAAAGAAGCACAAAGCAGTTGAGCTTTACAAAATGAAAAAGGTTAGTCTTGGTCTAGGAGCAAAGCTTGCAGGCGTAACACTAAGTGAATTTATTGATTTGCTTAAGGAGCATAATGTTTACTTGAATTTGGAAAAAGAAGATGTTGAGCACGCCCTTAAGACCGCCAGAAAAGTGATTTCTTGAATTGGTTTTTTAGAGCGTATGTAAAAACTCATGGAAAGTATTTGAAACTTTCATTCTTGAATTAAAATATCTATAACTCTTCCTGAGAATTCAGAGATGTCACTAATTGGTCTTAGTTTTTTTTCCGCACTAAGGTCGGACATCCTAAGCTTAAATATAAATTCCCTCACAGCTCTTTCATCCAAAAATAATTTTATCACGCCAGAATTCTTGACTAGAGAGGTCATACCTCTATATCCAGAAATTAAAAGCTCTACCCCCAGCTACTTCATACGCTCTTACTATTTTACCATTAATCTGAATCGTCATAGTCTCACTTGGATTACTCTTCTTTTCCTTCCTTCTCTCCCTCAGAATAAGAAGGCACAGCTGCCTTGCTTATTATCATTATATCACCTATGGACTTGACAAGCTGGTGCGGTACAATAACTCCTTTTGCAGAGCCCAGCACCTTGTTTAAAAATGAATTCTTGGTTGCCCTTACGCGCCATCCAAAAACCTTGTTTTGAGTCAGTATGCTCTCTTCAACATCGCCAAAATACTCTCCTGTATCAGTAAATACCCTCATATCATACGTTTCGCTTATTTTTTTCAGTTTTAACATATTCAATCACCTTTAGGCTTATCAAACTGTTTTAACATTGCGTTTTATCTACTGCCAAGTATTTAAATCTTTTGAAATTTTGTGATTTAAAATCTTAAATTGTTTTGCCGCTTTGAAAACCCTTATTAAAGCAGCAGATTTCCTGCAGGCAGTGAAGTATAAAAACTTGGTATTGTTGGGCACATCGCATATAGCAAAGCAAAGCCTGAATGAGGTAAAAAGATACATAGAAAAAGAAACTCCCGATATCATAGCCCTGGAATTGGACAAAAAAAGGCTTCCTGCCTTAATGAGCAAGCGGCAAAGTAAAATAACACTGAAAGATATAAAAAAAATAGGTCTTAAAGGATTTTTTTTCTCTTTATTTGGAGCCTGGGCAGAAAAAAAGCTCGGCAAACTTGTTGGGGTATCTCCAGGCTCTGAGATGAAGCAAGCAATAAAACTTGCACGAAAAAGGGGAATTAAAGTTGCTTTAGTGGATCAGGATATAGAGGTCACATTAAACAGATTGTCAAACTCAATAACATGGGGAGAAAAGAAAAATTTTTTTATTGATTTAGTTAAGGCGTTTTTTTCAAGAAAGCGCGAGATTGAATTTGACCTTTCGACCGTTCCTGATAAAAAAATAATAAGAAAAATGACGAATAAGCTAAATGAGCGCTATCCTAGTGTCTACAAAATTTTAATCGAAGGAAGGAATAAAGTTATTGCCGAAAATCTAATAAATCTGATGGAAGCTAACAATGAAAAAAAAATTCTTGTGATTTTAGGAGCAGGACATGTTGAGGAGGTTTTAAATATTGTTAAGTCTGCAGAAAATCCGCACATAAGTTTCAGTTTTAAAGTTGGTTAATCAATTTCTGATTTTTTTCGATATCTTTAAATAGGGTATTTCTAATTGAGCAGTTATGGCAGAAGTCGTTGATTTTATTGATAAGATAAAAAGGTATTATAAGTTTACTCCATATGAGCTAAGGGGAATGATAATTTGTATATTGGCAGTTGCGTTCATAATTTCCTTCAAGGAATGGGGCATAACTAAATTTGATTTTGAGGTGGGAGTTTATAATTTGTTTAATGCTATACTAATTGTAGCTTTGTCTATCCTTGTGCATGACGCAGGACAACGCTTATGCGGTTTGGCAATAGGATACCGGGTTGAATTTAGGATGTGGACTTTTGGTCTGGTGTTTGCCTTGATCCTTGCCTTTATAAGCAATGGAAACTTTTGGCTTATTATTCCAAGCGGATTCCTGCTTCATCATCTTGCAGGTCCGCGCTTGGGGTGGTTTAGGTACGGCATAAATTATTTTGGTCAAGCGATGGTTGCTTTGGCAGGTCCTTTGTTTACATTAATGTTGGTCATACTGCTTAAAATTTTAGGCGGATTTTTTATGAGCCAATTGATACACAAAGCAATTGTTTTTAATGTTATTTATGCGATAACAAGCTTATTGCCGATCCCGCCTTTGGATGGCAGCAAAATATACTTTGGCAGCAGGATGCTTTATGCATTTGCACTGCCTGCAATTGTAGCTTCAACTATCCTGATGATCATAGATGTTCCCGTATTTTTTTCATTGGTGCTTTCATTATTAATAGGCATTGCCTTATGGCTTGTTTATTACATAAGCTTTGAAAGAAGGCTCTACATGGGTGTAAAGTAATATGCTTGACTTGCATAGAAACTGGATGGAATTTTTCTTCCTTGCGCTCATGATAATTGGAATTCTAATTGCGCTATCGGCACCGAGCGCAGTTATAAGCTATATAATTATCTTCTTGTCTGGAATTTTTGCTGGAAGGCTGCTTTATGAAAGAAGGAATAATATCCAATTTCCATATTTTATGATTATTTCAGGTTTTGTCATAGGCTATCTTGTTGGGGCTTATTATGGAAGCAGAAGAGTCATCATTGCTTTGTTTGTGATAGGAACAATGCTAAGCTACAAGTTATATGACAGCAAGATATTAAAAGATTTAAGATTTTAGATTTGAGTGATTTTTATGAATATTAAATGTCTTTTTGGCGTACTGGCACCATTGATTTTGCTCATATCTGCATGTGTCCAGCAACAAACACAACAGCCGGCTGCTGCAGTGCCTGTTATTAAGCAAGAGAAAGCTGCTGAAAAAGTTGTAATAGACGAACCAAAAGGTATCCCTTCTGTAAGGATTGCTTCCCCTCAAAATGGCGAGCTTATAAAAAGCTCAAAAGTGGCTGTTGAGTTGCAGGCAGAAAATTTCAAAATAGTTCCTGTTGGAGCTCCTGTAAAGGAGGAAGAAGGTCATTTCCATGTTTGGCTTGACAGCGAGAAAAAGGTGATAGCTGAGAATAAAGTGGCTTTTGAAAATATCGTTTCTGGAAAGCATACAATAGTTGCTGAATTAGTCAGGAGCAACCATTCATCTTTAGTCCCTAAGACAGCTCAAAGCATAACAATAAACGTTGAATCAGATTTTGTTCCAAAGACTGAGCAGCCAACGCAGCAGCCAGGAATTGCAGAGTTCACAGTAGAATCTGATGACAATGGGTTTTATCCAAGCACAGTAAAAGCAAAGTTAGGCGACAATGTGATAATTCACTTCAAGTTCAAAGATGATTCTATATATTTTGCAGGCTTGGATGTAAAGGGGCCTTTTGAAGACATCAAATACAAGCTGAAAGGGCAGCAGCCTGTAACTAGGGAGTTTACAATGAAAGAAGAGACTAGGATAACCTCATGGTGGCCTGCATCGGGAGTGAAGAAAGCGACTTTGACAGTCTATGTTAAGGAGTAGCTATCTTAAGTGATTTCAATAAACCTTATAAATGCAAAAAATACCCTGCTTCCTATGATTAAGAATTTTGAGCCAAGGCTGTACCAGCAGACAATACTTGCCACAGCAGCTGAAAAGAATACATTAGTGGTGCTGCCTACAGGCATGGGCAAAACCAACATTTTTCTTATGCTTGCCGCCCAAAGGATTAGGCAATATCCCAAATCAAAGGTTCTTTTTATTGGACCTACAAGACCTTTAATTGAACAGTATCTAAGCGTATTCAAGGAGCATTTCGAGATTGATGAAGAGCAGATGGCAGTATTTACAGGAATGGTAAGTCCTGAGAAAAGAGGGGAGCTTTGGAAAAACGCAAAAATAATCTTTTCGACTCCGCAAGGGCTTGAAAACGACATAATATCCGGCAAGATTAATCTTGAAGAAGTGTGCTTGCTCGGCTTTGATGAGGCGCATCGCGCAGTTGGAGATTATGCTTACGTATTTTTAGCAAAGCAGTTTATGAAATTGTCAAGATTTCCAAGGATAATAGCTTTAACAGCCTCTCCTGGAAGCGACATGGACAAAATACAGGAAGTTTGCAGGAATTTGTTTATAGAGGACATTGAAGTAAGAACCGATGACGACAATGATGTTAGGCCTTACATACAGGAGATTCAGATAGACTGGATTTATGCTGAGCTCCCAAAAGTCTTCAAGGACATACAGAGGCTCCTGCTTTTGTTTCTTAAAGAGAGATTTGAAAAATTAAGGAAGTGGGGCGTGCTGAGAAGGGCAGAGCTGAAATACGTGACAAAATCCGATTTGCTGCAGCTGCAGGCTGGGCTGAGAGGCAGGATTGCGCAAGGAGAAAAAGACTTTGTTGTGTGGAATTCCATCTCTTTGCTTGCAGAGATAATGAAAATATACCATGCCCTTGAGCTGCTTGAAACCCAAGGCATAGCTGCATTGCACAAGTATTTCCAGAAACTGGTTGCCGAGTCAGCAACATTGAAAACCAAGGCAATTAGGTCTATAATGGCCGATTCAAACTTCAAGTCTGCAATGATTAAAGCAAGAATATTGCAGGAAGAAAAGGTTGAACATCCAAAATTGATAGAATTGCAGAATATTGTTGAGCGTGAGGTTAATGGGAATTCCAGCATTAAAATTATAATTTTTAACCAATACAGGGATAATGCGCTTGATATTATTGAAAAATTGAATAGAATCCCAAATGTTAAAGCAAAGATATTTGTCGGCCAGCAGAAAAAAGGCGGAACTGGGTTAAGCCAGAAAGAGCAGAAGCAGATGCTTGACGATTTTAGAAATGGATTGTTTAATGTTCTTGTTGCCACATCCATTGGCGAAGAAGGGCTTGATATTCCAAGAGTGGACTTGGTTGTATTTTACGAGCCTATCCCAAGTGCAATAAGAAGCATACAAAGGAGAGGCAGGACAGGAAGGCAGGAAAAAGGCAGGGTCATTATTCTAGTGGCAAAAGGCACAAGGGATGAAGCCTACAGATGGGTTGCCCACAATAAGGAAAAGAAGATGTACAAGCATCTTGCAAACCTAAGAAAAAAGCTTAATCTCTCCATTAATGATAAAAAGGAAATTCAAATAACAAAATTTACAGAGGAGAAAATAAAAATTTTTGCCGATTACAGGGAAAAAGGAAGCGGGGCTATAAAGGAGCTTGCCGAAAACGGCATAACAGTTGAGCTAGAAAGGCTTGAGCATGCTGACTATATTGTTTCTTCCAGATGCGGTGTAGAAATCAAGACAGTCGAGGATTTTGTTGATTCAATCATAGACGGCAGATTGCTTGAGCAGATAAAAAATCTAAAAAATAATTTTGAAAGGCCGATAGTTGTGATTGAAGGCACTCAGGATATTTATGGCGTTAGGAATGTGCACCACAACTCTATACTTGGAATGATGGCAACTATTGCTGTGAGCTATGGAATACCAATAACACAAACAAGAAATTTCAAGGAAACTGCGGCTTTGCTGCAAATAATTGCAAGGCGCGAACAGAAAGAGACTGGCAGGGATTTCAGCCTTCATGCAAACAGAAAGCCAGCAGCATTGAAAGAGCAGCAGGAGTTCATTGTAAGCTCTTTGCCTGGCATAAACTTGACATTGGCAAAACCATTGCTTAAAAATTTTAAGACTATAAAAAACATTGTAAATTCTTCAGAAAAGGAGCTGCAAGAAGTTGAGAAAATCGGTCCAATAAAGGCAAAGCAGATAAAGGATGTAGTTGAGGGGGAGTATAAGGAGTGAAAGGGATGGCTGAAATGAAAGATTTACGTATGAAAATAAAGCAAAAGTTCGCAAAACGTGTGTTAGGCAAGAAGTTTTTGAGCTGCCGTTGTTAATGTTTAACCGAAAGTCCTTTATGTTGGTGGCTTCGCATAATCTCTGTAGATTATACGGTTCGCTTTGCACTCTGAAATTTTTGTCAACGCTAATTTACGGGGGCGAGAAGAATATAAATAGAAAGTTTTATAGATTTGCGTATATTAATGTTAAAGTATATGCCACTAAAAGGAATAATTTTTGAGAAAATAAAACATTTTGTTGGTAGTTATCCTGATTTACAGAATAAATCGGAATCTGAGCAATTCCAGATTTTTTGTCTTTTTCATCTTTTAAAGGAATATGAAATGGATTGTGAAGACCTTTTATTAGGCATCACTGAGGGAGGTGATGATTTTGGAATTGACGCAATTTATTCACTTATAGATGGGCACGTAATCAATTCGATAGATGAAATTGAACAATTTCTAAATACCAATCTCAGATATTAGTAAGAATAGTTCAAACTAAAAAAGAAAATGGATTTAGTGAAGAGGCATTACTTAAATTAAAAGATGGTTTAGAGAATATATTTGATATTACAAAAGAACTTTTAGGAAACAATCAATTAAAAGAGAGGTCAAAAATTATTAGAGAATTATGGAAAAAATGGCACGAATCTGGCAATAAAAATAAATTTTCTGTTAAATTGGAATATGCCTCTTTGGGTAAAAAAGAAGATATAAATCATAAGGTTCTCGATAAAAGAACCAAAATTCTTGATTTTTTGAATTACATTGGATTAAAAGCTTCTGAGTTTTTCTTTGTAGACCAAAAAGAAATTTTTGATATAAGCTCAATTCAAAAATATCATAAAATTCTTACATCAATAAAATCTAGTGAGTATGATTTTGAACATAACAAGGATGTTAGGGGTTATACAACTATCGTAGATGGAAATGAGTTTTATAATTTTATAACAAAAGGTAATGACGAAATTGATGAAAAAATTTTTGAAGCAAATGTAAGAGATTACCAAGGAGATAAGAAAGAGGTCATAAATAATATTAAAGAAACACTTAAATCATCAACAAGAAGTAATTTTTGGTGCATGAATAATGGAGTTACTATTTTGGCCTCAAAAATTGAACCAAAAAGGGATACATTTCGTTTAGAAGATTACCAAATTATAAATGGTTGTCAAACTTCTTATAGTATTTGGGAAGTTTTAAAGGATGATAAATCTATAAAAAATTTTGAGCTAATAGTAAAAATTGTTGAAACTACAAATGATGATATAGCATTAGAGATTATTCAGGCGACAAACTCACAAATTCCAATCGATCAAACTTCAATAAAATCTCAAGAACGAATACATAAAACAATAGAAGAATTTCTTAAAAGTGGGAAAGATAGTGTATACTACGAGCGTAGAAAAAACTTCTATAGGAGAAGAAATTATCCATTAAATAAGATTATTGATTCCAGAAGATTATTCCAAGTAATGAGGAGCATATATTTTAAAAAACCTAGTTCTTCAAGAGGAAGGCCAGCAGAATTTGAAGCGGAGGTTTTAAATAAAAAGTCTCTTAACTTACCGTAAACTTAATGGGGTTCACTCCAAGGTGATTTTCCAATGCCCAATATAGTAAAGAATCAAGATTTGGATGAAACATACATTAATAAAGAAATTGCAGATTATTTCAAAAAGAAACGATAATATATCTATAAAAATTTATTTTGCTAATTCTCAATTTCTGAATTTATCTATAATATTGACCAATTCAAAAACAAGTGTAAGCGGATTACTCTCACGACTTAGAATTATAGTTTTTTCTTTTGTATGTTTATTTTTAATTTTATCAGCATTATTGATGGCATCTTGAATTTTGTTCTTAGTTTTTGAATATAAATCAGGATCATTCTTTTTATAATTCGTAATTCGACTAGTTATTTCTGCTATAATATCCCTCTGTTCATATTGGCCTGCAAAATATCCATAATGACACAGAATCCAATATTCAAAGCAAGGATTTGAAAATGAAATAAGAATATCTTTATTTTCTCCAGTTGCTTTAGCTCTTGCTAATTGTTCATTTGAATTTGCATCTCTGTCAAATACGCACGCAATTAAATCGCCTTTTTGAAAATCCACTTTGCTTATAAAATCTGCTGCTTCCTTAACTATGTCATCAGCATTTCTATACCCAGATTGGAAAGATTTTATTCTTAACCTACTTATGCGCTCTTCAAATTTTAACTTATCAAAGTATAATTTTTCAGTTTTACCTTCACAAAATATCCATAGCGCTTTTGTGGGCTTCCTCCCTCTTTTTCTTACCATTTTCAATCAAATAGGGTTTCATCAATAAAAGGAAGACCTCCAACTCTACCATTTAGATATGCCCTTTCAAAATCAGCAGTTTCTCTTAAATCAAAATCTAAAAATGAGATAAGTATCGTGTTTTTATTTGGTTCTTTAGTACAAATATAAATTTGATCTCTTCTTATTAGTTCATTGTCCAATAGATTTGTATTATGTGTAGTAAATATTAATTGTGCATTATTATTATATTTACTATTAAATAACTTTACTAAAAATTTTATAATATTGGGATGCAAACTAGATTCTAATTCATCAATTATTGCTACCTTTCCAGATTCTAAAATATCAAAAATTGGGCCGAGCATTGAAAAGAATTTTTGAGTACCAAAAGATTCTTCATGAAATTCAAAATCAATTAAGTTACCTTTTTTAGTCTTATGCTGAAATTTTACATTGTAAACATCTTGTTCTTGAGGTTTCAATGGGTTGAAAGTAGGTCCTTCTTTACCGAATTTAAATTCAACACTTTGTAGGTGACCCTTTCTTTTGTCGACTTTTACATCAACAATACCCCCAAAATCTGCCTTCTTTAATACTTCTAGGATTTTTTTTCTTACATCTTGATTTTCAAAAATTTTTTTAATTGTAATGTCCTGCCATAAAGGACTAATATTTATAACAATATTATTAACTATGAATTCATAAGCTCCCTTTGTTTTTTCATAACCTAATTGAGTAGCCCTAGATAAATATAAGACGTTATTGTTTGTTTGAGTTTTGATTATATCTTGTCTTCTTTTATCTGACTTAAATTCATATTTAGTTGTATCTTTCCTAGAGAATATAAGTGCTTCCCTTCCACGTGGCCAATAAAACAAATATTCATCAATAATTTTTTCATTAGTGCATGAAAATCCATACTTGTATTTTATATTTTTATGAATAAAAATGATTTCAAATTTACTTGGCTTCTCTAAATAGATTTCATCTAATTTAAATGGTAATCTGGGAATTTTTGTATCTACATTAAAATTATGAGAACTCCTAACCATATTCCATAGAAAGAATACAGATTTAATTATATTGGACTTTCCAGAAGCATTAGCTCCATATATAACTACAGATTTTAGTAACTTATCATCTCTAGATAAATTTATTAAATTCTGGGGAAGTTTTTTGCTTGGACTTGAATCTAAGCTAAGTGTAACTTTATCTTTTACTGAAAGGTAATTTTCTATGGATATTTCAATTATCATGTTATCTAGTAAATACCCTCTATTTATAAATTTATCGGTTATTTTTGCACTTTTTCTGCATTTTTCGCTATTAAATCATTAAAAAAGACTTTTTCTCACCCCACCTAACTTTACCCTGCTTCGCAGAAATTTATCAACCAAAAATTACGCCACCAACGAATTTTCGGCAGCTCAAAAACTCTTCGCTCACGAATTTCATTCGTTCGCTTGGTGGAATTTCCGAGTGACATGCGAGGTTCGCAAAACTCGCTCACCATTTCACTGCTTCAATTCCACTCGCCTAACATCCCTTAGAATTTCTCT